>NZ_JBIALD010000014.1:0-221393 GCF_042873115.1 Streptomyces sp. NPDC005017 | reverse complement strand
CCTTCAGTACCGCCCCCACACCCTCGACGGCTTCATAGCCGGCACCGGCCTCACCCTCGACGAATCGACGTCACCCTAACGAGCCGAAGTCAGTAACGCTGGTCGGAGAGTCGGAGCGCCCCGGCCCGCATCCGTCCCCTGCCGGGTGGATCCGTCCTGCGGCACGCAACCAGGTGGCCGCGACGCGCATAGTGCCAGGCCTGATGCCGATCACCGAAGCGGATGTCGCACAGCCAGGGCTGGTGGTCGTGCAGCCCGCGTGACTGAGTCGTCGAGAGCAGCGGGACGCCTGCTGGGTCGCCGGCGCCGTAGTTCTCGTGGATCGAGCTGTCGCAGACGGTCTTCTTCGGGGTGCCGGTGGAAGCGGTGGTCGTGCAGCCTGCGTGACTGGTTCGTCGAGAGCAGGCGTTGGCGCAGTAGGACGCCTTCCAGACCCCGGTCGCGCACGGCGTGGCCGCGACGGCGTCGGTGGCGGGCAGCGCGAGGCTGGCGGCAGCGGTGCCGGGCGCGAGCGCCGCAGCACCCGCCCGGTCTGTGTGAACCTGTGAAAGATCCCCTCCGTTGCGGAGGATCCTGGCCCGTGGACATGTAGAACGGACGTGCTTTCGAGGCGTGTCTGGGAGAACCCGACACTCCGTCCCGACGCTTCTCCGACCTCCGATCCCGCGTCATTCACCCACACCGGTCGTCGGCCGACTGTCCCTCTCTAGCGTCTCGGTGTACACGCGGACAGGGCGGCTCGTCCCCACGCCTCCCGTCGGCGTTCTGAGCGATCAGGAGGCGGACGGATGGCGTCGGTCGAGGCGGGCCATGAGCAAGTTCTTCGTGTCGGGCCAGTCAGGGCCGGTGATGCTGTAGAGCGCGGAGTCACGGACCCAGCCGTCACGCATGACCATGTGCTGGCGCAGGACCCCCTCATGGGTGGCTCCGAGACGAGCGATGGCGGCCCGCGAGGCGTTGTTTCGGACGTCCGTGAGGAACTCGACGCGATTCATCCCAAGCGTCTCGAAGGCGTGGGTGAGCATCAGCAGCTTGGCCTCGGTGTTGACCGCCGTACGCTGCCAGGACCGACCGAGGAAGGTGAAGCCGATCTCCAGCCTGCGATTCGGCAGGTTGACCGCCATGAACCGGGTTGATCCGGCGATGCGCCCCGTGGCCAGGTCGATGGTCGCGAACGCGAGCTGGCTGCCGGCCGCATGAGCGGCGAGTGCGTCGTCTATGAACGCCCCCACGTCGCGGGGATGGGGGACGAGCGTTACGTTCAGCGTCCACAACTCACCGTCTTGGACCGCCTCGCACAGGCCACGGTGGTGCCCTGGTGCGAGCGGTTCCAGCCGTACGTGTGTGCCCGCCAGCTCCACGGCTTCCAGATCCATACCCAACCCCCGGTGATCAGTCCGTGCTGGGACGCTAGCGGCGCGGGCCGACTGGGTGCCGCGTCGACCAGAATGCGGGCACAGCTCACGGGAGAGCATGCCTCAGGCGGCTCGGGGTTCAGCTGGTGGCGGCGTCGCATCGGCCACGCACTCTCAGTCTCAACAGCGCAACTGTGCCCCCAACCACGGCTTTTGCCCTCGTCTACCGCCACACCAGGACTGCCGTCACCAACGAGGACCGCGCTTTGCTCCACCAACTGCACGCGGAAGATACCGCTTTGGCGACATGGTTCGCAGTGTCTGGTCGAGCCGCTCTGGCGAACGGAGACAGGCGTGGAGAGGCTCCGGCGACTCTCTACCGACGGGCGGGTGACAGGCTTCGATGTGCAGTGTGACCGTTCCGATGGGGCGGTGGCCGATCCACCAACAGCCTCTGGGAATGCTGTTGTTGCGTTCGGCGAGTTCGGTGAACACGTCCCAGGTCAAGGCGTTCAGCCGACGGGCGGTGTAGCCCACGGTCATGGCGCCGTTCGGTCAGTGTCCGGTTGCCACTGCTCCGAGGAGACGGGCGAGTTCGGCCGGCTTGGTGAACATCGGCCAGTGGCCGGAGTCGATGTCGACGAACTCGACCTGCTTGGCCCTGGCGAGCTCCGGCGCGTCGCCGGCGGCGATCCATTCGCGGGCCTGCTCCGGGGTGAACTCCGGGCAGACCACCACGACCGGAACGTCGTAGCGGCGCTCGTCCGACAGCCGGACCACACCCCTGGCCACCTGCTCGGGGACAGGGACGGCATCGGCTTCGATGCGCCGGCGCAGTTCCTCGTCGAGGTCGGCGCTGTCCGCGCCCTCGAAAGGGCCCCAGCCGGGGAAGTGCATGGCGCCGTCGCGCATCTCGAAGAAGTCGGCGTACGTCCGGCCGTCCGCCTTGGGGAAGCCGCCGATCAGCGCCAGCCCGGCCACCCGGTCCGGGCGCGCGTCGGCGGCCATCCAGCCGAGGGCGCAGGCGGCCGAGTGCGCCACGAGCAGGGGCTTCTCCGCAGTTGCGTCGATGGCGGCGAGGACCGTCGCCAACTGCTCGTCGAGCGTCGCGGAGGAGCGTCCGTCGCCCTGGCCCGGAAGGGTCACCGGCCGCGGGCGGTGACCGAGCTTCTCAAGGGGCGGTGTCACCGCGTCCCATGCGGTGCCGTCCAGCCACAGACCACCGATGAGCAGGATTTCCATAGTGAGGTCAACTTTCCGTCGAGGTTGCAGGCGGAGACAGCAGCCGAACGCCGAGTGGACGCGGCCGTGCGCGAGCGGGCGTTGCCATGCTAGGAGGGGTTCAGGACGATCTGCTTCCTGATTGCCGGGAAGCCGCCTACGCTGTCCGGGGTGGAGACCGGAACGAGCCCCACCGCCCGCGCACTGCGCACCCTGGAGATCCTGCAGACCCGTCCCGGCACGACGGCCGAGCAGCTCGCGGAGCGGCTCGGGGTGACCGATCGCGCCGCACGCCGCTACGTCGCGATCCTCCGGGAGGCCGGCATCCCCGTGGATTCCGTGCGCGGCCCGCACGGCGGCTACCAGCTGCGGCGCGGGACCAGGCTGCCGCCGGTGAGCTTCACCCAGACCGAGGCGCTCAGCCTGGTCATGGCCGTGCTCGACGGCCGGCCCGCCGCCACCGACCCAGGGGACCTCGTCGGTTCCGCCCTCGGCAAGGTCATCCACGCGCTGCCCGAGGGGATCGGGCGTCAGGCGGCCGCGCTGCGCGAGCACGCAGCCGCCGCGCCCGATCCGGGTGCGGCCTACGCCGATCCCGCCGTCACCAGCGCCCTGGTGGACGCGATCGCGTCCCGGCGGCGCGTGGTGATCACCTATCGCAGCGAGGCCGGCAACCAGTGGCAGGCGGAGGTGGACCCGTGGGCGGTCGTCGTACGCCGGGCCCGCTGGTACCTGCTCTGTCATTCCCATCGCGCGGACGCCGTGCGCACCTACCGGGTCGACCGGGTCCTGGCGGCCGAGGAGAGCGCGGTCGGGTTCCGCATGCCGGAGGACCTCGACCCGGTCACGGTGCTGGAGGAGAACCTCGGCACCGGATGGGCCTATCCCACACGGGTGCTCTTCGACGCACCGGTGGAGCGGGTCGCCCCGTGGGCCGGGCCGCCGATGGGACGGCTCGAACCCGTCGGGGCGGCGGGAGAGCAATGCGTGCTCGTCGGCACTACCCGCAACCCGGCGATGTACGCGTCGGAGTGGCTGGCGGCGGTCCCGTTCGCCTTCCACGTCGAGGGCGGGACGGAGCTTCGGGATGCGGTCGCCGACCTGGCGTCCCGCCTCGGCGCGGCCGTGTCCCGACCGGCCTCTGAAGGGGGTTGACCGCTCACCTTGCCTTTGTTGCGGAGCTGCGGCCCGTGCAGCTGGCACCGGTCGAGCGGGGTGATCCGATGTCGCCGTTACTGTGAACGGTGAAGTCGACCCGCACTCTTGCGCAGGAGCTGGCTCGGGCCGGCGCCGCGTCAGTCTTCCGGCAAGGGCACGTCGACGAAGCAACTGACGACGAGTCCGGTGTCCACGCCGATCGTGCCGGCCTATTTCGGGACCACCGCCACCCATCAAGCTCAACTCACAGTAAGGACACCGCTCGCGTCTCAGGATCCACAGCCACCCTGTGCGTCGGTTCGTCCCCCGATCCACTGGACGGCCAGAAGCCGAACACCCAGCGTTCACGCTTGCCTGACGGCGAGGCCACAGACTCGCGCGAAGGTCCGTGCATCTTCCACTGGGCAGCATCGGCTTCCTGTGACAGCAGGAACTCCACGGCCAGATCACGCGCTTCGTCATCATCCATGGGTGAACGATCCCCAACACCGCTGAGACCGGTCCATGGTGTGGTGAGCCACCGCGGTATCGACTGCCGTACGGTTCCCGCAGAGAACCCAATCCGCTGGCGGCGTAGGGGCGAACACAGTGCAACGGGTCAGTTCGGGCGCGGCCACCAGCTGCGATCTGACAACCGGGTTCGAGCAGGCGTGTTTCAGCGGCGAGACGACCATCGACCGCATCGATTGTGTGGGTGTCCGGCGTCGCTCGCCCGGTCATGCCGGTACGGCGCGATCTGGCACTCCTCAGCCCTTTGGACTCCGGCGGCGAGGAGAACACCCGGCTCGACAGCGAACGGTGCCTGTGCGCCCTCGACCGCGCCACCGGCCGGATCGACCGCTGGCTGGTGCCCCCGTGGCCCGACGGCCCGGGGTTCGGGCTCGCCCCGCACGCTCAGGCCGTCCAGGCGATCGCGGTGGAGGGTGCGCCCGGCGGCGACGCCTAACCCGTGATCGCCGTGCGCTTCTCCGACGGACACGCCGCGGTCTGCCGGCTCCCGCAGGAGCCCGACAGGCTGAGCCGCCGGGAGCGACGCCGACACCGCGCCGAGCAGGTGCGCCTGCGGCCCCGCCACCGCGCACCGCCCGCCTCGTGGCCGTCCTGGGCAGCGGTGACGCCCTCGACGCCGTACACCTCGCTCGGCACCGGATGGAACCAGTACGACGTGCTGACCTCGCCGGGTGACGTCAACGGCGACCGGCGGCCGGACCTGATCGCCCGGCAGGCCTCGACAGGTGACGTCTATCTCTACAGGGGCACCAGCACCGGCAGGCTCGCGGCGCGCCTGAAGATCGGCTCCCGCTGGACCGGCTACAAGAAGCCCGTCGGCGTCGGCGGCCTCAACGGCGACGGCCGCGGTGCCCTCCTCGCCCAGGACCGGTCCAACGAGCTGTGGCGCCTCGACGCCACTGCCACGAGCACCGGCGGGTTCGAGGCCAGGGTGAAGGTCTTCACCGACTGGGGCGCCTCCTGCAACGCGGTCGTCGGCGCGGGCGACTTCACCGGCGACGGCCGTACGGACATGGTGGTCCGGGACACCTCCGGCAGCTTGTGGCGCCTCAACGGCAACGGCAAGGGCTCCTTCGGCAGCCGCGTCAGGATCGCGACGGGCTGGCAGGTGTACCGGGCGGTCGGGTAGGGCACGCCCCGTTACCTTTCCGTGGGCCCGCAACGGGACGCCTCGAACGGGAGCGGGCTGTACCCGACGAGCCGGAGTCCGCAGCGCTCCAATGGCCGGGCGTAGCGGTCCGCGGTGCGCTCACGTCCACCGGTGTCGCACATCATGTGCGGGTCCGGCGCGGGCACCCGTCGGCGCCCTGCGTCATTGCGCTCCCCCGATGCAGACTCGGACGCCGAAGGCCCCGGTGCCGCCTGCTCGACCACTCGGGGGAATCCCGTGCGGATCAACCCCGCGACACCTCGCACGTCCGACACGAGCGGCCGGCTCCAGGCAATACTCAACGGCCTCGAAGCGGAGCAGCAGGCAGAGCGCTTCGGCATCGACACGGCGCCGAACGCCGTCCTCCTCTGCACCGCCGAGTGGCCGTCAGCACTCCCGCCGTCCGCAAGCGATCAGCACCGTCTTCGTCTCGGCCACCTCCGCCGACAGACGCCCCGACGCCCGGCGTCGAAGTCTGCCCGACCCGCCTCTTCGCCGCCGCAGGGAGCCCCTCATGTGCCCCTCTCCCGCAACGACAGCCACCGCACCGGCCACCGCAGGAACCCCACCGTGGGCGGATCTGACCCTCGACGCCCGCCTCGCTCTCATCGACGCGGCGATGACCGTGCGGCTCGACGCAGCGAAGGTCGCCTACGAGGTCAACACCGCCCACATCGAGACCGAACCCGTCAACCTGGCGGACGTCATCACCGGCCCCCTCGACACCGGACCCGTCCTCGTCCCGCAGCTGTACCCGACACCGGTAGCGGCCCTGCTGCAGCGCGCCCACCAGCGGCTGCTCACCGACGGCTGGTGCTCCGGCACGCTCGTCGACGAGAACGGCGCCGTCTGCATGCTCGGAGCCATCCGCGCCGAGGCAGGGGGCGACCGCGGACTGGAGGCCGACGCGGCCGCCGTGCTCCTGGACGCGATCCGCAGACGCTTCGCCAACGTCGACACGGTGCCGTCCTTCAACGACGCGCACGGATCGGGCCGCGTCCCGATCCGCATGGTCGACCAGGCCGCCGGCCTCGCCGACGCCTACGGCATGTGACGTCTCCAGAAGCCTCAGCCGAACATGAGGGGCGCTCGCAGCCGCGCCTGGGACCCGGCAGAGAAGAACCCCTCCGGATCCGCCAGAGACCGCACGTGCTTTTGATCTTGTGACAAGATCACGGGATGCTACGACTCACCGACTTCATCATCGACTGCCCGGACACGATGAAGCTGGCAGCCTTCTACTCCGACGTGCTGGGACTCCCGGTCAAGGAGGGCAGCAACGAGAACTGGGCCGGTATCCAGGTCGGCGAGATCGAACTGGCCTTCATCCAGGTGGATGACTACCGCGCCCCGCAATGGCCCGACAGCGAGCACCCCAAGCAGTTCCACCTCGACTTCGAAGTCGACGACATCGAGGCCGAACAGCGCCGTGTCCTGGCCCTCGGCGCGACCCTGCAGCGGGACTGCGTCGACCCCGACGGCTACGGCTTCCGTGTCTACGCCGACCCAATCGGCCACCCCTTCTGCCTGTGCCGCAACAAGGGTGTCATCTGGACCGATCAGGGCCTCGTCTGGCCCGAGCGCGGCTAGCAGGGCGGTTTCGAAGCAGGTGAAGCCCTTCACCGATGGCGTGATGCCGACGGTGACCAGACAGCGGGCGGCGGGCTTGCCGAACCGGGGCTACCACCCGGTGGCGTGAGAGGCGGTTGATGCCGCACCCCATGGCACGCTGGCCGCGGTATTCGACCGGGTCGGTCAGCTCACTCCCTCCCCACCAGGACACGCCACCGCTCAGCTCGCACGTGCGGGTGTCTCCTGATGAGGTGGGATCAGCGGGCGGAGACGGTGGTGAAGGTCTCGCGGACCGTCGCTCCGTCGGTGCCCTGGGCATGCAGAGCGCGCAGGAGGAGCCGCGCCTGGTACGGGCTGAGGTCTCCGGCGCCTACTCGCAGCACGACCGCGCCACAGGCTTCTGGCACCTGCGGGCCGAGAAACGAACCGGAATCAGCCACTCCGGCATCGGGACCGCACCCGCGCCGGTCTCGAGCATCCGCATGCGGAGCACCGCCGACACCTATCCCCTGAAGGACCTGGATCACCGCTTCGTCAGCATCGACGCCAGCGAGGTGTTCGCACGCGGAGGCGGACCTGCCGGAGCTCATTCCGGCCATGTACGGCCGGAGACGGCACATCTTCTCCTCACCCTGGCCGATCACTCGCGCTGACAGGGCCACCTTCATGGCGCGAGCGGGCAGCATAGAGCGCGGACACGGCCCGAAGACCCCCTTCCTGGTGTGGATCAGGAACCAGACCCAGGGGCCCCGAGAAGAGAAAGCAAGCATCGTGAACGAGCCCGCACGCACGCCAACTGCGCTGGTACTCGCTCAGTATCACCTCTTCGAGATCACCGACCCGGAAGGGCCCGTGGCCGACGACCTCTGCGCATCCCGCACCGGGCTCGTCTCCGCCACCGGCGGCGCCGTTGAGGTGATCACCGGGATCCACACCGGCGACGTCCACGTCACCGTCGAACCGCACTCCCGGCCGCCCGAGCCCTCCCCGGGCTGGGAAGAGATCGCCGAGATCTCATGCCACTCCCTCTCCGGGGGCATCCTCGTCACCCCCTACATGGACGACCCCGCAGACCTGCCGAGCCTGGCGTCGCAGGGCCCGGGCAGCTACCGGCTACGCGTCCACGCACGAGGCAGAGACCTCGCCACCGGACTGACCGTGGACAAGGCAGCCGAGTCGTACCTGATCCAGGCCTGGCCGGCCGAACACCGGGACGCCCTCGTGGTGAAGGCATCCGACGTCTACGGCGCCTACCGGCGCGCCAAGCCGACCCGCGACACCATCGTCGTCGACCACGAGGACTCCCCCGACGACCAGAGCGGCCGGGAACGCGACATCCTGCGCCGCGCCGAGCGAGGCGACTACTCCTGACCCACCCGCGCGGATCGGCGTCAGGCGGCTCCAGAACAGCCGCTCCCATCGACAAACGCTGGGTGCCGCCCGCTCGAGGCGCGCCAGCGCTCGCTTGGGAGAAGGAGCGCCGGAAGCGTCGTCTCTCGGTCAACGGCGAATGCCGGGAGGTGAGCATCGTTGTCGTACGGTTCCGGCGGTGTTCCGTGTGGTTACACCGCACCTGCGCCGTGTACTTCACCAGGGCGCCGTCTCCGGACGGCAGCGCCGTGTCGGGCAGGTGTGCGATGGGCACTGCTCGTTCACGGGCCCGGGGTGCCGTCGGCACGGCCATGTACGGGTGTCAGCCGTCCGCTTGTCGACAGGCTGTCCACAGACAGCCCCCGCCTCGCGCGCTTCTCGCGGGGCGGGGGCCTTTTGGTGCGACCGGGGCGGCCCTGACCCGGGGCGTCCCGGTTATTCGGTGCCGGTTTCGGCCGTGCTGAGCGCCTGGGCCAGCAGCAGGGCGCCTGTGGCCACCGCCCCCACCGCTCCCGCGGCCAGGAGACTGCGAGAGGAACGCCAGGAGAGCACCGACCACCGGGACTGCGCGGAAAGCAGCGATCCTGTGCTCAGCCAGGACCCGACGGAGATCAGCGACTGGGAGGAACCGATCGAGCCGACCGACAGGACGGAGCCGACGGACCCCACGGACAGCACCGATCCCACGGAGCCGATCGACAGCACGGAGTCCTGCGACCACAGCGACGGTACTGACCCCGTGGAGTCACGGCGGACCGACCGTGCGGAAAGTTTTGTCATGAGGCCATCCTGCCCGCTGGTCGCGCTGTGTCGCGAGATGCCGAAAGGCCCTGGCTCATGGTTGCCCGGCCTGGCCCGGTTCGTCATCTTGCCGTAGGTGAAGTCCTCCGTCCGGAAGCGGCGATCTGACTCGATACGCCCTTGATGACGGCTTCCAGCGGGGCTTGTCGGCTCTTGGCGTTGCCCCATTCAGGAGGTAGGCGTTCTCAGCGGATGCAGCGCCGCTCGGCCAGGTCTCCCCGCCTCCGACGGAACGCGATGGCCGGGCAGGTACTGCGACGCCCAGCCGGCAGCCAGTGCGAGGAAGCCATTCAGGTCAACCTCGGCGCCGTCGACCAAGCGGCGCAGCTCGGTGACGGACAGCCCGATCACCGGGCTGTCGTGCTGCTCGGCGTCGACGTTCAGCCGGACGGTGCCGTCCAGGCGCCCGGCGAGCGGATCGGGGTCCGGCCGAAGGAGGTGCGGCGGTTCCGGCGAGCGGATTCGACCGCGCTGATCGGCCAGCGGCCCGTGCCGTCTCAGACGCCTGTCCACGCCTGCTGGCGGCACGCCGAGGCCCTCGAGTGGTGGCATCGTGCGGTCTCTGTGGACCACCCCGATTCCGGCATCTGATTCCAGTAACCAGATCCCTCGCACGGAACGGGCAGCTGTCAGAGGCACTCGTGCGGTGCTGTTCCGCCGGGCCGGCAGGGTGAGAAGCGGCCGTGACCCGGCGGGTCGCCCCGGAACAGCGTGGCAGTCGGAGGCAGGATCTCCCACGCGTTTCCTGCTCATCACAGCTTTCGGGAGGCCCGATGAATGCGGCGGAACTGACGGGGACCTACACCTACCGGAGTTTCCTCAACCGGCAGGAGATGGTCGAGGACTTCAACAAACTCCGGTTCGCGGAACTGGAGCTGAGGCTCGCCACCGATCAGACAGGGGCGATCAGCGGTGAGCTGGTCTTCCCCGGCTCCTCGGACAGTGAGCCCCTGGCCATGGACATCGTCGGCCGTGTGTCGGCGTCGTCGCCACTGGCTTTCACCGTGACGGGCAAGGGCCGCACGGGTACGCCCATCGCCGATTTCCACTACGAGTACGACGGATTCGTCCTGCGCCGCTGGGAGTCGGGCGTCAACCAGCGCATGACACTCGCCGGGACCGTGCTGCGCGCCAAGGACCACGGCAGTGGTGGGACCCTGGCCCGGGCAGGTCAGACCGCCAGCTTCCTCGCGGTGAAGCGGGACGGCTGACCCCCCGGTTCGCCGAGCGATCCCTGGCACCGAGACTGCTCACAGGTCGGCGAGGACGGGGAAGCGGGCCCGTTCGCGGACGCCTGCCCGCTTGAGGTACTCGACCGTCGTCTCCAGGGCCTCCCGGCGCGTGGTGAGGCTGTCGGCCTCGCTGCTTCCCGGCCGGGCTCGCAGGATGAGTCCCGCCACGGGGTGATGGTGGTGGTGTCCGGCCGGACCGCTCCAGGGCGGGTCGAAACTCCAAGGGACCTCGCCCGTCAGGGCGTTGGCCGCCATCCAGTCGTCGAGTCGCGCGTCCACCCAGCCGTGGAGCTTCCAGAAGATCGGGCTCACATGGGCGGAGTAGGTGTCGGCGAGCCAGTTGTAGCTGGCGTCGTCGAACCGGGGGTCGACGTCGATGTCATCGTCGAGCCGGTACTCGGGCAACTGAGCCGACCAGCGCAGATGGAGCCGGTTGTGGATACTGAACTCGATCCGGGCGCCGAACTGCCGCAGTGTCCACTGACGCAGCCGATCAGGATTCGTGAAGTCGGCCTCCCACGCGCGGATCTGATGGAGCGATGCCTCGGTCTTTGCGCTCCGGATGGCGTTGGCGAACCCCGGGGCTCCGGGGATGTCGAACGGGTCCGGGACCGGGTAGTCATCGTCGTCCGGTGCAGGAATGGTGGGCCAGCCCTCGACGCGCGGGTGCTGGGGGTCGCCCAAGTCGGCAAGGATCTCGTTCACGGAGGCGATCATCTGCCGGTGCATGTAGAGGAAGTCCTCGCCCGATCCGTTGTCGAGTTCGACGGCAGGTGTTCCGGTCGGGTCCGGCGCTGTCAGGGACGGGCGCGGCGGCTCCCAGCCGTTCTGCCGGAGCGCGTCCTGCTCCTCGGGGGTCAGGACCGCCCAGTTGTCCCGGGCGTAGTGCCACAGCATGTGGTGCAGGCGCATAGCGCGGTCCGCCATGGCATCGATCACGGGCTTGGGGAAGCTGTTGTTCATCGCACTTCGGCCTTCCTGCAGCGCAGGGTGTACGGGCGGTGTGCTCAGGGTCGGCCATGGGGGCCAGGCGGCTGGGCTCGCACGGCAAGAGAAGGGTGCACGGCTCCGGCCACGTAGGAGACAGATGCTCTGCGGACGGCGGGCGGATCGCCGTCGTGGCACCGGCCCGGAGACGCGGAGCGGACGTTGTGCAGTTCGGCGCTCCTCAAGCACCATGGTGGCGCACGTGACCCGCAGGCGCATCCGGGCCCTGCCGCAGCAACCCTCCCGACCTGGGCCCGCCCCGCGGCCGCTTTCCCGCACCCGGACCCCGCCGGACGGTCCGGTCCGTCCTCCGATACGGCCGTGAGTACGACCTGAGCAGGGCGAGGGAGGCCGTCGTCGGGCCACAGCGGACATCCCGCTCCGCTCGCGCCAGATGCCTACCGACCTCGACCAGGACCTCGACCGCTGCAGCGGCAGCTCCTGGAGCGGCTTGCCGGAAGCGGGAACGCTCCGCGCGAACTCCTGAACACCTCCGCCCTTGCCGGCCGGACACGGTCGCCGATCACCTTACGCCCCCCGACACGCCGGTCTGCGGATCACGGGCTACCACCGAATACGTCGTCGATGTCCCCTCAGCCGACGCAGCACGGTGCCAGCCGTCTGATCCCAGCCACAATGCGCCGATCTCAAGTGGTGACCATCAGGCTCCGCAGACCTCGCTTGTGGAACGAGGAATGCCACTGCGGTTCCCCGTCCCGTGCGTCCAGTTCCAGGGCGGGGAACCGGTCGAGGAGAGCACGAAGAGCTACCTCGGCCTCCAACCGTGCAAGGGGGGCACCGAGGCAATAGTGGATTCCGTGGCCCAACGCCAGGTGTGAGGAACCACGGCCGACGTCGAAATCATGAGGGCGCTGGAACTCCCGCTCGTCCCGGTTCGCAGACGCGATCGAGACCCAGACACGGCCACCGGCGGGGATGACCGCTTCGCCGATGACGACGTCCTCGACGGCGAAGGGGCGCACCCCGAGCGGGAAGGGCGGGTTCCAGCGGAGAGTCTCCTCAATCACCTGCATCGCGGGGGTGGTGAACGCCTCGGCCACCATGCTCAGTCGTGCGCCTTCCTTGTCGAGGTCGCCCTTGGCGGTGCCGCCGAGGACCGTCGGCCGCCCGCCCGGCACATCCTGGCCAGCAGCGTGGACCGCAGAGCTGCGGCGACCGCTTGTTCAGCCGCCGCTGCGGCCCACCCTGCCCGGTGAGCTGCAGCCCTTCCCGACCCGTGCCCGCTCCAACAGCATCGCGGTCAGTCGATCGCCGGACGCGGGGCCGGACCGGTCGGCCCTGCGAGCCCTCCACGAGCTCAGCGGTCTTCAACTCTATTGAGATTATGGTCACTTGACGTTCTTCCCATGTCCTCCGGATCCACCGTTAGATTTACGATCCCCATGTTCGTTCACTCCAAGTACCTTCTCGTGGAAGGGAACTACGCGAGCCAGCCGGACACCAGGTGGACCTTCACCGGCTCCCACAACCTCGACCTGTCCTCGCTGTGTGAGAACGACGAGGCGCTGCTGCGCATAGCCGGCAACAACGTCCACGACGTGTACCGCGCCAACCACTACGCCATGCGGACGCACGCCACCCTGTCGTCCTGAACCCGTACACCCCGCCCGCCGCGGTGAACGGCGAAGAGGCCGCGGCGGGCGGGGTGTACGGGAGACGCGGCCTCGACGCCCGCGGACTTCGACCAGGCCGGATCGGGTCTACTCCACCAGACCGCGAGGAACGTTCCAACAGCGCACCAGGTCGGGCGAATGGGCAGATCGCTCACCATCTCGACGTCAGCGAAAGTCGATCCGCGTCAGGCGCCGTCAGCACCTCGGCGACTCCGTGCGGCGGAGCAAAGGGGGGCATGAAGGACACGGCCGCCCTGGAGCCCGTCGGTGGAGGACCGGGTCCTGGCGGCCCTCGCGTCCTGGCGGGGCGGGTGGCCGGTCGGGGCTCGCACCGCGCTTTGCGCCATCCGGTGCCGGATTTCCACTCGTTTCACGTCGGTTGCGACCGGTGGTGTGGCATTGATCACGGCTGACATGCTTCCGATTGAGGTGCCGGCAGATCGATTCTGACCGGACGAGAACTCGCTTCAGAGTCGAGCCCTTCTGCACGCCGTCGACGGCCAGAGCAGCGAACGGAGAACTTCGTGATTGTCGGAGCCCTCAAGGAAGCGCGGGCGGGTGAGAGTCGCGTTTCGGCCACCCCGGCCACGATCGAACAGATCCGCAAACTGGGGTACGAGGTCGTCGTCGACCCGGGCGCGGGTGTCGCGGCCGGCTTCACCGATGACGCCTACGAGGCCGCCGGCGCGACCGTCGGCGACGCGGCGGCCGCAGACGTGGTGCTGGGGGTCAATGCCCCCGGTCCGTCCCAGCTGGACCGGATCCGGCCGGAGGCGACAGTCATCGCCCTGTTCGCACCGGCCTTCGACCCGGACATGGTCGAGGATCTGGGCCGGCGCCCCTTCACCGCGCTCTCGATGGACGCCGTGCCCCGCATCAGCCGCGCGCAGTCGATGGACGTGCTGTCGTCCATGGCCAACATCGCCGGGTACCGGGCCGTCATCGAGGCCGCGCACGAGTTCGGGCGGTTCTTCACCGGGCAGGTGACCGCCGCGGGCAAGGTTGCGCCGGCGAAGGTGCTCGTCGCGGGCGCCGGCGTCGCCGGTCTGGCGGCGATCGGTGCTTCGGGCTCGCTCGGCGCGGTCGTACGGGCGACCGACCCGCGACCGGAGGTGGCCGACCAGGTCCGCTCGCTCGGCGGCGAGTACCTGTCGATCGCGTCCCCGGAGGTCGAGGTCTCGAAGACCGGCTACGCCAAGGAGATGGGCGACGACTACAAGGCGCGCGAGGCCGAGCTCTACGCCGCGCAGTGCCGCGACGTCGACATCGTCATCACCACCGCGCTGATCCCCGGGCGCCCCGCGCCGACGCTGATCACGGCGGAGATGGTCGCGAGCATGAAGCCGGGTTCGGTGATCGTCGACATGGCGGCCGCCAACGGCGGCAACGTCGTGGGCACCGTGAAGGGCGAGAAGGTCGTCACCCAGAACGGCGTGACGATCATCGGCTACACCGACCTGGCGGGCAGGCTGCCCGCACAGGCGTCGCAGCTGTACGGCACGAACCTGGTGAACCTGCTGAAGCTGATGACGCCGGACAAGGACGGCAGCCTGGTCCTCGACTGGGACGACCCGGTGCAGCGCTCGATCACCGTCGTACGCAAGGGCGAGTCGGCATGGCCGCCTCCCCCGGTCCAGGTCTCCGCGGCCCCGGCCGCGCCCACGGCTCCCGCGACGGAGCCTGCGCCGAAGAAGCCGCCGATGACGGCGAAGCAGAAGTTCGGCGGCGTGGCCCTGGGCGCGCTGGCGCTCTTCCTCACCGCCGGGTTCGCACCGGCGGCACTGCTGCCGCACGTGACCGTCTTCGTCCTCGCGATCGTGATCGGCTACTACGTGATCGGGCATGTGCACCACGCGCTGCACACGCCGCTGATGTCGGTGACGAACGCGATCTCCGGGATCATCGTCGTCGGAGCGCTCCTGCAGATCGGCCACTCGAACGCGGCGGTCACCGTGCTGTCGTCCGTGGCGATCCTTCTCGCCAGTATCAACATCTTCGGCGGCTTCGCGGTGACGCGTCGCATGCTCGCCATGTTCAACCGGAGCTGACATGTCTGCGACCCTCGCCGCACAAGCGGCCTACCTTGTTGCCGCGCTGCTGTTCATCCTGGCGCTGGCAGGACTCTCCAAGCACGAGTCGGCACGGCTCGGCAACGCGTTCGGCATGCTCGGCATGGGCGTCGCGCTCGTCGCGACGGTGGTGCTCGCGGTGGACGGCGACATCAGCACCGCCGGTCTCGCCCTGATGGCGATCGCGATGGTCGTCGGAGCACTGATCGGCCTGCAGCGGGCCCGCGGCGTCGAGATGACCGGCATGCCCGAACTCATCGCGCTGCTGCACTCCTTCGTCGGCCTGGCCGCCGTACTGGTCAGCTGGAACGGCTACCTGAACGTCGAGCACGACCCCGACGGCCACGAGGCCAGAGCCCTGGACGCACTCGGCACACTGGGCATTCACCACGCCGAGGTGTTCATCGGCCTGTTCATCGGCGCGGTGACGTTCACCGGCTCAATCGTGGCGTACCTGAAGCTCGCGGCGAAGATCGACTCCAAGCCGCTGGTGCTGCCGGGCAAGAACGCCCTGAACCTCGGCCTGCTGGTCCTGTTCGTCGCGCTGACCGTATGGTTCGTGATCACGCCGGAGCTGTGGCTCCTGATCACCGTGACCGTCCTGGCGCTCGCCCTCGGCTGGCACCTGGTCGCCTCCATCGGCGGCGGCGACATGCCGGTCGTCGTCTCCATGCTCAACAGCTACTCCGGCTGGGCCGCGGCCGCCTCCGGCTTCCTGCTCGGCAACGACCTGCTGATCATCACCGGCGCGCTGGTCGGCTCCTCCGGTGCCTACCTCTCGTACATCATGTGCAAGGCGATGAACCGCTCGTTCCTCTCCGTCATCGCCGGCGGCTTCGGCCTCGAGGCACCCTCGGGATCGGACGTCGACTACGGCGAGCACACCGAGATCACCGCCCAGAGCGCCGCCGAACTCCTGGGCTCGGCCCGGTCGGTGGTCATCACGCCCGGCTACGGCATGGCGGTCGCGCAGGCCCAGTACCCGGTCGCGGAGCTCACGTCGAAGCTGCGCGCCAAGGGCATCGACGTACGGTTCGGCATCCACCCGGTGGCCGGCCGTCTGCCCGGCCACATGAACGTCCTGCTGGCCGAGGCCAAGGTGCCGTACGACATCGTGCTCGAAATGGACGAGATCAACGAGGACTTCACCAAGACCGACGTCGTCCTCGTGATCGGCGCCAACGACACCGTCAACCCGGCCGGAGCCGAGGACCCCGGCAGCCCGCTCGCCGGCATGCCCGTCCTCACCGTGTGGGAGGCGGAGAAGGTCATCGTGTTCAAGCGCTCGATGGCCTCCGGATACGCGGGCGTCCAGAACCCGCTGTTCTTCAAGGAGAACACCTCGATGCTCTTCGGCGACGCGAAGGCTCGCGTCGAGGACATCGTCGGCGCGCTCTGACGCGCCGGTAGCTCCTGGGATCGGGGTCCGTCTTCAGGCGGGCTTTGCCCCGGGCAGGACGGAATTACCGGACCGCCGCCTCGCGGAAGGCGGCGGTCCGGTCGTTTGAACTGAACCGGAGCGGCACGCAAGAAGAAAAGCAAGTGCCATGCAGGCAAGATGCCTTCATACCCACCGAAGTCGGCTGGATGACCGAGTATCGGCCAGGCGCCCGCCTCTGGGGCCCCGACGACGAGGACTCCGTGTGGCAGGCCGCCATCGACCTTGTCCTGCTCGAAGGGAGGGGAGAACTTCAATCGTCGATGAGCACGCCGAGGTGGTCGGCGACTGCGGTCAGGGCCGTTCCGAGCGGGAGTTCGACGCGCGTCAGGGCGTGCTGATCGCCCCGGGTCGGGTCCCTGTTGACGATGAGCACCGGTGTGCCGGCCTGGGCGGCCTGCCGGACGAACCGGAGCCCTGACATCACGGTCAGCGAAGACCCCAGGACCAGCAGCGACGTCGCTTCACGGACCTTCTGACGGCACTGCTCCACCCGCTGTGCGGGCACGGATTCGCCGAAGAAGACCACGTCCGGCTTGAGGATGCCGTCACAGACCACGCACGCCATCACACGGAAGCCCCCGACCTGCTCGTCGCTCAGGTCGGCGTCACCGTCGGGGTTGATCCCCGCAGCCACCGGCTCGAAGCCCGCGTTGGCCTCCTCCAGGCGTTCAGCGAGTTCACGGCGCGAGCTGACAGCGCCGCAGGACAGGCACACCACCCGGGCCAGGCTGCCGTGAAGCTCGACGACGTCCTCGCTGCCGGCCGACTGGTGCAGGCCGTCGACGTTCTGGGTGATCACGCCCGAGAGCAGCCCCTCCCGCTCGAACGCGGCCACGGCCCGGTGCCCGGCGTTGGGGCGGGCACGGCCGAAGGTGCGCCAGCCGAGGTGGCTGCGCGCCCAGTACCGGCGCCTGGCCCGGGCACTCGCGGTGAAGTCTTGGTACGTCATCGGAGTGTGCCGGCCGAGGCTCCCGCCCTCGCCCCGGTAGTCAGGGATGCCTGACTCCGTGGAGATGCCCGCTCCGCTGAGCACCAGCACACCGCCCGCGCTCAGGGCATCGGTGACCGGGGCCAGATCCGTGGTGCCCGGCGGCAGGTCCTCGGTCGGGGTCCAGCTCAGGGTGGGCCGCATGCGCATGGGGCCAGGGTACGGAATCGGGCGGCGTCGCGGCCGTCCCCAAGGTGGGTGGAGGCCGCCGGGAGGCGCTGTTCGGATGTAGCGGCGGTCCTTCGGCGGTGTCGCGCCACCTCTGCGGCGGCGGTGCCGGATGCCGTCGGTGATGGGGATGCCGGCGGGACGTGACCGCTCCGCCCGTGTTGCGCCTGAGCTGGGCATCACGTCACGTGGACGTACCGTGACACCGCGGTTCGCTCGTCCTGACCGTGATCGTCGCGCGTCCCGCCGGCCCGGGGGTTCTGTCCCGCGGGTCCCGCCCAGGCCGAATATGTGATGCACGCCGCGTCCGCCCACCGCTAGGGTCGCGCCCGTGACGACGACCGCCTCGGCCCTGTCCGCCTATCCCCCGTTGAACGTGCGGGTGCACACACCGCGCCTGTCCCTGCTGGGGGCGACGGACGAACTCCTGGAACGCCTGGTCCCGACGGTGCGCAAGGGAGTGGCCACGGGCCCTCCGTGGCCCTTCGACGATCCGATGTCCCTCTATGAGGACAGCCCGGAACGCGAGTGGCGCTGGCTTCGGGGGGTGTGGTCCGGGCGGGGCCGGGTCAGCGCCGGCTCCTGGCGGCTGTACTTCGTCGTGGTCGTCGACGGGAAGCCGGTAGGCATGCAGGACCTGATCGGCGTCGACTTCGACAGGTTCAGAACCGTCACCACGTTCTCCTGGCTGAGTCCTGATGTGCGCGGCGACGGGTTCGGGAAGGAGATGCGCCAGGCGGTGCTGCACCTGGCCTTCCAGGGGCTGGGGGTCGGTGAGGCCGGCAGTGACGCGTTCGTCGACAACCACGCCTCGAACCGTGTCTCCGAGGCTCTGGGGTACGTGCCGAACGGTGTCTCCTGGGACACCCGGCGGGGCGAGCAGGCACAGATCCAATGTTGGCGGCTGACCCGCGAGGAGTGGACCAAGCGGCGGCGTGACGACATCCGACTTGTCGGTGTTGCGGAGTGTCTGCCTGTGCTCGGGATCGAGTCACCGCCGCAGAACTGATCAACAAGCCTGTTGCATACGGCCTGAGGGACGCGCTGGCCAAGTCCACGTCGGTGGCGGCTTGAACGGGGCGCTCCAGGACGTTTGTCACGGCCTTCGTTGATGGCTACTGGCGCTCAGTTGCGCGGCACCACCAGTGGCCTGAGCACCAGTGGTGTCACCCTCTTCGGCCCCAGGGAGTACGGCATCGCCGCAGGCTCCGAGATCGGCGCCACTCTGCTCGACTGAGGTCCGGCCCCGGACACGGACCGGCCTCAGCGTGTCCGGGACTGGCGGACTCCCGGCCTCGGCGCTCTTCACGCCGTGGCCGACAAGCGGTCGACGGAACGGTTGAGGCCGATGCGTAGCGGTCCTGCGTAAAGGCTTCACGATCCGCCGCGCCCGGCCGGGTCACCTGCCGCTGCGCAGCCCGGTCAGGTGGGGTGCCGCCGCCTCGGTGCGGCCCGTCAGGAGCAGCAGCAGGGCACCGATCGGGCCGGTGATCTCCTCGCCCCGGCCTCGGCTCCAGTCGATGTCGGTGGCGACGAGTCGGGCACGGGGCAGTGGCCAGGGGCGTGGCGGGATCCGCATGGTGCAGACGCGGTCGGCGGCGTCACGGGCCGGGGCCAGCGGCATCGGGCGGTCGCGGCCGAGGGCGAGGGCGATGTCCTGGCCGTGGACGAGCAGGTCAAGGAGTGGTTCGCGCGGGGTCGTGGTGGGGGCGAGGCGGCGGGATCCGATGATCGAGCGCAGGTCTGCGACGGTCTCGGCGACCGGGCGGCCGCCGTCGCGGACTCCCGTGTCGTGGATCATCCGGTTCCAGTTGCCGCGGGCGCGGATCATCTCCCGGACGACGTCACGGCGGCTGAAGCGGGCCGCCACGGTCAGATGGGCCGCGACGTCCCGCACCCGCCAGTCGCCGCATTGCGTGGGCCTGTCCCACTCCTCGGGCGCGAGTCCCTCCAGGAGGTCGGCCAGGCCGGCCCGCTCGCGGTCGACGGCCTGCCAGCAGGCCTCCTCGTCGAGCACGACTCCCACGGGAATCACCCGCCTACTAGAGTGGTCAGTGTCTCTGACCAAAGTAGTCAGAGAAACTGACCATCGTCAAGGAGGGCGGCCGAGCATGCCGGAGGGAGTGTCCTCGATGGAGGCGGAGGACGAACCGAACACGGGTGTGCTGCTGTTCCTCCCGTACCGGGCCCTGGAGAGCCGGGTGTTCGCCGCGCTCGCCGAGGCAGGGTTCGACGACTTCACCCCGGCCCAGGCCAGGGTCCTGCAGCGCGTCGGGCCGCACGGCACACGCCTCACCGAACTGGCCGCGCAGGCGCAGATCACCAAGCAGACCGCCGGGTTCCTCGTCGACCAACTGGAGAAGGCCGGCTACGTGACCCGCGTGCCGGACCCGCACGACAAGCGGGCACGGCTGGTGTGCGGGGCAGAGCGGGCCCGGGCGGCCAAGGAGGTCGCCGACGCCGTCGTCGCCGAGGTGGAGCGGGAGTGGGCCGCGCACCTGGGCGCCCACCGGATGAGGCAGCTGCGGGAGGCGCTGACACTGCTGCGGGAGATCACCGATCCGTGGGCGTGAGCACCGTCGGGTCGGCCCCCTCGACGGAACCCGCCCTTCACGTCCGCGTCAATCGTGAAGGGGCGCGACCAACCGGAACGCGGAGTCTGCCCGATAGAGCTCGGAATCCTCAAATGGATGCAACTTGAGCTGGAAGTTCTGGTGGCGCAGGAAGCGGCCAGGATAATTGACGGACTCCAGCATGACGGCTTGCGGGTGGATGGACGGACGTATACAGAAAGTGGCGTCCTGCCTGAAAAGTGGCGTGTTGTCGTTGCGTTCGGAGCGGAGAAGGAAATCACGGTGGCGCAGGTAGAAGCCGTCGCCGGTGGTGAAGGAAAGACACTCGTGATCCGCCAGTCCAGGAACCACAGCGAAGCCGAGGTAGGCCCGCGTCTTCGGCCCGTCGGGGGCTTCCAGCTTTACGAGGCCGTCAGAGATCCGCCAGTAGCGATCCGGGTAATTGACCGACCGGATCGAGCGGTACTCAGTAGCAGGAGCGGGCCGCGGCGTCGCGGAAGCGGGCTGAGACGGCTGCGCGGACACGGAGGCGGAGGCAATCGGCGCAGGACGGGGGGAAGCGTGGAGCACCTTGCGGTTTCTGCTGTCCGGTGAGGCAGACCCCCTCACCGGGTCCCGCCTCCCTTCTCCCGTCTTTACGTCGAGGGTCGGGGACGGCGCGTCGAGAACATCCAGATCGGGGCCGCTGTCCCTTACCGTCGCCGACGAGACCGGCTGACCCGAAATCCCGTCATCCGCGGCGAGGCCCACCGCCATCGCGAATACGGTCACCACGATCATCCCGCTCGCAAACCACAGTCTGCGTGTTCCAGGAACTCTGCCGTCCGCCTCGACATACCAGGCTTGATCCCAGCCCTCCTCGGATGACCGCGGCTCTTTGCCCGCCATGCAAACTCCCCCAGAAATATCGCAGTATCGGTCTGAAATTTGAAATACAAGCACTGAAACGCCCACGACTGGAGCGAGCACCAGAGAGTCCGCCCGTCTTCACGCCGGACACGCTGGACACTATCGACAGGAGCATGACAGCCGGTAGGGCGGTGTCGCGGGCGTTCCGCCGTGGCGGCTACGCCGAGGCCCGCATGCCGAGCACCACGCTGACGGCGAGCGCCACGACCAGGACGGCCAGGGCGACGTGTAAGGCCGGGGCTCGTCGGCGCGTGGCGGAGTGCCTGTTAGCGGGATCCTGCCCGCCTGCCGGAGGGTGTACGGGGACGACCCGTTCGGCGTACCTCAGACCGGAGTAGCCGATGAGAGCCGGGACGAGGGCGACGCGGGGAGCTGTGTACAGGGTGCTCAACTCGATCAGAGCGTGTTCGCAGCGCACACAGGCGCTGAGGTGGGCGTCGAGCTCAGGGCTCACCCCTTCCGGCCGGGCACTGCGCGCCTGCGCGTCCAGTATCCGCAGGTAACCACGGCATTCCGGCTCGTCGCAGCTGGCCCCGTACGTCTGCAGATAGCTGCGGAGCAGAGCGCGCAGTGCGTGATCGCGTTCGTAGGCGAGGTCGGTTTCCGCGATGCCCGCGTAGACCGCCGCGAGTTCCGTACCGCCTGGTTCGACCTCTGTGTACCAGAGGATCTCCTGCTCGTGCTGAGGCAGGTGCCAGAACGCCCGGAGCAGGTGCTTGCCGACGGCTGCGTGCCCTGCGCCACCGTGGCCGGTCTCGAAGAGCCAGCGGATGAACGCCGGTTCGAGGCGCTGCCGGCGTTCGTCGTCCGCCCATTCCGCCGCGTGCTGTTGGAGCAGAAGCACCAGGCTGTGCCGGACGCCTCCCGGCCGGACGCGGCCGGCCGCGGCGGTCCGGACAGCCGTGGACAGCGTCTGATGACAGAGCTGAGCCGCGTAGCGTTCCTCCGAAACACACAGTCGGGCGTAGTCGAGGAGGGCCGGCATGTGACGTCCCCTGAGCACCTGCAGCGACTCGAGGGCGACTGAACCGCCCACGGCGAGTCCGGCCACCAACTCCGCCTCCGAGGTCGTGGACAGGCGAGGTGTCCAGCGGTGGGTCTCATGGTGCTGGGTCATGTGCTCTCCCGCGATGACTGAAGGTGCGTATGAGGCAGCGACAGAATGGTCACCCCGCATCACGCTGCGGTGCCGGGACACTATGGCATCAAGTCAGCCACGAAAGACCCCTGTTGACGTGCGCCTTTGCCGCCACAGGGCGGCCGGTAGAGCTCGTCCGAACATGTCGGCCGACTGCGCTTCCGTATTTGCTGCGAACGGGTGCGCCTATGCTCGCTGAGCCGACAGGACGACACGGCATGGGCTGTGAACAGCGTGACGGTGACCGGCACTACGTAGGGACGAGTCAGTCGCTTTCGTGAACGGCGACGGCCAGGCAAGGCAAGTCCGGCTCGGCCTCGCGTCGATGCGTCCGGCGCGACGCCTACTGCCGCTACACCACCGCTCTCCTCGGCACTTGCATGGTGGCCGGAATGAGATACCCCTGGGCGACACCTCGAGCGGGCGGCCACCATGCCGGTACAGCAGGCTGCGACTCTTCGTCGCCCGCCCGACGGTTCCGGCCCAGCGGTCGTTCGTGGCCGTCGACGTCCTCAGAAGTGCTCGCACCCCGGACCGCCAGCCGCCACCTGCCACATCGCGTTCCCTCCGCCTCCGACGCCAGGAGCCGACATGACCGATCTTGATCCACGCGGCAACACCTACGGCCGGCCCCAGGCCTTAGGGCTCGGTGGGGCGCACACCAAGTACGGGACGTCCCACGCCTGGTCCTACCGCCGCGGCGGGGACGCGCGGCCTCGGCCGTCCGCGTTCGTATCGGCGCTCGCGCGAGGCGACTCCTGCGTGGACTGCAATCTGGCCGTCGGCCGGCATCTGCATCTGCACGTGGCCGCCGCCCCGGGGGAGGTGCGCCGGGTACGCACGGCCGTGCAGGGGGTTCTTTCGCGGTGGAACTGCCCGTTCGGCGTCATCGACGACAGTGTGCTGCTCGTCAGCGAAATGGTCACCAATGCCGTTCTGCACGGGGCCGACACGGCGATCACGGTCGATCTGGTGCACCTGGGGGACCGTCTCCTGGTGGAGGTCACCGACGCCTCCCCCGCGCGCCCCGTCGTCCGCCGGACTGGTGCGGACGACGAGCACGGACGCGGTATGCAGCTGGTGGAGTGCATCGCCACGGCCTGGGGTTCCCGACGCGACCGCGACCGGGGCAAGACCACGTGGTGCACGCTGGCGCTCGACTGCGGCGGCACCTCGCGCGGCGCCCGCTGACCGTCCAGGCCGGCCCATGCGGCCTGCGCTCGACCGTCCAGGCCGACCCGCCCGGCCTGCGCTTACCGCCGGTATACCGCTGCTCTTCCCGTCACCGGCACAGTGACGGGGTCATCGCCGCCCCCACGGCGGTCCCAGGGAGGAACAGTGACCGGTGCGACGAACGAACAGCAGCGCCAGGCCCCGCCCGGCCCGCACGACGACAGCGTCTACCGCTGGGACATCCACCATGTTTCCGCGAGCCGCCACCAGCACGGCCCCTGCGGCACCTGTGTGAGCGAGGACAGCGCCCGCGCCTGCATCGAGGCAGCGCTGTCCGCGGCCGCCGACGGGGACGGGTACGCCTGGGGTCTGCTCAGCCGCGTCCCCGCCGCCACCGCCGAGAGGCCGCACCGCACACCCCTGGCGTGGGCCGCGGCCGGGCCCGACGGCAGGATCAGCTGGCTTCCCCACGGCAGCCGGCCTTACGGCGACGTCGACCCGATGCCGCCGCAGCGGAACGAAAGCGTCTGGACGCTGCTCGAGCGATACGGCGGCGAACTGAACCGGCACCGGCTCAACGCGGGCCGCACCCAGGCGGAGCTGGCCCTGGGCACGGGCTGGCCGAAGGCGACCGTCGCGTGCGTCGAGCGCGCCCGGTGCATGCCGTCGTACGACTTCACCCGGCAGGCGGATCGTTTCCTCGGCGCCGACGGCGCACTGGTACGGCTGTGGCCGTCGCTCATCCGGCCCGCCTACCCGGACTGGTTCTGGCATGTGATCGAACTGGAGCGGCAGGCGGCGTTCATCCAGGAGTTCGAGTCCGTGGCCGTTCCGGGTCTGCTGCAGACACCGGCGTACGCGCGGGCGATCTCCACGGCGGCCCACCCGGTCGCCCCCGAACTGGAGATCCAGCAGCTCGTGGCCGCCCGCGTCGACCGGCAGCGCATCCTCGCACGCCGTGAACCGCCGCACATCGTGGTGACACTCGACGAAGCGGTCCTGAAGCGCAGCATCGGCGGGAGCCGGGTGATGAGCGAACAACTCGCGCACCTCCTGGACATCGGCGCCCGGCCCCGCGTCCACCTCCAGGTGATCCCGTTCAAGGTCAGAGAACACCCGGGCGGCATGACTCCGTTCCGTCTCATGGGGTTCCGGGACGGCCCGGACGTGCTCTACGGAGAGACGTTCACCGGAGGGCAGACCACCGTCGACGCGGCGCCGGTCCAGCAGCACAAGCTCGCCTTCAGCCTGATCCAGTCCAAGGCGCTCTCCCCGGACGACTCCCGGCTGCTGATCCGTTCGGTGAAGGAGGAACTGGACCGTGCGAGGGACTGAACCGGTCACGCCGGCCCCGCGCCATGCGCCGTCCGGGGTGAGGCGGACGAAGGCACAGAGCGGGCCGGTGTGGCACCGCAGCAGCCACAGCATGGGCAACGGCGGCAACTGCGTCGAGGTCGCGCTCGTCCGGAGCCCCCAGGTCCTGGTGCGTGACAGCAAGGATCCCGGCGGGCCGCGACTCCGGTTCGCACGGCGGGCATGGCGGGACTTCCTCGGCAGCGTGGCGGGCTGATGAGGCTACAGCCTTGTCCTCAGGGCGAATCACCGCCGACAATGCCTCATTTCCCGCTTGCGGGCGACGGCTTACGGAACGGGACATGAGGTATCGGATACTCGGACCGCTCGGACTCTGGCGCGACGACGAAGAAGTCGACGTGATGCCCGCCAAGTGGCGCATGCTGCTGGCCGTCCTGCTGTGCGAGGCGGGGCAGGTGGTCTCCACCGACCGGCTCGTGGAGGAGCTGTGGGGCGCGGGGCCCCCGCAGAGCGTGCAGAAACTGCTGCAGGGCTACGTCTCACGGCTCAGGCGCGCGCTGGGCGACGAAGCCGGTGAACTGCTCGTCACCCATGTGCACGGCTACCGCGCCCACGGCTACCGGCTCGTCGTCGCACCGGGCGAGGTCGACGCGCACCGCTTCGTCGACCTCGTCAGACAGGCTGCGCGGGATCTGGAGCGCAGCGGCCCCGAGTCGGCCGTCGAGAGGCTGACCGAGGCGCTCGGCCTGTGGGGGGACGTCCCGTTCGCCGATGTGCCGCCGACTCCCGCGGTGGAGGCCGAGGCGACCCGGCTGACGGCCACGTGGACGCAGGCGCGCGAGCTGCTCATCGAGGCGCGACTGAGGCTGGGCCGCCATGAGGCCGTTCTCGACGAGGTCGAGGCTCTGGCCGCCGAGCACCCGTTGCGTGAATCGCTGCGCGGGCAGCTGATGCTGGCGCTGTACCGGTCCGGGAGGCAGGCCGACGCGCTGGCCGCCTACCGGGATCTGCGCCGTCGGCTCGCCGAGGAGCTGGGTATCGAGCCCGGCCCGCCCGTACAGCAGCTCCATCAGCGGATCCTCACCGCCGACAGGTCGCTGCTCGTCGAGCCCGCGCCTCCCGCCGACCCGGTACCGCGACCGCCGGTGGCGACGGCGCGCGTGCCGAGAGAACTGCCGCACAGCGGGACCGCGTTCCTCGGCCGCGCGAGCGAGTGCTCGGTGCTGGAGGAGGTGCTCTGCCGCTCCGGCGAGCAGCGCACCGCGATCGCCGCGATCGACGGAACCGGCGGCATAGGCAAGTCGGCCCTGGCGCTGCACATCGCGCACCGGCTGGCCGACCGGTTCCCCGACGGCCAGTTCTACGTCGATCTGCACGGTGCGACGGCAGGGCTCACCCCGCTCGAGCCGGGCGAGGTGCTGGGGAGGTTCCTCAGCACCCTCGGAGTGCCGCACGTGTCGGTGCCCGCCGACACCGACGAGGCCGCAGCGGCCTTCCGCTCGCTCGTCGCCGATCGCCGCATCCTGCTCGTGCTCGACAACGCTGCCGGCGTGGACCAGGTCCGTCCGCTGCTGCCGGCGGGTGCGGGCTGTGCCGTCCTCGTCACCAGCCGGGAGATGCTCACCACCCTCGAAGGCGCCGCCCATCTGCATCTCGGTGTGCTGTTCCACGACCAGGCGACGGCACTGCTGGAACGCGCCCTCGGCACCGAGCGGGTCGCCGCCGAGCCCGAGGCCGCGGACGCGATCATCCGGATGTGCGGCGGCCTGCCCCTGGCCCTCCGGATCGTCGGGGCGCGCCTGGCCGCCCGCCCGAGCTGGCCCCTGAGCTCCTTCGTCGACCGGCTCACCCACACCCAGAACCGCCTCGACGAGATCCGGGTCGGCGACGTCTCGGTCAGAGCCAGCTTCGACGCCGGATATCACGCCGTCTGCCAGGGCGACCCGGCCGCCGCCCTGGCCTTCCGGCTCCTCGGGATCGTGCCCGGCCCGACCATCAGCCTGCACGCCGCCGCGGCGCTGCTGGGCGGACGTGCCCCGGACGTCGAGGACGCCCTCGAACGTCTCGTGGACGCCCACCTGCTGGGCAGCCCCGCCCCGGCCCGCTACCAGATGCACGACCTGCTGCGGCTGTTCGCACGCGAGGTGAGCGCCGAGGAGCCCGTCGCGCACCGGGACCAGGCCCTGGAACGTGTCCTGCGGTTCTACCTCGCCACCACCCGGCTGGCCGTGACGCACCTCGAGGTGCCACCGCACGTCGCCCGAGGGACCGACCGGCCACAGGCCCAAGGAACCGCCGCCCCCGGCGCTCCGACTGCCGTGCGCATCAAGGACCGTGCTCAGGCGGAGGCCTGGTTGGAAGCGGAACGGGCGAACCTGATCGCCGCGGTCCTCCACGCCTTCACCCGTTCCGCCACCACGGCGCGTCTCGGGCTGCGGCTGACGGGCCTGCTGCAGTGGTACCTGTATCCCCGCGCCCGTGCCCGCGAGTTGTGGACCCTCGGCGAAGCGGCCGTCCGCACGGCACGGCGGCTCGGCGACCGCGCCGCCGAGGCCTGGGCACTGCACAACCTCTCCGCCGTGTACTGGCTGCACCGCGGGTTCGACGGCATGCGGCAGTGTCTCGAGGCCGCGCTCGGGATCTGGCGGCAGATCGGCCACGGTGGCGGGGAACGCCGCTCGCTGTACTACCTCGCGGACGCGCTCGCCGAACTGGAGCTGTACGACGAGTCGATGACCGTGCAGAGCGCCCATCTGGAGCTGGCGCGAGAGGCCGGGGACCAGGTGGCCGTCGTGGCCGGTCTCGGCAACCTCGGCAGGGTCAACAGCGGACTGGGCCGTGCTCAGGACGCCTTGGCGTGTTTCGAGGAGGGCTTCAAGGCCGCGGAGGCGATGGGCGACAGGACCCTGCAGAGCTTCGCGCTGCACGAGATCGCCCAGGTCCACTTCGGCCAAGGGCGCAGCGAGGAAGCGTACCGGCAGATGCGGCTGGCGGGTGAGTTGGAGAACGACGCGAGCAGATACGTCAGTTGGCGTGACCACGCGTGGAGCGCCTACTTTCCCGCGGTCCTGAGCCTGCGGATCGGACCCCAGGCCCCCGGACCCCCGCCCGTATGAGCCGCGGCGGCGTCAATCTACCGCCGCTATACCGATCGCCCCCACAGTGGCGCAGGCTCCTGGTCCGGTCCGCGGTCTCCGGGAAACCCGGTACCACCTCGGCCACAGGGGCTTCCCTGAGCACCCCGCCCCCTCTAGGGTCGGGCGCCTCTGCAGCAGCAGTCCACCCATCCGACTCATAGGCGGTAGGCCACATGGACGCCCATCCATCCGGCGACGGGGGCACTCTGATCGTCACCCGCACCGTTGACCCGCCCGGACTGCGCCTGGAGGGAGAGCTGGACGCCGCACGGCACGCTGAGCTCTCCGAGGCGCTCACGGCCCTGGACGGCACAGGCGGTGACGTCCGGCTCGACCTGGCCGGCCTGCACTTCATCGACCTCGGCTCGCTGAGCCTCCTGTCCGGCTTCGGGAACGGACGCCGAGTCGTCCTCGACGGGCTGTCGCCCACGGTGGCCCGTGTGATCGAAACCCTGGGGCGGGAACGGCTGCCGGGCCTGGTCCGGGGTACGGAGGCAACGTCATGACCATCGACGCGACCAGCAGCCAGAACACCGCTGCGCACCCGGGGGACGAGCACCCGGGCGTCCGCCACGAGGCCTATCTCTACCGAGACGACGAGGAGTTCCTCGCCGGCACCATGCCTCATCTGCGCAAGGGCATGGAGTCCGGCGCCCCGACCTTCGTGGTGACACCCGAGCACGAGGCCGGCCTGCTGCGTGACGCCCTCGGCGCGGAGGTCCCCGCGGTCCAGTTCCTCGATCCCGCGGACCTGTACACGAACCCGGTGCGGGCCATGGCCGCGCTCACGGCCGTTGCCCGAACCCTGAACACCACACCCGCCTGGGTGGTGGCCTCCGACGACTGGAGCCGCTACCCGGACGAACTCGAATGGGTGCGCTACGACGCGGTGTTCAACCTGAGCTTCGCCCACATCCCCTTCCGCACCCTGTGCTGCTACGACACCGAGGCGCTGCGGCCCGAGACGATCGCCCTCGTGCGCCAGACCCATCCCAGGCTTCTGGAGGGGTCACAGATCGTGGACAACCCCGCCTACCGCAAGCCCGGGGACTTCGTGGCCGACCTGGACCGACGGCCCCTTGCCGCGTCCCCGCACTCGGCCGCCACCATGCAGATCCTTCCCGCCGACCTGCACGCCGTACGGCAGTTCGTCGCCGAGCAGGCCAGACGGTGCGGTGTGACGGCCGACGCGCTGCACAACCTGCTGGTGGCCGTCACCGAGGTGGCCACCAACGCCATCCGCCACGGAAAGGCACCGGTGACCCTGCGCACCTGGCCCGACAACGGGCTGATCTGCGAGGTCACCGACTCCGGTCACTGGCAGCCGGACGAGTTCATCACCTGGAGCCCGCCGGAGTCCTCGGCCGACTCGGGATTCGGGCTGTGGAGCGTGGGGATGCTCTGCGACACGGTCCAGGTACGCACCGGCGCCACGGGCACGACGGTGCGGCTGCGGACCTGCGCGGCGTAACCCGCGGGGCACACGCCTCGGCTCGAGGCCGAACGCGAAGGCCGGCTCGGTGAGTTCGAAGGACCCCGGGCCAGCCGGGGCATGTCGGAAAGCGCCGGCACGTCCCGTCCGGGGGCACCGCGCCCTCCCGAGTCCGCCACGGCAGGCGGTCTGTGGGCCTGGCCGGAGGGCGGCCCGTTCACCGAGCGTCCGGACGAGAGGCGCGACAAGAGGCGGCGGGGGGCACCGACACTCCCCCGCGCGGAGGCAGGCGCCCCGATCGACCGTCACCCTGGTACTCGGGCTCAGAGTTCACCAGCCGACTTCACACGGATCGACGATCTGGCTGTCCGGGGATCGCGGGCGGCATAGGCTCGCATCGCACAGGTAGGCAGCAGTGGAGGGGCCGCGATGCGGAAGGGCAGTGTCGAGTACGAGCAGGCGTTGGACGCCATGGTCGGGATCCTGCGGGATCGGGCACGCCGGGGGGCGGAAACCGTGCAGTACGGCCGGCTCAGCGCCGAGCTCGCACGCCTCGGCCACCAGGTTCCGCCCCACGAGGGGCCTATGCCCTACCTGTTGGAGGACGCGTCCGCCGAGGGAAACCCGGACGGATCGCTCGGCCTGCTCTCCGCCCTCGTGGTCCTGAAGGAGACGGGTCGGCCGTCGGCGGGCTTCTTCCGGCTGGCCCGCCGGGCCCCGTATCATCGCCCCGGCGACGACACGGAACTGTGGATCAGCGAACTGAGGACTCTGGCACGGCAGCACGCCGACCGGTAGCGCCGGCCTGCTCGAAGCACCTGCGCCCGGTTCGCCCCGGTGCGCTGCCATGCCCGCCGACGCAGCCCGCCGGCACTCTGCTCGATCGACTGCGGCGATCGTGATCACTCGCCCGGTCCGCGGACATCCCACCCCATGCGAACGGCTGCCGCCCGGCCTGCCCGTCCCACTGTTCAAGGAAGTACTCGTGAGCGCAATCGGCTCCGGCGGGAGAGTCCAGCCGGCTCGTCCCGGCGATCCCTCCCGTATAGGCCCCTACGTCATCATCGGCCGTCTCGGCGCGGGTGGTATGGGCACCGTCCACGCGGGAGTCGCCTCCGACGGGCTGCGCGTGGCGGTCAAGGTCATCCATCCCGAGCAGGCTCAGGACCCGGAGTTCAGGGCACGGTTCCGGCGCGAGGTGGAGGTGTCCTCCCGGGTCACCGGACCGCACGTGGTCCCGCTGCTCGCCGCCGACCCGGACGCGCAGACCCCGTGGCTGGCGACGGCCTACGTGCCGGGGCCGACGCTGAACGAGCACGTGCGCGCGCACGGGCCGCTCACGGAGGGAAGTCTCCACGCCTTCGCCGCCGCCACGGCGCACGCGCTGGCCTCCATTCATGCAGCGGGAGTGGTGCACCGTGACGTGAAGCCGCAGAACGTCCTGCTCACGCCCGCCGGTCCCCGCGTGCTGGACTTCGGCATCGCACACGCCGCCGACGGCACCAGCGTCACCCGGACCGGGGTGACGACCGGTACTCCTGGCTGGATCAGCCCCGAGCAGTACCGGCAGGGCAGTGCGGGTCCGGCGGGTGACCTGTTCGCGTGGGGAGCGCTCGTGGCGTACGCGGCCACCGGCCGGCTGCCCTTCGGGACCGGCGCGCCCGATGTGGTGGCGTTCCGTGTGATGTCGGGCGAGGCCGACCTGGACGGTGTCCCAGCCCCGCTGCGCCGGACCGTGGAGAAGGCGCTGGCCCAGGATCCGGATGCCCGCCCGTCGGCCGCCGAAGCCGCCGCGGAGTGCACGGCGCTGCTGGCCACTCAGGTCACGCAGGTGGCGCCGGCCGACACGACCCCGGCAACCGCCGTGGACCTGGTCACGGCCGTCTGGGAGGTGCCGGCCACCGAGGATCCCGCCTGGCACCTGCCCACCGGCCGAAGCCGGGGGAAGAAGCGGCTGGCCGGTGCCGTCGTTCTCACGGCCGGTGTCATCGGCGGACTGGCAGGAGGTCTGGCGGCTCTGCTGCCCGGCGACACCGGGGGCGGCCGTCACACGCCCACGTCCGCTGCCTCGTCATCGGCGTCGGCCGCGACCGGAAGCAATCGGTCCTCGACCGACACCGTGCAGCAGGACAAGGCAGGGGAACCGCAGGCCTCGACCGGCGACGCGGCGAGTGTGGCGAGCTGGCGGCAGGCGCGAGCGGCACAGGGCGCGGGCGAGCACGACGTGGCACGCGCCGTCCTGCACGACGAGGGTGTCACGGCGCAGGATCTCAGCGGCGGCGCCGACTTCGTCCCGGACACCGTGCGGTTCCACGACTCACGCGGGGAGGTCTACCTCTCGTACCGGCTGACCTCCGACGAACAAGGGGCGATGTACGCGGAGACGGAGATCGCCAGGTCGATGTGTCTGACGCTGCGGGACGTCGTCCTGCGCCTGCACCCGGACCTGCCGTACCGCACCTACGTCATGGTGAGAGAGGAACAGGGGCAGGACCCCCAGGTGACCTGGCAGGAGGACTTCGTCACCGACCCCACATGCCAGTCGGCCGCCGACGACAACCCGGGGCAGGACACGGACGTCGCTCAGGACTGGCAGCCGGACGAGGAGGGTCTGGGCCAGGCGATGATCCCCAGCACCGACAGCGCGGAGATCCGAGTGGCGGACGGCGCCGCCAGGAAGATCATCGCGGAGACCAACGCGATGCGCCAGACACTCGGAACCGACCGTGAACTCGGCAACGCGCACATCAAGGTCGGCTTCGACCCCGTCGACTCGGCGATGTACGTCTGGTCGGAGTACCTGCTGTGGAACGAGCAGCAGGTCGACACCTGGGCGGAAACGGCCGCAGGTGAGGCCTGCCGGGCCCTGGTCAGCGAGCAGGAGAGCGCGGGCAGCGCCTGGCCCTACCACCGCTACGCCGTGGCGGAGATCGGCGGGTCCGGCTACCTGATCATCCGTTCGGGCACGGCCACCTCGCAGGCCGACTGCCCGGCCTAGGTCCTGTCGTCGGACTCCCGTCGTCGCCCGGAGGGCGGCCCTGCGGCGTCAGGTGCGTGCTCTGGGGGTCCCCCCTCTGGGGGAGTGCCGGGTGCAAGCCCTCGTACTGGACGTACAAGGACACAGGTGGTGGTGCCCCTTCCGCTCGCCGACGCGATCCGGGCGCTGCTGACCGGCGAGGCTCCCGTGCGGCTCACGGTGGGCGGTGACCACGTCACGTTGGAGAGCGAGGCCGGCCAGACATACGGCCGGAGCCTCGGCCACGACTTCCCCGACTACCGACGCCTCGTCGACCTCCCCGCCGGTCGCCGGGCCCGCGTCGACACGGCGACCTTCCGCCACGCCCTGGAGACCGGCCCGGTCAGCGCGGGCGAGACGCGGGAGCAGGACGGCGGGACCTACGACCTGAGCGTGCTCCGGGTGGCGGAGAACGGGTCCGTGATCGTGTGCGACGACGCCGACAACGACCAGAACGACGTGGCCGTCAACCGCGAGTTCCTGCTCCACGCGCTCACCGCCGGAGCCCGGGACGAACTGATCCTGGAGCTGGGCGCCCCCACGGCACCCCTCTCGATACGTCGACCCGACGACGAGGGCACGTTCTCGCTCCTGATGCCGGTGAGGTTGGAGAACTAGCCTCCGTACGTATCGAATCGGCCCTCGCCCACGGCTCCTACGAGGGAACGGCGGTCTTCGCAGGCGGGGTTGTTTCAACTATCTGGCCGTGCCCCTCATCGCTTGCGTCGGCTCGGCAACTCCAGTCTCAGGGAACGGTGTTGGAGCCTCCGCGCTCTTGCACCGCCCGCTGCTGGTGACACACGGGAGGCGCCGCCCCGGCCCGAGTGGGCGGAGGCGGCGCGTCGGGGACCCGGCCGGCGATTCCGTACCGGTTCAAAGGTGGCGAGGCCATCGGTCGTTCCCGCTGGGACAACTCGGCGAAGGGTCGAGCCGACATGGACGCGCGAGGGGTCGCTATGAGCCCTGCTTCTCGACCCGCAAGGCGATGTCGCAGTCCAGCGTCTGCTCGAAGTCCCGCCCGTCCTGCCGGTACTCGAACCTGCAGCCGCCGAGGTTTCCGGAGATCCGCCCGGTGACCTTCAACCACGCCCCGTAGTAGACGTCGCTCTCGGCCTTCGCCTTCACCCGGTTGACGTCGCGCAGGTGGTTCTCGAGCTCGTCGAGCCTGGGCATGCCCGGCGAGCCGTGCTCCATCAGCATGACGACCCCGTCGGAGTCGTCCCGCGCATAGGCGGCGTACTCGACGATCTCAAGTCCCTTGGGCACGCGTAGGAACCGTGCGCTCGTGATCTCGACGGGCCTGCCGGACTGGTTGTACGGCACGGGGAGCGCGGCCCACCAGCGCTGGCCTCGCCTGACATGGTCGTTGCCCAGCGTCCCCGCGGACTGCATGCCGCCGTCCAGGGCGCCCCCGGCCACCCGACCGCCGTCGGACGAAGCGGGCGAACAACCGGTGAGCAGCAGCACGCAGGCGATCAGACCGGGGAAGCGGCCCGCCCGTCGGCGCGGGCGTGTCTCAGTACGAGAAGAAGAGACCCGGCCTGCCGGAGAGGCGCCCATTCTTCCCCCAGATGTCGTGCTCACCGTGCTTGCTTCCCGCCGTGATCCGCTGCTTGTGCTCCCGGTCGTACTGGGTCGAGGCGCCGAAGGTGATGTTGTACACCGTGGCCGCGCCGGTCCACTTGATGCTCTTGCCGGAGGACAGCTGGAAGTAGGTGTTGCGCTCGACGATGCCGCGGTTGGACCTGGGGGAACGGGCGTAATTCGTCGGACCGTCCTTGTACTTGACGTCCTTGCCCATGGTGCCGACCTTCCCGCCCGCCGGGATCGTGTACTTCCCAGCGATGATCTTCTTCCATGAGCTGCGGGCGATACCGCCGCAGTAGTGGGTGTACTTGTACTTGGTGTACTTGATCGGCACCTTGTACTGCTTGCCGAAGTACGGCCCTTGCGCGGTGAAGCCGGTGGAATGGCCGATGCTCCCGCCGAGCGAGACTCCGCCGTTCAGCTTCCAGTTCGAGCCCGAGGAGACCGCGACATCGACGTTGCTCGACATCTTGCTGTCGTAGTCGAAGGAGGCTTTGGCGTCCCAGTACGCATGGGCCTCACCCACCGTCGTATAGGCGATCCGGGACGAGAGCTTGTCGCGGAGCGTGTAGCAGGTTCCGCTGTTGTACGGCGTGACCCGCTGCGAGGAGACGTCGGTGCCGTTGACCAGGTACGGGTTGTGGTCGGCGGCCAGGCGGCTCCGGTCGCTCTGCCAGAGTGGCGTGGGCTCGTCGGAGTCGTCACCGGTGCGCTCGCGGACGGCCGCGTAGGTCCTGGCCGTCTGCTCCGGGGTCGGGTCCTGTGCGCCGGGGTCGGCGGCGTCTGCGGGCAGGGCCGGGATCAGGGCGATGCTGTGGTCCGGTTCGAGGCTTGCCGCGGCCGCGAAGGCAGTGGCCCGGCCCGTGGCGGGCGCCTCGGGTGCCGCGACGGTGTGGTCCAAGCCGACGAGCGGCACGCCCGACGGGGTCTGGCCCGCCACGGTGGCGCTGACGTTCAGGGCGCCGCCGTTCTCGTCCACGGCCGCGCGGACGTCGGCCGGCAAGGTGTCCGGGACCGTCAGCGACCAGCTGCCGTCGGGCGCGGTGGTCGTCCGTCCGAGGACGGGCGGCCTCGTCTCGCCCTCCGCGTCGTCACCGCTGTTCATGGCCTCGACGACGACCGGCAGGCCGGCCGCCGGGCTGCCGTCTCCCAGCGTGAACCTGCCGGACACGACGGCCGGGCCGTCCGCGGCACGATCGGGTTCGGACTCCGCCGGGGCGGTCTCGGTGCCCGTCGAGTCCGGTGCGGTGCCGAAGTACGGCTTGGCCACGGGGTCGGACGCCGTCAGGCATGCGGCGGTGTCGGGCAGGAACTCGCCCTCGATGCCCGTCCTCACATCGGCGTTGACCAGGGTGAGTGGCGTGCCGGTATAGCTCTTGACGGTGGTCGGGCCGTCGTCGGAAGCCGTGTAGACGGTGCCCGGCCCGGGGCTCCATGCCTGGGTCGCTCCGTCGAGGCCGGTGGCCACGACGGTTCCGGCGGCCGGCAGGACCGGGGTCGTACCGGACTCCTTGTAGGACCAGGCGCGGATCTCTCCGTCCTTGAGCGTGTAGATCGTCCTGCCGACGGCCCACACGTCGTCAGCGTTCCTGAACGCGACAACGGCCGGGCGGTCGAAGGGAACGGTGTCGAGGAGAGTCAGCTCTCCCTTGCCGGACTTGGGGTCACCCTGCTTGAAGATCTCCAGCTTGCCGCCTTCGTGCAGTGAGAAGATCCGGTCGCCGCCGGCCCAGACCCGCTTGCGCGTGGTCCAGTTGAAGCCGTCGTACACGCGCGCGGCCGTCAGCAGTTGGCCGCCCGTCGCGGTGTGATCCTTGTAGGACTTCAGCGTGCCGTCCGAAAGGATCTCGTAGATCACTCCGTCACCACCGGTGAAGACTCTGCTCCCTGCGGCGATCGTGCCGGTGTGGCCGGTGTCGAAGACGGTGCCGTCCGCGTCTCCGCCCTTCGGGTCCGAGTCGACGTACTTACGCAGGGTCCGCGGCGTCGCGCCGGACGCACCCGGCTTGGCTTCCAGTACGTACGTGGCGACGGCGGACGGACACGAGTCAGCTGCCAGCGCCGTGCCCGGAGCCAGCGCCGTAGGTACGGCGAGGCCTCCTGCGAGCAGCGCCGTGAGGCATATTCCGTGGGTCATTTTTCGGGTAGCGCGAAGCGCCATGAACTCCCCCAGTTCTCGCACACAGGGTGGTCAATCCTGTGATCGCGCGGTGAGGTCCGCGAGACGCCATGAATGAAAACACGCGCCACCGAAGCCAGTTGCCAGAGAAGTAGACTTCGGCATTCCGCTTGATGTCCGAATCGTCCGCCTGAAGCACGAAGAACCCGATCTCGGAGCTACCGTCTCTGAGCTTCCCTTGAGGCCCCTTCTGCGTGATTTTGCCGCGTATTTACCCAACCGAACTCCCCCTTGAGGGCTCCTGGATGCCCTCTTGTGGCTGCACCGCGACGCCTGCATCACCACTGCGACCTGGTGTCGATGGCCGAACACCACGCACTGACACGCCACCGGGCACGTCGTGGACGACAGTGCCTTGCCGCGCCGCTGTTCGCCTCTACTTCGGAACGGTGGAATTCCGATCGACGGCTACGCCACGGTCAGGCGCGACTGGGCCTGCCGCCGGCCAAGGAACCGCGTCGACACGGCGATCACGCGGCCCACGTCAGCGTCTGACGAGCGAGAACCCACCAGGGCGCGGCCCAACGGCACCCCCGGCACGCTCGCTCCACGCCGTATACGGACACCGCCTGGGTGATCAGGGCCGACAGGCAGGGACCAGCTCGCCCAGGGTCCGGCGATCGGAACGGGCCTGGCGCGGTGAGGCGCCGGGCCCGTGGGTGCCGTACGGCCGTGACGGTCTGCTGGTGCGCGGTGTCAGAGCGAGGCGGCCGCGGAGGCGATCGCCGAGGCGAAGGTGGACACCTCGGAGTAGACGCCCGGGGCGTTGGGGCGGGCGCATCCGATGCCCCAGCTCACGATGCCGACCTGGATCCACGCGTTGCTCGCGTCGCGGCGGAACATCGGACCTCCCGAGTCGCCCTGGCAGGTGTCGACGCCGCCGGCCGCGTACCCGGCGCAGATCTCGTCGTCGGCGACGAGCCCGCTGTAGCCGCGGTACGTGCGGCAGGTCGCGTCACTGATGAACGGCACGGTCGCCTTCAGCATGTACCGCTGCTGGGCGCCGCCCTCGGAGGCGGCGCCCCATCCGGCGACGGTGAAGGTGCCGTTGTTGTATTCCGTGGTGGTGGCGATCTTCAGCGTCGGCAGGTTGATGGGCTGCGCGAGCTTGATCAGGGCCCAGTCCTTGCCGTTGCCGTTGTAGCCGGGGGCCCGGTAGACGTACGTGGAGCGGACCTGGACACGGCCGCTGGTGGACTGCAGGTCCACGACGCCGGCGGTGGCGGTGATGCTGGTGTTGGCGCCGGTGCGGCCCACGCAGTGCGCGGCGGTGAGCACGATCTGCTGGGTGTAGAGCGCACCTCCGCAGCCCATCGAGAGCCGGACCATGAACGGGAACTCGCCCTGCGCGGCGCGGGTTCCGCCTACGACGGGCAAGGGGGCGGCCTGCGCGGCCGAGACCGGCTGCAGGCTGGCGATGGCGAGCGCGGCGGCACCGACGGCCGCGAGTCTCTTGAGCACGGAAAGGAACTTCTTCAAGGCGCTGCCTCCGTGTGGGGGGTGGAGTGTGAATGACATGGGCATGCCACTACTTGCGCCAAAAAACAGGCCACGCCGTGGCATGGTCAGGTCAATCGGTGGATGGATTATGGGAACCTTGTGAGCCCCCGCACAAGGGACCGATTCGGCCACCGTCCCAACGGCTGTCCCGTATGGCGTGTGCGTCATCTCGTGAATGCCACGTCGTGCAGCCGGGCAACGGCGAGCACGGCCTGGTGAACGCCGTTGCCCTCGAGTCGGCAGTCCCGCAGGACTCTTCAGCGCTTCAGACGGGAAAGGGCGTGTTCCGCTCACGTCCGGGCCCTGAGGGCCTCGGCGCGCTCCTCCCTTGACGCATCAGCCTCGCTCACCGCCCGGTCAAGGGCGCGGCGCACAGCCTCTGTAACGTTCGAGGCCGAAGGAAGGGGCTCGCTTGTCACGCGATACGGCCGAAGCAGAGGCAGCGATGAAAGGGATCACGTTTCCTGCCTGGCAAGGCCAGCACTACGTCACCTTGGCTGAACTGCTGGTCCGCCTCGGTAGCTTCGGCCTCGGCCTGACATGGCGCGTCGAGTTCGACGAGATCGTCGATCTCCGGTGCGTCGAGTTGGAGAGACGGTCTGCCGACACCGGCATGGACACATTGACGTTGTTGTCGCTGACGACCCCGTTCCTCCAGCTGATCGACGCCGAGGCACGTGGATTCGCCGATGACAGGCTGGTGGTCGTCCTGACCGAGGCAGACAGCTCGTTGTGGGACGTCAGGGCCGCCGACGAGCACGTACTCCGCGAACTTCGCCACGCGTATCAGGAGGCAACGGACCTCTGAGCGGGGCGTTTCACCACTGGGTGGGGCCGCGGCCACGCCTCGTCAGCGCATCCGCGTCGGTCCCCTTCTTCGGCACATGGTCGAAGAAGGGGGCCCCTCAACTCGGCGAACGGTCATCCCCCATTGCGTGCGTCCACCGCTTGCCGTGCCCTTCCCCGACCGAACAGCTCAAATGTTGCTCTGAACCCCGAAGAACCGGGTTGCGTTCCCTGCTGTCCGGCGACACTCCCGTCAGACGGGATACCCCGAGGGGGTCTGGTATGCGTATGAGGTTTTCGCAGTCAGTCACGGCGGTGGAGGAGCCACAAGTCCTGGGCGCCTACGACTTCGCCTATCTGGCAGGCGGGGCGCAAAGAGTGGCGGACAGTGCGGTGATCGCGCTGTCCGAACGCGGGCTGCTCAAGCTCAGCGGCCCACGGGTGCGTGCCGTGGGCGAGGTGCTGCCCGAGCATCCGGTCGAACGCGCTCTGGTCGCCTCGTGCCTGCGCAACAGGAGCACCGCCTCTGTGCAAGCCGCCTTGCAGCGCGCCCCCGAGGTCGAGGCGATCGGCCGTCGGCTGGCTGCGCAGGGTTTGGTGAAAGGTTCTCGGTGCCGGTTGACCCGGCTGGGCAGACGGCGACTGCGGGAGGCCGAAGGCACAGGGTTGCCGGCCTACGTCCTCGGCGGTCTCCCCGTCCTCGGGAACGGCCCGGTTCGACGTTGCGCCGTCGGAGACCGACCGATCCCCTCGGGTCTCGGCCGGTCTCCGATCCGCCTGGGCATGGCCCTGGACCACGACTCCGACTCCACCTCAGAGTTGGGCAACACCTTCAACTGCGGCAGTGGAAGCGACAGTTACTAAAGGCTGGGCACTCCTCCCGCCCATAGTCACGCGGTGGATCCGCAGGAACAAGCCTTCCCTCGACGAGTCCATCCAGCATCGTTCCCACGCGCCGTCTCACCACGCCCCTCCCACCAGTCACCGCCTGGCGATCACGGCTCGATGCGCGACACCACCTCAGCGACGAGGAGTGGGATGTGCTCACCGGGCTGATAAACCGTTGGCGGAGCACGAACACCACTGCTACGTTTCCGGTGGCCGTGCAAGAGAACCAGGAGGTGGTACCCGTGAACACAGTTCTGACATGGGTGCTCCCCTCCGGAGTCACGGTCGGGCGATAGACAGGTCGTCCGGGAGCGCCGTTCCAGTGCACTCCCGAAAGGCACGACCATGCATCTCACTTCCGAGCAGCGCCTCGACGACGGCGTCCTCGAACGCGAATTCACCCTCGGCGAGATCCCGGGCATCCTGTGGACACCCGAATCCCCGTCCGCACCGGTTCCGCTGATCCTGCTCGGCCATCCTCCCCTCGGGCTGCACAGGATGTACCCCCGGCTGGTGGCCCGGGCACGGCACTGCGCGGCGGAGGGTTTCGCCGCGGCCACCATCGAGCTCCCCGGTAGCGGCGACCGGCCTCGTCGGCCGGACGCCGAGCGGGCCCGCGCCGACCTGCGCCGGGCGATGGAGGCCGGTGAGCCGGTCAGCGACGAGATCGTCGACGCCCTCGTCCTCCCGCTGGTCGAGAAGGCAGTCCCGGAATGGCAGGCCGCCCTGGACGCCCTCCTTTCGCTGCCCGGGATCGGCGGCCCGGTCGGCTACTCGGGAGGAGTGATCTCCATCGGCGTCCGGCTTGCGGTGGTCGAGCCACGTATCGCGGCCGCCGGTCTCTTCGCCGGGAGTTTCGTGCCTCGCGTCATGTTCGAGGAGGCCCGACGAGTCACGATCCCCCTGCACGTCCTGCTGCAGTGGGACGACGAAGCCAACGACCGACAGGCGGCCCTGGACCTGTTCGACGCCTTCGGCTCCGAGGAAAAGACCCTGCACGCCAACATGGGCGGACACACAGGCGTCCCGCAGTTCGCGGCAGACGCCGCGACCCAGTTCTTCTCCCGACACCTGAAGTGACGCGGGGCCGACAGGCCACCAGCAGACGGTAGTTGCCCCGGCTGGTCTGACGCTCATCAAAGACAGGTCCCAGCCCTGTGCAGCTCTGCATACCGCGGGCCTCTGCTGAACTCACGGCAGAGGCCCGTGCTGCCTGAAATCGTCAACTGCTCCACGCCAGCAGACCTCCCGACCGAGCGAGGCGGAGACGACTCGATGAAATGCGCAGCATTCATCGGCCGGTTCGCCTCACGTCCAACGCTCCGCTGGTTCAACGATTGTGGACCTACTGGGTCTCAGGAGACGAACGCACGCACTTGGGCCAGTAGGTGGTATGTGTACTCGCGGCCGTGGCAGACATGGACGAGAGAGTTTTCCACCAGCTCAGCGACCACGTCGAAGATCTCGGTGCTTGAGAGATCACTGTGGTGCGCGAGCACGCGTTCCACCTCGTCGATCGTGAAGGGGGACGGTATTTCGGCGAGTTCGCGCAGTACGGTCCTGTGCCGATCGTCGAGCAGGTCGAGGCTCCAGCGCACGCTGCCGGACAGCGAGCGCTGGTGTGGAAGCGTCGACGGGTCGGCGCAGCCGAGTTCATGGGTGCCGAACGCATCGGTCACGAGCCGGCTGACGGGGATCGCGCGCAGCTTCTCCGCGGCGAACTCGATGGTCCTCGGGATGCCTTCCAGGTGGCTGCAGAGCATTCGTACCGCGTCGAGGTCGTGCGACAGATCGAGTGCCGGACAGGTCGAGCGGACCCGGCTCAGCAGGAGTTCGAGCGCGTCCGGCGAGTCTGCCGGGAGCGGAGCGACCTCGTAGACCTGTGCGGAGGGGGCGGGTACCGACCGTCTGGTGGTGATGACCACATGGGTCCCGGGCCGCTCGCGCACCAGGTGCTCGGCAAACATCGCGGCCCCCTGTGGAAGGTGCTCCGCGTTGTCGAGCACCACCAGGGACTGCATGATCGACGCCCCGCCCCCGGTCGGCGGGGCATTCAGCAGCGCTGACAGTTCAATCCCGTGCCGTCCGCCGTCCGCCCGCACCAGGTCGTCCACGTCGAGGATCGGTGATCTGCTCTCGGCGGGCACCGCTCCGAGCCCGATCACGAAGACCGGGCCGTCCAGATGGGCGTGCAGGGACTCGGCCGCTGCGAGAGCGAGGCGGGTCTTGCCGACACCGCCCGGGCCGGTCAGCATGGTCACCCGGTTGTCGAGGACCGTGCCGGTGAGGGTCGCCAGGTCGCGTTCGCGGCCGATGAAGGAGTTGATCGGCGGCCTGGGTCCGTGCCATGGGCGTGCCCCGGTCCGAAGCGCGTCGAAGCCTGCACTCTGCACAGCCGGGGCGAGGTCGGCCAGCCGCAGCGAGGACGGCCTGTAGGGACGGTGTCCGCCACTCTCGTCCAGTGCGGCGAAGAGGAGATCGACCGAGGAGCGGCGAGGGTTGGTGATCCGCCCGCTCTCCAGGTTTCTGATGGTCCGGATACTGATGCCCGATTTCTCGGACAGTTCTTCCTGCGTCCAGCCCTTCTGACTGCGGAGTCCTTGCACGACAACACCCAGCGACACAAATTACCCCCTTGCTTTCCGTCAGTGCTGCGTGGAATCCCGCTCTCTGGTGACTGCGCGGAGCAGGCGTCCGGACGGCGGCTTCGACCTGAGGTCGCCAACGGAACAGTGAGACGGGAGCGCCCCCGCCGAGGCGTATCCCCACGCACCACTGGCGGCCAGAATATGCTCAACTACCAAGCTTGCCAATGCCTTTCACCTGCTTGCAGCAAGAACTTGCAAGTGACCATGCTGCATCTGCGGGCAGGTGCACCGAGCCTCTTCCAGTGCGCGCGGGCCGCCGACGGACGTGCCGCGGCCCGCCCGCGCACCGAACGGCATTCGGTCCCGGCGGCCGGACTTCGGCACCGGGGGCTGCCGCCTCTCCGGGCCCCACGCCACCCACTGCCGACTACTTGCCGCCCCACGGCAGGGAGCGGCAACTTCCTTGCCTGTAGTCGACTTTGAGTCGAACATTGATCAGAATCTGCACCGTTGTTGACAACGACGTGACGCGCGTAGCCGCTTCACTACGCAGCGTGCGGGACGTGCCCGGCCCCCTGGGCCGGTGGCGCCGAAAGGATGGCGCCGGTGGATCGGACACGCCCGCATCGATGTCAACTTGCCTGTTTCCAGAACTGTTTGGGTGCTTTTCGCGCGGCGCGGGTGGCGCTTCGTCACGTGGTTGGCCGTGGTCACGTGATCGTGGCTGCGACCCCTCCAAGGAGATGTAGTGACTTCTACGGGACATGCGGAGGATGTGGAGCGTGATGTGCTGGGCTACATCGCGCAGTGTCAGCGGACTTTGGAGCGCGCGCCGGTGGTGATGGTGCAGATCGCGGCGCTGGCGGCCGATGGTCTGCTACGTCTTGCCGGAGTGGACGAGGACCACGTGAGTGCTCTCGCCGAGAGCGACACCCCCTTCCCGCCGATCACGGTTCACCAGGAGACGATGCAGGTGATCGACGGTGTGCATCGACTCAAGGCGGCGCAGTCGCGGGGCCGGACCGATATCGCTGTGAGATTCTTCCGGGGTGGGCGCCAGGAGGCGTTCGTCCTCTCCGTCGCGGCGAACACGCAACACGGGTTGCCGCTGTCGCGGGCGGACCGACTGACCGCGGCGGGCCGCATCCTCGGTGCTCACCCTGAATGGTCCGACCGTGCGATCGCTTCGGTGTCGGGACTGTCGGCCAAGAAGGTGGGCGAGATCCGGCGCGATCGCACAGCATCGGCGGGCGCCTGCGTCTCCCGTGTCGGGATCGACGGCCGGGCACGGCCGGTGAACCGGGCCGCGGGGCGCGAGTTGGCCGGTCAGCTCATCAGGGCCAACCCTGGGGCTTCACTGCGCCAGATCGCCCGAGCTGCTGGTGTCTCTCCGTCCACGGTTTCGGATGTGCGTGCTCGTCTGCGTCAGGGCCAGGATCCCGTTCCCGTGGGCGTGCGCCGGCACAGCGTGCCTCGTGAGCGGCAGGACACCCAAGCCGGCGATCACGGGGCGCCGAAGAACGAAGCCCGGTCGCCGGGTGAGCTGTTGCCGCTCTTCGACGCGCTGTGCAAGGACCCGTCGTTGCGTTTCAGTGAGACCGGCCGCGTGATCCTGCGCATGTTCGACTCCTGCGCGGCGGCGAGCAGGGAGCGGTCCCGGATTCTGGACAGCATGCCGGCTCACTGCCGCGAGCAGGTCACCGAACTTCTGTTGGGATACGCCGAGATGTGGCGGGGCCTCGCCCTGGAGTTGCGCCAGGACCCCGGCGTCGTGTCACGCGAGGCGATATGAGCAACGGGGAGACTTCGATGCGTGTGGATCTGCTGACCCGGGAGTATCCCCCGCATGTGTACGGCGGGGCCGGCGTTCACGTGGGGGCGCTCGCACGGCATCTGCGTGGCCTGGTGGATGTGCGCGTTCACCGTTTCGGGCCTCCCGACACGGATCCGTCGGTAACGGCGCATGGCGTGCCCGGTGGGCTGGAAGCCGCGAATCCCTCTTTGCAGGCGCTTGCGGTGAACGCGTCGATGTCGCAGGCGGTGGCGGGCACATCGGTGGTGCACAGTCACACCTGGTACACGAACTTCGCGGGCAGGCTCGCCCAACGGCTCTACGGCGTTCCGCACGTGGTCACCGCCCACAGTCTGGAGCCCTTGAGACCCTGGAAGGCCGAGCAGCTGGACGGTGGCTATGAGGTCTCCTGCTTCATGGAGCGCGAGGCGCTGACCCGTGCCGACAGGATCATCGCGGTGTCCCGTTCAACGGCCGCGGACATCGCAAGGGCCTACCCCGATGTGGATCCGGCGCGTATCTCCGTGGTGCACAACGGGGTTGATGCAGCGGTCTACGCGCCGGATCCGGGCACGGACGCCTTGCGGGAGCACGGCCTGGACGGGGACCGACCGACGGTGGTGTGTGTGGCGCGCATCAGCCGCCAGAAGGGCCTACTGCATCTTCTGGACGCGGCGCGGCATTTCGTGCCGGGTACGCGGCTGGTGGTGGTCGCTCAGTTCGCCGACAGTGACGCCCAGCGTGCGGAGTTCGCCCGGGCGTTGGCGGCGCTGGACGGCGGTGAGGTCGAGGTCCGCTGGATCGGCGGCGAGTTCTCGAAGAGGGCTCTCGTCCAGTTGCTCAGCCATGCGCGTGTCTTCGTCTGCCCGTCGCTGTACGAGCCGTTGGGGATCGTGAATCTGGAGGCGATGGCCTGCGGGACCGCGGTCGTCGCAACGGCGACGGGCGGCAATCCCGAGGCTGTCGTCGACGGAGAGACCGGCTATCTCGTGCCGATGCAGCCGGGGGCGGGGACGGGCCGGCCGACGGACGACGAGTCGTCGTCAGTGCTGGCCAAGGAGCTGGCCGTGCGGGTGAACGCGCTGGTCGCCGATCCGGTGGCGGCGGAGAACATGGGGGTGGCCGGCCGGCGGCGGGTGCTGTCCCACTTCTCGTGGGAGCAAGCGGCACGTCAGGTCGCCGAGATCTACCGGTCGGTGGTGTGAAGCTCGCCGCGGACTCGTCGTCGGACGGTTTCGCGTGCTGCGTCGTGCGTGTAAGAAGCAGGGGGACTGTTTTGTCAGTAGGTGTTGTTCTGTCGAGTTTGCGCAGGCAGAAGGGGTGGACGCAGGAGGAGCTCGCCGAGGAGTCGGGGGTCAGTGTCCGGACCATCCGGAACCTGGAGAGCGGCCGGGTGAGCAATCCTCGTCAGGCGTCGGTCGAGCTGCTGTTCCTGGCGCTGGAGGCCGACTTCGGACGGCATGCGATTCCGGCGGTGGCGCAGTACGGCGGTGAGGGGGGCGAGTGGTTCGGTGTCAAGCCGCCCATCAACGCGTTCGTCGGTCGCAGCGGTGAGATGACGCATCTGGTCGGCACCGTCATGAAGCACCGGATCACCGTGCTGGCCGGGCCCGGCGGGGTCGGCAAGACCCGGCTCGCCCTCGAAGTGGCCCAGATGCTTCAGTCGCGACTGGTCGGTGACGTCTTCGTACTGGAGCTGGGCAAGCTCCCCGCAGAGGAGCGACAGCCGATCCCGGGGATGCAGCCGACGCTGGGACTGGTCGACGAGATGACCGGGGGCAAACTGCTCGAAGGCCTGGCGAACCCGGCGGCCGGACACGAGAGCCCCGGACGCCAGACCCTTGTCGTGCTCGACAACGCCGAGCACGTTCCGCACACGGCCGCGACGCTGGCTGAGTATTTGGTGCAGGAGCATCCGCAGGTGCGGGTCCTCATCACGAGTAGGCGGACCGTGCCGGCCCCGTCCGCCCAAGTCCACGACGTGACAGCGCTCGACCCCAGGGAAGCGCTGGAACTCATGCTCGGCCGGGTCAGGTCCAAGTGCCCACACTTGAATCTGTCGCAGGATCTGGAGGCCGTGCGCGATCTGTGCCACCGTCTGGAGGGCATGCCCAGGGCGATCGAGTTCGCCGCCGAGAAGCTGCGGGCGATCCCGGTCGGCAGACTTCTCACCGACATGTTCACCCCCCAGGTGCTCGCCTCGTCACCTCCTGGTGCTCTGCCGCATCAGCGGTCCCTGTCCAGCAGTGTCCACTGGAGCGTGGGGCTGCTGGAGGACCGTAACCGGGACATGCTGAAGGTGCTGGCCCGTATGCCGCACAGCTTCACGATCGAGGACGCCGAAGTGGCGCTCCCACGCGGCGAGTTCACATCCAGTGAGATCTACGACCGCCTGGGCGACCTGGTGGAGAGTTCCCTGGTCCACGTGCGCCACGGCCGGCAGTACACCTACCAGGTGATGTCTCAGGTACGCGCGTTCGTGCTCTGAGCCGGTCACCGCACCGCAGATCTGTTCACTATCCGAAGCGAAGGGCACGGGGGCGATGGCAGAGTCCGAGGTCCACAAGGTGGATTTCAAGGGTGTCAGGTCGGGCGCGTCGGCATTGACGTGGGGACAGCGGTGGATATGGGAGGAAGTGGGCGCGCTTGCTCCCCACCACGCGCATCTGAACCTGCGGATGATCCTCGACACCGAGGGCTCGGTGACGCTCGATCACGTGCTGGGGGCGTTGAAGCGCCTGTTGGAGGAGCAAGAGGCCCTGCGCACCACCTTCGGCACGTCGGCGGACGGCGTCCCGCAGCAGCGTCTCGTCGCGGAGGGACGGCTCGCCGCAGAGGTCCGCCGGGTGTCGCCCGAGGCGGCCCGCCGCAGCGCCTACCGGCTTGCGAGCGATCTTCAGGCGGTGCCCTTCGAGATGGGGGAACTGCCGGTCAGGGCCGGGGTCGTCGTCGCGGACGGCAGGCCGCGACACGTGATTCTGGTGGTCTTCCACATGGTGGCCGACGGCTGGAGCCTGTCAGCACTGCGCAGCACACTGCTCGGCCTGCTGCGCCCCGCCGGGTACGGAGCGGCTCCGGCCGCTCCCGCGGGCAGGCAGCCGTTGGACCAGGCGGCGTGGGAAGCGACCCCGACGGCGCAAGCGCTCTCGGAGAGGGCGCTGCGGTTCTGGCAGCGTCAGTCAGAGCGCAGACCCGCCGCCCTGTTCCCGGTCACCCACCGCGCGCCGGAGTCGCCGCGGTACACCGATGTGTGCATGGTGTCGTCGGCGCTCGGCACGGCCCTGCCCGCCCTGGCCGAGCGGCTCTCCGTGAGTCAGACGACCGTCTATCTGGCCCTGATCGCCGTGGTCATGGGCAGGGGTGCGCAGGCCGACGTGTGCGGTTTCACCCTTGCCTGCCGCAACCGCACGACCGACCAGGACGAGGCCGCGGGAGGCACGTTCGTCCAGGACGCGCCTGTACTCGTCGCTCTGGGCGCGGGCTCGTTCCAGGACGTCGTGCGCCGCACGTGGAACGCGGTCGTTTTCGCGTACGCCTCCGGCGCACACGACCCGGCGCGCGTGCCGGCGGCAGGGCGGGACTTCGCCTGCACGGTGAACGTGGAACTCGCGGTGGACGCCGCACCGGCGGACGCCGTCGAGCAGCTGACGCAGGCCGGAAGGGACGGCACATTCGTGAGCACCGCTGGTTTCTACCGCGGCGGACGGGATCACGACCGGCCGGGCCGAAAGATGTATCTCGCAGCCAACGGCTCTGGCGGCCATGTCATCACCAAGATCGTCGCGGACACATCGGCCCTGGGAACCCAGGCAGTGGTGGACTTCCTGACGGATCTGGAGCAGCTCGCGGTCCGTGCCCTGGCCGACGAGGGACTCGACCCGATGACGACACCGCTGCCCCGGCAGTGGACGGTCGACTCGCGGCTCTCGGCACACGAGGAACCGTCACCGCACGCCGAAACGCCGGAGGACGGTGACGACGAAGCCGTGTACCAGGTGATCGTCGACGATCAGGAGCAGTACTTCCTCCTGCCGAAGGGCCGGGAAGTCCCGGACGGATGGAAGGCGGAGGGCACCACCGGCGGAGTGGAGGTGTGTCTCGCGCATGTGGTGGACGTCGTCAACGGATTGCGTCCGCTGAGCCGTGCACGGCAGGCCGGCCCGGTGCGGTGAGCGCACCCGTACGCCCCTGTCCCGACACCTCGGGGCAGCTTCTCTTCGATGCAGGAAGAAATGGATACGCATGGCAGCGCACATGAGTGGGCGCGGGCCCGGTGCGGCGCTCGCGTCGCGGTGGGTGGACGATTCCCTCGACAGTCTGGTGGCGGGCGACTGGCTGTTGCCGGCCACCGGTCGGGGTCTGGTGCTCTTCACGGCCAAGTTCGAATCAGCCGTCTCACGCCTGAACACGGCGATCACCGGTATCAGTCCTTCGGGTACGGCCGGCCCCCAGTGGTGTCCCCCGGTGATGTCCCGTTCGGACATCGAGCGGGCGGAGTACGACCAGGCCTTCCCGCATCTGCTCGGCGACGTGAACGCCATGGCTCAGCAGGGCGGCCAGGACGGCGTGGCCGGTGACGATGGGTCGGGTGGCACCGTCCTGGTGCCGGTGACCTGCTACCACGTCTATCCCCAGCTCGCCGATCGTGTGATCGAGCGGCCGGCGCACTTCGACCTGGCGGGCCACTGCTACCGCCATGAGGCGACCTCTGAGGTCGGTCGGCTGCGGTCCTTCCGGCTGCGGGAGTTCGTTCTGGTTGCGGGTGAGGCCGAGGCCCGGCGGTGGCGGGACGAGTGGATCACCAGCTGTGCCGAGTTCTACGCCGGGCTCGGCCTGAAGGTATCGGTGCAGCCGGCGAGCGACCCGTTCTTCGGGCCCGCGGACCGGCTGTTCCGCCGAAGCCAGCTGGAGCAACAGCTCAAGTACGAATTCGTCGCCGACCTCTGCGACGGCGGCGCAGGCATGGCCGTCGGCTCCGCCAACTGCCACAAGGACCACCAGGGCTCCCGCTTCGGCATCGGCTACCGCGACGAGGGGGCGGCGCACAGTGCGTGCGTGGGCTTCGGACTGGAACGTGTCGTTCTGGCGCTGATCCGAATGCACGGCGACGATCTCGCCGCCTGGCCCGCTTTCGCCTGAGGTGCCCTGCAGGGAAGCGCTCCGGCAGGACTGGGCGACCGGGTGTCGGCCATGGGACAGGGTGGGCGGCTCGTCCAGCCATGGTCCGCCCGCGGATGCTTTCCGGACCCGGTCGGCCGACGTATTCGCGCCGTGGCGGAGCCCGGTGGGTCACGTCGGCAGCGATCCGTGCGCGGGGCGGGTGACGGGCCGACGCCGCACGGGTGGAACTGCTGCGCGCTGCCGCATCGCCGTGCCCGTCGTCGCTGGTCGCCAAGGTCTTCCCGGCAGCGGACCGGCAAATCGGCGGCCACAACTTGCCCCCCGGATGCCTGGCTCCGCTCCGGCCCGAGGACGAGGCTTGCGGCCGGGTCCATCGCGGCTCGCAACGAACGCGTACGCCTGACGCGCGGATGTCCTCTGCCCACGGCAGCGCCAGCAGACGCACCGCAGATCAGGCAACCGCTCCCGGCAGTGCCGGAGCAGCGTCCGGCGGACGACGCGGAGCCGACGACGACAACGCTGGGAACAAGGGAGCACGGTGAGCGAGAAGCCGTCCGGTCACGACGGTCCGGCCAGGTGCCAGAGCCCTGTGCTGTCCGACCACGAATTGCAGGCGGGCCGGCCGTCCGCCTCGTCCACTGGGAGGCAGCAGATGCCCGCCATGCTTCCGGACCTCATCCGGGACTCCGTCAGGCGCCACCCCGACGCCCCCGCCGTCCTCACCGGGGACCGCGTCGTCAGCTACCGCGAGCTGGACCGGTGGGCACAGGGGGTCGCACAGGCCCTGCGCGAGCACGGTGTCTGCCCGCAGACACCGGTCGGCATCATGATGGCCCCCGGTCCCGGCCTGGTAGCGGCACTGGTGGGAACCTGGCTCGCCGGAGCCTGCTACGTCCCGATCGACCCTGTCGCGCCGACGGAACGACAGCGCCGCGTGCTTGAGCTCGCCGATGTGGCCGTGCTGGTGACGGACGGGCAGTCCGACGCGTCGGCGGCCCCGGCCCACCTGCCGCTCGTGCGGGCCGACCTGCCGGCTCCGACGGCAACGGGGCCGGGCACCGCATTCGATGCGACGGACCCGACCCCGCCCCACCACGCCGCTTACATGGTGTTCACCTCCGGTTCCACCGGCACGCCCAAGGGCGTCGTGGTCGAGCATGCGGGAATCGCCAACCTCGTGGCGTGGGCGGTGCGGGAACTCGGCCTGAGCACGACGGACCGCGTCCTGCAGAAGACCCCGCTCACCTTCGACGCCGCCACCTGGGAGGTCTTCGCCCCGCTCGTCGTCGGAGCGCCGGTGGTGTTCGGCCGCCCGGACGCCGGAAGAGACGCCGCCGCACTGGTCGCCTCCCTCAAGGAGACCGGCACGACCGTCCTCCAGGTGGTCCCTTCTCTGCTGCGTCTGCTCGCCGTGGAACCCGGACTGGAAGCATGCTCCACGCTGCGCACGGTGTGCAGCGGTGGTGAGCCGCTGCATGCGGAACTGTGTCGGCGGTTGCGAGAGCGCGTGGATGTCGAGGTGTGGAACACCTACGGGCCCACGGAGTGCTCGGTCAACCTTACCGCGGCCCGGTTCGACCCCGAGCAGCGCAGCGGTCCCGTGCCGATCGGGTTCCCGATCGACGGCATGCAACTGAGACTGCCGACGGCCGGCGCCGAGCCCGGTGACGCCCCGCCGGCCGACGCGCCGCACGAACCAGAGGCTCTGCTCGAGGTCTACGCCGCCGGCCCCGGTGTCGCACGTGGCTACTACAAGGACCCGGCGCAGACCGCCGAACGCTTCCTCCCCGACCCCTGCGGCCCTTCCGGCACGCGCATGTACCGCACCGGCGACCTCGTACGCCGACGGGCGGACGGCGCCCTGGTGTTCGTCGGGCGAACGGACACCCAAATGAAGATCAACGGTGTGCGGATCGAACCGGGTGAGGCGGAGGCCGCGCTGGCCCACAATCCTGCGGTGATCGCGGCCGCGGTCGCGCCGGTCGACGATCCGGGTGGGCAGCGTCGGCTGGGTGCCTGGCTCGTCACCACCGACGGCCACGAGCCCGACGGTCTCATGACTTTTCTGCGCGACTGGCTGCCGCCCTCCCTGGTGCCGTCCGTGATCACCGTGGTGGCGGCGCTGCCCGTCACCACGAGCGGCAAGACCGACCCGTCGCGGTTGCCCGAACCGGACTGGAGCCGGCTCACGCGGACAGGCGCAGCGGCCATCGGCCGGGCATTGGAACCGACCGTGGAACAGCGGCTGGTGACGGCTGCCTGGCAAGAGGTGCTGAAGGTCGACGAGGTGGACCTCGACGACGACTTCTTCCGCCTCGGTGGCCACTCGTTGCTCATGACGCGGCTGGCCGTCGTCCTCGCCGAGACCTCCCGCGTGGAACTGGACTTTCGGGACCTGCTGCTCGCCACCACCCCTCGACTCCAGGCCCGGCTGCTGGCCGAGGGGGCCCTGGCCCGGCCCATCGAGGCGCTGCCCGCGGGGGCGCGCGTCCCGCTCTCGCCCGGGCAGGAGCGCTTCTGGCTCCAGGACCAGATGTCCCCCGGCAGCCCCGAGTACCTGCTGCCGGTCATGGTGTGGGTGTCCTCCGCCATCCCCGAGGCGGTGATCCGGGAGGCCGTCCGCCATCTCGTGGTGCGGCACGAACCGCTGAGGACGCGCTACGCGATGGACGCGGACGGCCTGCACGCGATCGTCCTGCCCGCTCCCGTGCCGGAGAAGCCCACCACCGTCGACTTCGAGGTGGTCGATACCGATCCCGACGAGGTTGTCCGGCACGTGCAGGCCGCCCTCGCCGAGGGATTCGACCTGGCCGCCGCACCGCCGGTGCGCTACCGCCTGATCCGCGGCGGCGGCGACGGCGAGCAGCTGCTCCTCGTGGTGAGTCACCACATCGCGGGGGACGGTTGGTCCACCCGCGTCCTGGAACGCGACCTCAGCGAGTTCGTCCGAGCCGTCCACACGGGCCGGTCGCCCGCGCTCGAGGATCTGCCGGTGCGCTACCGGGACGCAGTCGCCTGGCAGAGCGACCGGCTCACCCCGGACGTGTCCGCCGAGCAGCTGCGCTACTGGCGCACGGCACTGGACGGAGTACCTCCGCTGATCCTGCCCGGGGAGTCAGAGCGTCCTCGCCACCGCGCGATCGAGGGATCCGGTGTCGAGACGGCGGTGACCTCCGAGGACGCCGCCGCGTTGCTGGCGCTGGGCCGGGCCGCCGGAGTGCCCGCCCACGGTGTGTTCCTGACCCTGTGGACGGTGCTGCTGGCCCGGGCGGGCAAGGATTGGGACTTCGGGGTCGGCACGCCCCTCGCCGGCCGCGACCGGCCCGAACTGCACAGCCTGGTGGGTCTGTTCATCAACGTCGTGGTGGTCCGTGCCCGACTGACCCCCGACATGTCATTCCGCACCGCCCTCGAACGCGTCGGGCAGGTGTGCCAGGAGGCCGCCGCGCATGGTGCGGTGCCCTTCGAGCGGGTGGCGGAGGCAGTGGAGCCGGTGCGCGACCTGTCCCGCACCCCGGTGTTCCAGACGCTGTTCACGCTGAGCGGCGACGGGATGGTCGGGCAGGAGGTCGGCGAACGGGACCTGCGGCTGCTGGCCGAGGCATGGCGCGTCGCCCGGACCGATGTCGCGCTCACGTTGTGGCCACGCGCGGACGGGAGTTTCGGCGGGGCGGTGGAGTACGCCGTTGACGTGGTGAGCAAGGACCTGGCACGGGACCTGGCGGGAGACTTCCGCTCGCTGGCGGGTGTCTACGCCGCCCACCCCGACACGGCGGTCGGGGCGCCCTGGCCCGACGCCGGGGCCGACGCCGCCGAGGAGACTCGGGACCCGTCGGCGGGAACGCAGCCGATGTCGGCGGCGATCCTGGCGTTCGTGCGGGACGTGCTCGAGCAGGACGACGTGGGTGCCGAGGACGACGTACTCGCTCTCGGCGGCAACTCGCTGACAATCGCCCGGCTGCTGTGGAGCGTGCAGAACGCCTTCGGAGTCCAGGTCTCGATGCGTGCGTTCTTCGACCGGCCGACAGCTGCGGCGCTGGCCGACGAAGTCGAACGGCTGTTGGAGGAGGACCGGCAGGAACAGGCGGCGCCGGCGCCGTGAGTCCACCGGGCAGGCACGCCGGGTGCTCCGGGTGCCCCGGAATTCCAACTGCTTTGGCCCGCCTGGCGCTTCGCCCCTCGCCTGTGGGGCCTCGATCTCTCACCCGCTCATTTCCATGGAGGAAGACGATGTCACGACCACACTCGGCCCGGCCTGCGGCCGACCGGACCAGCGGCACGCTGTGCTGCGCGTCCGGGACCGCCGTCGGCGACTGGCCGGAGCGAGGCAGACTCTTCTCGCTGCGGCCCGCATTCACCGCTCCGGCACCCGCCTCCCCCACGCGGCACACCGCGCCAGGAGCCATCGGCCGCGCTGCAGACGAAGGGCGCGGCCTGTGACCGCCATCATCACCGGCGGTTCACGGGGCATCGGCCGCGCGATAGCCGTTCAGCTCGCCGAGGACGGACACGACATCGCCTTCTGCTACCGGGGCAACGAAAACGCGGCGAAGGAGACCGCCGCCGGCATCGAAGCTCACGGACGACGGGTCGTGTGCAAGGCGGTCGACGTCACCTCCTTCGAGCAGGTGCGGTCCTTCGTCGAAGAGGCCGAACAGGAGCTGGGGCCGACCACGGCCGCCGTGTCCTGCGCCGGCATCACCCGTGACCGCAGCCTCGCCCTGATGGACCCCGCCGACTGGAACACCGTCCTGCGCACCAACCTGGACGGAGCGTTCCACCTGACCCGCGCCGTCGCCTTCGGGATGATGCGCCGCAAGTCGGGAGCGGTCGTGCTGGTCTCGTCGGTCGCCGGTCTGTCGGCCAATCCCGGGCAGTCCAACTACGCCGCCTCCAAGGCCGGAACGCATGGCCTTGCCTCGTCACTCAGCAAGGAGGCCGGACGCTACGGCGTCCGCATCAACGTGGTCGCACCGGGCTTCATCGAGACCGACATGGTGGCCTCGATGAAGCCGTCGGTCCGGGCCCGGGCCGAGACCGGCATCCCCCTTGGCGGCTTCGGCACCCCGGCGAATGTGGCCCACGCCGTGTCGTTCCTGCTGTCCGAGCGGGCCGCGTACATCACGGGCGCCGTCCTGCGGGTCGACGGCGGTCTGTCCTAGTCCACGGAAGGAAGCCCCATGCTGGAACAGCGCATGACGGAACTGCGCGACATCGCCGCGGAAGTGTTCGCGGCGGACCCGGAGGAGGTCGAGAAGGCCAACTCCTTCATCAACGACCTGGACGCCGACTCACTGCTGATCGTGGAGCTGCTGGCACAGATCGAGCAGCGCTACGACGTGACGATCGACGAGGGCGACGCCCGGCGGATGACGGATCTGCACGCCACGTACGAGATCGTCGCCCGAGCGGCGGGATGGTAGCCCGGTGCACCGCGTGGTCATCACCGGCCTGGGGCCGGTATCGAGCATCGGCATCGGAGTGGAGGACTTCTGCGAGGCCGTCCGCATGGGCAAGAGCGGGATCTCGCGGATCACGTCCTTCGACGTGTCCGGATTCGAGCGGCAGATGGCCGGCGAGGTCAAGGACTTCGACGCCGGCCGCTTGGTCACCACGGTGGACACCGGCGAGTGGGGCCGGACGTCGTTGTTCGCCGCGGCCGCCGCACGGCTTGCCGCCGACGACGCCGGAATCGAGGAATTCGGCGACGACGGCGCGGTGGTCATGGGGACCACGTCGGGCGAGATCCAGCACATCGTGGCGATGACCGAGTCCTGGCACAAAGGCGGCCCGGCCCTGCCCGACCGGCAGCTGTCCGCCCAGCTGCCGACCGGCCGGCTGGCACTGGCGGCAGCCCAGGAGATCGGCGCCACCGGCGAGGCAATCACCTTCGGCACGGCGTGCGCCGCGGGTAACTACGCCCTCGGCTACGCCTTCGACCTGGTCCGCTCCGGCGAGGCGGCGCTCGCCGTCGCCGGCGGCGCGGACTCGGTGAGCCGCTTCACCCACGCCGCGTTCCACCGGCTCGGCGCCCTGGCCAAGGACGCCTGTCGGCCCTTCGACCGGGACCGGGACGGCATGCTGACCGCCGAGGGCGGAGTGGCCCTGGTCCTGGAGAGCCTGGAGCGCGCGCAAGGCCGGGGCGCCCGCATCTACGCGGAGGTCCTCGGCTACGCCATGACCTGCGACGCCCACCACCCTTCCGCGCCCGAGACGGACAGCATCGTCCGCTGCACGCGCTCGGCGCTTAAGCGCTCCGGCGTCACGCCTGACCAGGTCGACTACATCTGCGCACACGGCACCGGAACCCGTGTCAACGACCAGGTGGAGTCGGAGGCAATCCGGCGTGTGTACGGCGGGCGCGTGCCGCCGGTCAGTTCCCTCAAGTCCATGCTGGGACACGCGATGGGCGCGGCCAGCGGCTTCAGCGCCGTGGCCTGCGCGCTGGCTCTGAACCGGGCGTTCATCCCGCCGACGATCAATCACCGGGCCACGGATCCCGAGCTGGAAGGCATCGACATCGTGCCCGACACCGCGCGCGAGGCATCTGTACGGGTCGTGCAGAGCAACGCCTTCGGTTTCGGCGGCAACAACGCCATCGTCGTCCTGGGGAGTCCGCCGTGCGCATCGTGATCTCCGGAGTCGGAGCGATCTGGCCGGACCCGGTCCCCGAGGAGGACCCGGAGACCGGCAGGGCTTTCGTGGCACGCGGCTTCGACGCCGTGGCCCTGCTAGGACGACGAGCCACCCAGTACAGCCACCGCAGTGCCCAGCTGGTCATGGCGGCGTGCGGACTAGCGCTCGACGACGCGGGCCTGGCGGTGACCGACGAGAACCGGGACCGTGTCGGCCTGACGGTGGGCACGGCGGCGGGCAGCGTCACCGGCGTGGCGGAGTTCGGGCTGGACAGTTTCGTCCAGCCCCGGCCGCACATGGTGACCGCCGCGAAGAGCCCCAACTGCGTCCTGAACGCGGCTGCGGGATCCACTGCCATCCGCTACGGGCTGCGCGGCGTGAACGCCACCGTCGCCGCGGGTCCGGCGTCCGCGCTGGTCGCGCTGCGGCACGCGATGGTCATGCTGCGGGCGGGCCACGCGGACACGGTCGTGGCGGGCTCCTCGGAAGAGTTCACAGGGCCCGTCGCGCGTGTCGCACAGGCGGCCAGGGCGCCTCGGGCACACGGCGAAGGCGCGGCCATGTTCGTGCTGGAGGACGCGGCCGTGGCACAGGCGTCGGGCAGGACCGGCCTGGCGGAGGTGGCCGCCCTGACGGTGCGCGCGGTCCCCGGCCAGGGCGCGGAGCAGCTCACCGGCATGGTGGCCGCCGCACTGGAAACGGCCGGAGTCGCCGCCGACGAGGTGGTCGCCGTGGCGGCCCGGCACACCGGCGAGCCGGAGGCGGACGCGGCGCAGGACGAAGCGATCGCCACAGCGCTGCCCGCAGCCCGGCGCCTGTACAGCGAGGAACGCATCGGTGACTGCTACGGGGCCCACGCGGCCCTGCAGATCGCCTCGCTCCTCACCGAGCGGACGCTGCCCGCCGCCGTCGTCGCCGTGGACCCCGACGGTCTGCTCTCGGTCGCGGTGCTCAAGAGGGCGCAGCCGTGAACCGGCCCGCGCGTGGGGCGCTGCCGCGTGTTCCGGGCCGCCCCCGCACCGCGCACACCGGGCGCGGACCCGTTCCGGGTCCTTGACCCCGCTCCCCTCCTGCCCACGACACGGCCGCTCGGCCGCCGACCCGTCGCCCGATGAAGGAGAACGACGCCGTGCAACCCGCGCGTCCTTCCGTGGACAACTTCCATCAGCTGCTCAAGGAGGCGGTGGCCCGTACGCCGGCCAGGCCCGCGGTGATCGAGCCGGACGGGACGGGAGCCGTGCGGGAGGTCTCCTACCGCCGCCTGGACAGTCTGGTGAAGGAGTACGCGGCCGTCCTGGACGGCCTCGGCCTGGACGTCGGCGACCGGGTGGTGGTGGAGGCGGACACCTCGGCCGCGTCCGTGGCGCTGCTGCTCGCCTGCTCGGTGCTGGGCCTGCCGTTCGTACCGGTGAGCCCGCAGACGCCGGACGGCCGCCTGCAACAGGTGCTGCGGGCGGTCGAGCCCGCCGTGCACGCCAGGGCCGACGGCCTCCTGTCCAGGCAACTGCCTCCCACGGGCGCCACCGCACGCTTCGGGCCGGACGGCCTGGTGGTCGAGCGCCCGCCGACGCGTTCGGTACGGCGTCGGCAGGCCGTGCTCGCCACCGACACCGCCTACATCGTCTTCACATCCGGGTCGACGGGCCGGCCCAAGGGCGTGGTCATGAGCCACCGGGCCATCGTGACGTTCCTGCGGGCGGTGGTCGCAGACGGACTGGCCGACGGCGACGACCGGGTGGCCAGCACCTCGCCCCTGCAGTTCGACTTCGCCCTCTTCGGTATCGGCATCGCCCTCACCGCCGGGGCGACGCTGGTCCCGGTCCCCCGCGAACGGCTCGGCTCACCGCGCCGCATGATCGGGTTTCTGCGCGAGGCGGAGGTCACCCAGGTCCACGGTGTCCCTTCGCTGTGGCGTCCCGTACTGCGCCATGACCCCGAACTGCTGAGGGAACTGCGGACGCTGCGCTCGGTGGTCTTCGCCGGGGAGCAGTTTCCGGTCCCCGAACTGCGCCTGCTCCAGGAGATGCTTCCCGGCACCCGCCTCGTCAACGGCTACGGGGCGACCGAGTCGATGGCGGCCTCGTTCACCGACGTCCCCGACCCCCTGCCCGCCGGGTATGAACGGCTGTCGATCGGGCGCGCCCACACCGGTGCCGAGATGACCCTCGTGGACGGCGCGGGACGGGTGGTCACCGAACCGGGCGCGAGCGGGGAGATCTACCTGCGCAGCCCGGCACTGTTCAGCGGCTACTGGAACGACCCCGAGGCCACCGCCGCCGTGCTGGTGCCCGATCCCGTCGACCCGCGGCACGGTCAGCCGGTGCTGCGCACCGGGGACCTGGCCCGCCTGGGGGTGCGGGGCGAGCTGTACTTCCTGGGCCGCTCCGACCATCAGGTGCAGGTCCACGGACACCGGGTCGAGCTCGGCGAGGTGGAGGGCACCCTGGCCCGTCTTCCCGCCGTGACCGCCGCCGCGGCCGTCCTGGTGCCCCGCGGGCGCGATGAGGTGCTGATGGCGGGCGTCGTACTCGACGGCCCGCACGCGCAGTTCGACGAGACCGCGGCGCTGGCGTGGTGCGCGCGGGAACTGCCCGCCTACATGGTGCCCCGGCGGGTGTGCCCCGTGCCGGAGCTGCCCCTGACCGAGAACGGAAAGGTCGACCGCGAGATGCTGCGGCACTCGCTGGCCGCCCCCCGCAACACACCGGACGTACGACGTCCCACCAATGCCTAGGAGCGAAGCGTGACGTACACCTTGTCCCTGGACCGGCGGGTACGGCTGGCGGAGGTCGAGTCGGCCGCCGCCGCGGCCGCCCCGGTCACCGTCGACGACGCCGTCCGCACCCGCGTGCAGCGCTCCCGCCGGACACTGGAGAAGTTCGTCGCCGACGAGCGGGTCATCTACGGCGTCAACACCAGCATGGGCGGATTCGTCAACTGGCTGATCCCGGTCACCCTGGCACGCCCGCTGCAGGAGAACCTGCTCAACGCCGTGGCGACCAATGTGGGCAACCACCTCGACGACGCCACGGTCCGCGCGATCATGATGTCGCGCATCGTGTCCCTGGCCCGCGGGAACTCGGCGATCTCGCTGGCCAACCTGGACAAGCTGATCGCGGTGCTGAACGCCGGGATCGTGCCCTGCGTGCCGGAGAAGGGTTCGCTGGGCACCAGCGGCGACCTCGGGCCGCTGGCCGCCATCGCACTGGTCTGCATAGGCCAGTGGCGGGCGCGGTTCGACGGGGAGGTCCTGCCCGGTGCCGAGGCATTGCGGCGGGCCGGCATCGAACCGATGGAGCTCAGCTTCAAGGAAGGGCTGGCCCTGATCAACGGCACGTCGGGCATGGTGGGCCTGGGCTGCCTGACCGTGGAACGGGCTCGGCGGCTGCTGCAGTCGTACCTGCTCGTGTCGGCCCTGTCGGTGGAGGCCCTCGGCGGCAAGCTGAAGCCGTTCGACCCGCGCGTGCACCGGCTCAAGCCCCACGCGGGGCAGCAAGTGGTCGCCGAGTTCCTGTGGAAGACGCTGGCCGACTCCCGCCTCGCCGTGGACGAACTGGACACCGAACACCTTCTCTCCCACGAGATGGGCGAACACGCCAAGGCGGGGTCGCAGTCGATCGAGGACGCCTATTCGGTCAGGTGCACCCCGCAGATCCTCGGGCCCGTCGTGGACAGCATCGCCGACGTCCAGCGCGTGGTGGAGGACGAACTGAACTCCTCCAACGACAATCCGCTGGTGGACCCCGACGAGGCCGAGGTCTTCCACAACGGGCACTTTCACGGCCAGTACGTGTCGATGGCGATGGACCACCTGGTGATCGCCCTGACCACGCTGATGAACCTCTCCAACCGCCGCATCGACCGCTTCTTGGACCCGAGCAACAGCAACGGACTTCCGGCTTTCCTGTGCCGGGAGGATCCGGGTCTGCGGCTGGGCCTGATGGGCGGCCAGTTCATGACCGCCTCACTGACCGCGGAGACCCGGGCGACGGCCATGCCCATGTCCATTCAGTCGCTGAGCTCGACGGCCGACTTCCAGGACATCGTCTCCTTCGGTTTCGTCGCCGCCCGACGGGCCAGGGACGTCCTGGACAACGTCGCCCATGTGGTCGCCTTCGAGCTGCTGTGCGCCTGCCAGGCGGCCGACATCCGGGGCCCCGAGGGTCTGTCGGCGGCGACCAGGCGGCTGTACGAACAGACCCGTGAGGTGGTCCCGTACCTGGACCGGGACGTAACGATCACCGACTACGTCGAGACGCTCGCGCGGCGGCTTGTCGCCCAGCCGGGTCTGGGCTGAGGCCGTGGCAGCCGTTACCCGCGGCCCAGCTCTGTCCGACGCGCTCGTGCGCCCGGCGCTGGCCGAGGAGATCCCCGGCGGCACCCGGGTCACGGTGCGCCTGCCGGTCGACATCGCCGCCGCACAGATGGCCGGGCACTACCCGGGCTTTCCGATCCTGCCCGGAGTGCTCGTGATCGACTGGGTGGACCAGACGGTCCGCTCGGCGCACGGCGCCGCACTACGGTTGTGCGGCATCGACCGGGCCCGCTTCTGCCGGCCCCTGTTCCCCGGCGACGAACTGCACCTGGCCGTGTCGGTGACCCGTGAGGGTGCCGGCCGACTCGCGGTGCGCGCCCGAGGCGTGTGCGCCCAGGGCCGCACGGCGGTGGAACTGTCCGCGACCTACGAACCGGTGACCGCCCGTGCTTGACCACAGCCAAGTGCGGGCACTGCTGCGCCAGCGACCGCCGATGCTCCTGCTCGACACCGTACGGGAGTTCGCGCCGCCTGCCGCCCTCGTGGCCACGAAGGCGGTCACCGCGGCCGAGGACTGCTACCGGGACCTGGAGGACGCATCAGGGATCGAGGACTTCGCGTATCCGCCGGCCCTGCTGCTGGAGTCCTTCGGCCAGGCGGCCAGCGTGCTGTGGTCGCTGGCCGGGCTGGGCCCGGTCGGCGAGGTCCCGCTGATGGCCGGCCTGCGCGACCTCGTCCTCGCCGCGCCGGTCGTGCCCGGGGACGTATTGGAGCACCAGGTGCGACTGCAGCACCACTCCGGCACGGTCGGCGAATTCACGGGCCGGACACAGGTGGCGGGCCGCACGGTGCTCACCGTGGGGTCCCTCCTGGTCGTCGCCCGCTCTGCCCCGAGCCTGTTTCCGAGCCCCGCCAGCAGTACAGCAACAGGAGGTTGACAGTTGAACGACATCGGCAACCCGGCAGCACGCATCCGCGCGATCGTGGCGGACGTGCTGGCACTGAGCCCGGACCAGATCGACGACAGCGCGGACTTCGTCGGCCGCTACGAGGCCGACTCGCTGAACCTGATCGAGATCGTCGCCCAGGTGGAGAAGACCTACCAGGTGATCCTGCCGCACGACGAACTGCCCCGGGCCTACACCGTCGACGCCCTCAGTGACCTACTGGCCCGGCACACGGTGTGACGTGCCGGGCCTGCTGATCTGAAGGCCCGGCCGCGACCGCCGCGCCTTCAGATCAGCACGGAACCCGCGTCGATGCGCCACTCCCGGTTGCGCCGGTTGTCCAGGTGGACGAACACACGGTGCAGCCACCGGTCGGATCCGTCGTAGCGGGGCGTGAAGGCACCGCGGCCGTGGACCACCAGCCGGTTGTCGAGGAACACCATCTCGCCCGGCTGCAGGGCCAGTTCGCAGCGCACCGAGTCCAGAGCCGCCCCGAGCCGGTCCAGGGCCGCGGCGCCCTCGTCGTCGAGCGCGGACGTCGCGTGGAAGTCCACCCGGATGTCCGGGTCGTCGAGATGGCCGGACAGCACCGGGTGCGGGCAGGAGTGGTCGGCCGCGCTGAAGGAGGGCGGCGCGCACGTCGTGAACCGTGACTCACGCAGGACGGCGACGTCCTTGTCGGCGAGCAGCGGCAGGGCGCGCCGGATCGACGCGATGTAGGTCCCCACACCCTCGCGCGCCGGACGCAGACACAGCAGCCCGATGTGGTCGGGGCGGTGAGGATGGAAGGCGTTCTCGGTGTGGAACTGCAGCGCGACGGAACCGCCGTTGCTCTGCGAGGTCTCCAGTGCCGGTACGGGCACGACGTTCTGCACCAGCGCTCCCCGCTTCTCGTCGCGGTAGGCGACGATCTCGCCGAGCTGCAGACCGACCAGCATCGAGATTGCTGCCGGCACGGTGGCGGCGGTCTCGGCCGACTGGGCGACGGTGGGGGTGGGGGGCAGCGCGCCGTGCGTCACCGGCAGACGACCGATCGCGAGAAGCCCGTCGGTTCCAGGGTCGTTGCGGTAGGACCGGATCGCCTCCAGCAGCCGGACGGGGAGGGCGCAACTCGTGGTGCGGGCGGCTGCGATCCAGTCGGGGTGGTCGACCGCGCCCGATGCCGTCGAGGAGAGCCGTTCGGCCAGGGCGGCGGTCTGTGCCGCCTCTTTGGGTGTCAACTGTATCCGGATGCCGTCCTGCCCGGTCTCGCTGCTCGTGGTGGTCGATCCTGCCGTCACGTCCGTCTTCCCCCTCGGGCCGGCCGGTGCCGCGTCCCGGGCGCCTGGCAGCCCGCCTTCGATGCGGCCGTGTGCGCCGCACCGGCGGATGTCTGTATCGGCTTTCCACTGTCCTGACTGGTCACCCGTACCTTCCAGGCACGGGACCGGCAAATCGGGGCGGCGGAATTGCCGCGCAGATGCCTGGTGCCGCACGAGGCGGGGGGCGATGCTTGCGTGCGCCGGTCGGATCGCGGCTCGGACAGCCGCGGCGGGTGCGCTGCGGGGCTGTGCCTTCGGGCCGGAGCCGCGGGGTGGGATGGGGCACGGTCCGGTGCTGGACGGTGTGCTGTCTTCCGTGGCCGGCGGCGGCTGTTCGGTGCCACCGGCGTACGGCCGCACGCAAGGACAAGCCGACCCGACCGCCTCGCAAGGACGTCACCGTGCCTCAATCACACTCCCGTTGGGCCCTGCTGAGAAGAGTGCACCTCCCTCCCGCCCTGGGCGGGACGGTCGCCCTGGTGCGGCTCCTGCCGCGGGTCAGCCGCGTCAAGACCGCCTGGGGTGTGGCGGGGATTCTGGCGGTGTCGGTGCTGCCCGTCGCCGTTGCGGTGGCGACAGGTCTGCTCATCGGCGCGGTGCCCAACGCCCTGCATGACGGGCTTTCCTCGCCCGCGGGCCGGCACATGCTGGCCCTGCTTGCCGCCACCGGGGTGCTGGTGGTGCTCCAGCAGTCCCTGCCGCCGCTGGTCAGCGCGCTGGGGGACACGCTGGGCCGGGACGCGGAGCGGTTCCTGCAGCAGGAGACCCTGGGCGCGGTGGGCCGTCCCGACCGCCTGGATCATCTCCTCGACCCCGGTGTGCTCGCGGCGCTGCAGGTGGTGCGTGGGCTCGGTGTCACGGACAACGGGCGTCCCGGCCAGGCCGTCGCCGCCCTCGTGTACGTGCTGCCGGCGTGGCTGCGGGCCCTGACGGGCGCCGCGGTCCTGCTCGCTTTCCACTGGTGGCTCGGCCTGCTGTGGCTCGTCGCCTGGCCGCTGGCGGTGCACTTCATGCAGCGTGAGTACTTCCGGGTGGGCGCGCTCGCCTTCGGTCAGAGCGCGGCGCTGCAGGAGGCCGAGTATCTGCGCGACCTCGCGCTGACCTCCGGCCCCGCCAAGGAACTGCGCCTGTGGGGCATGCTCGAATGGTTGACCTCCCGCTTCGAGAACAGATGGCGGACTGCCATGGAACCGGTGTGGCGCGAGCGCCGCCCGCGTGCGCGGACCGTCGCCGCGACCACCGGCATGCTCGGGGCCGTCAACGTGCTCTCCTACGGGCTGCTGGCGTGGGCTGCGGTCCACCACGACCTCGGCCTGGCAGGCCTGGCCGTGTTCACCCAGGCTCTGGCGCTCGCCAACAATTACACCGCCTTCGATGACCAGAACGCCCAACTGGCGTTCGCGGCGGCCGCGGTTCCCCCCGTCCTCGCCCTGCGCGACCACGCCTCCGGCCGTGAGCCGCAGGAAACGCCCGCGTCGCCGGACGGGCCGCGGCTCCGGAAAGCCGCGCCCGCGCCCGCCGGGGCGATCCGCTGCCACGGGGTCGCCCTGCGCTATCCGGGCGCCGAACGCGACGCACTGCGGCGCCTGGACCTCACGATCCCCGTCGGCCGGTCCCTCGCGATCGTCGGGGACAACGGAGCCGGCAAGAGCTCCATCGTGAAGCTCCTGTGCGCGCTGCACGAGCCGACCGCAGGCCGGATCGAGGTCGACGGCCAGGACCTCGGTGACCTGGACGTACAGGAATGGCGCCGCCACATCAGCGTGCTCTTCCAGGACTTCGCCCGGTACCACCTCAGCATCGCCGACAACATCACGCTCGGTGCACCGCACCGTGCCGACGACCGCGACCTGCTGCACCGTGCGGCCGAACGCGCCGGGATCCTGCCCCTGATCGAGTCGCTCTCCCACGGCTGGGACACGGTGGTGTCCCCCGAGTACTCCCACGGCACCGACCTGTCCGGCGGACAGTGGCAGCGCGTCGCCCTGGCCCGCGCCCTCTTCGCGGCACAGGCGGGCGCCCAGGTCCTCATCCTGGACGAACCCACCGCCGCCCTGGACATCCGGGCCGAAGCCGAGATCTACGACCGCTTCCTGGAACTCACCGACTCCCTGACCACGGTGCTGATCTCGCACCGGTTCTCCACCGTGCGCAGGGTGGACCGCATCGTGGTGCTGGACCAGGGCGAGGTCATCGAGGAAGGCAGTCATGACGACCTCATGGCGCTGGGCGGCAAGTACGCCCGGATGTTCACGGTTCAGGCGGAACGCTTCTCCGACGACGACCTGCCCCCTCCCGCCCCGGCGCGGGTGTCGCTGACGGCAACCGAGAACGACGCGGAGGCACGACGTGCGTGAGACCCTGCGATCCTATGTCGCACTGATGGGGATCGGCTTCCGCGCCGCCCCCTGGCACGCGTCCTGGCAACTGCTCACCGGAATCACTTTCGCGGTCTCGATCCCCGTCGGCGCGCTCGGCGCCAAGATCATCGTCGATGCGTCCGTCTCCGGCGACCTGGACCGCGGTCTGACCGCCGCCCTCATCCTCGGCGTCGCCTGCATCGGCGCACTGGCCTCGGTGTTCTACTACGTGCACTGCCTGTTCACCGTGCAGGAGCGCGCCGGAGCTGCAGCCGCAGCGGAACTGATGCGCCTGGTCGGGGGAACCGGCGGGCTCGCCCACCACGAGAACCCCGACTACCTCGACCAGATCCAGCGCATCCGCGAGGAGCAGGGCCAGCTGGCCGGCATGGTGAACGCGACCGCGGGCGTTCTGCGCGTGGCAGCCACGCTCACCGTGACCGCTGTCCTGCTCGTCGGCATCGACGCGCGGCTGCTGTTCCTTCCCCTGCTCACGCTGCCCTCCCTGTGGCTCGGCAAGATCCGCCGCGATCTGAGCACGCGGGCGCAGGAGGCGACCAGTGAGCCCGAACGGCTGCGCAGGCACCTGTTCGAACTGGGCACCTCGCCCGCCTACGGTGCCGAACTCCGCGTGTTCGGCCTCACCGCCCAGCTGGGAACCCGGCACGCAACCACTTCCCAGAAGGTCACCGCACACCGCAACCGGGCCGACTGGAAGGCCGCGGGGCTCGCCTCCCTCGACGGCGCGGTCAACGCCCTCGGATACATCGCCGCGATCACCCTCGTACTGCTGCGGGCCGTCGACGGCCAGGCGAGCGCGGGCGATGTGGTGCTGGTCGTCGGCCTCGCCGCGCAGATGAGCGCCACCGTGGGCACGGCGGTCGGCTACGGCACCTACTTCCTCCAGATCCTCACCGTCGGACGCCGCTTCATGTGGCTGCGCCGGTACGCTGCCGATGAGCATCGGGCGACTGCGGCCGCCCGGACCGGGGCAGTCCGGCCGCAAGGGGCCGACGAGGCGGCGCCCGGCGGGCCTCTCGCGGCACCGCGGCAGCTGAAGGACGGCATCACCCTTCGCGACGTGCACTTTCGCTACAGCGGCGGTGGCCGGACCCGTGAGGTGCTGCGCGGTGTGTCGCTCCATCTGCCGCCCGGCTGCGTGGTCGCCCTCGTCGGGGACAACGGGGCCGGGAAGTCGACCCTGGTCAAGATGTTGTGCGGGTTCTACCGGCCCGACACCGGATCGATTCTGGTCGACGGCGTCGACCTGACCGCGATAGACCCCGCGGCATGGCGCAGTCGGTGCGCGGGCGCGTTCCAGGACCACACCCGCCTGGAACTGACCGTACGCGAGAGCGTGGGTGTGGGCGACCTGCCCAGAATCGGCGACCGGGCCGCGGTGGAGGCGGCACTGGAGCGCGGCGGCGCCACCTCCGTGGTCGCCGATCTGCCGGAAGGGCTGGACACCCGGCTCGGCACTCGCTGGTCGAACGGCGTGGACCTCTCCGGCGGGCAGTGGCAGAAGCTCGCACTCGCCCGCGGCCTCATGCGCGAGAGGCCCCTGCTCCGCGTGTTCGACGAACCCACCGCGGCACTGGACGCGCACACCGAGCACGCCCTGTTCGAACGGTTCGCGGCCGCCGCCGGCGAGGCCCGCGGCCACGGCGGCGTCACCGTGCTGGTGTCCCACCGTTTCTCCACCGTCAGCATGGCCGACCTGATCATCGTCCTCGACGAGGGCCGGGTGGCCGAATCGGGCACCCACCGCGAGCTGATGGCACGGGGCGGAACCTACGCCGAGCTGTACGGGCTGCAGTCCAGGGGCTACCGGTGAGCGCACGGCGCACCTCACGGGGTACCGCCGCAGGCTGATCCAGTGACAAGCCCGCGGCCGACGTGTACGGGCACGGGCACGGGCAAAGCCGGCAGCCGAAAAGGGGAGGGGCCGGGCACGCATCCCGCGCTCGGCCCCTCCCCTTTCGATGCCGCTCACACGGCTGCGGGCCAGTCGTCCGGATCGTCGCCGTGGACGTGCACCAGGGCCAGGACGATGCGCTCCAGACCGAAGGCGGCGCAACTGCTGTGCGCCCAGCCGCCGTCGGGCGAGCCGATGGCGAAACGCTCCCCCAGATGGTCCTTGTGCAGGTTGACCGAGGCGATCGCGGTTCCCGCGTCGCCCGGGCGGACCGGGGCCACGAACTCGTACTTCAGGCTCTGCTCGATCTGGCTGGAGCGCATGAAGTCGGCACCGGGCCCGAAGAACGGGTCACTTGCCTCCTGGACCCGCACCGCGACACCGAGACCGGCGAACAGAGCGCGGCAGCGCTCGGTCCACTCATCACGCCAGGCCAGAGCCGCCTCCTCGGTGCCCACGACGACGAACTCGCGCATCCGGAACGAGCGGAACCGGCCCACTTCGCTGGTCGCCTCGTGCCGGTAACAGGTGCCGGCGACATCGAAGTGGCGCGGACTGTCGGGCATGGTGTCGGCGAGCGAGGGATAGACGCTGTAGCAGACGGCGGGGGCGAGCACGGTGTCGGTCGGCACACGGCCCTCCCTCCCCGTCGCGGAGCTCCCGTCGGTGCTGGGCGGCAGTGCGTGCACGGTCCCCAGGAGATGCGGGAACGAGTCGGTGTACTGAGCACGTTCGATCGGGCCGCGCGGGACCACCGGGGCGTGCCAGGACGGGCCGGCCGTGCCGGTCGGATGGATCCGGGTCAGGGCGCCCTGCACCGCGGCGAGCGCGGACTCGAACTTCGCGGTGAAGCCGAGCACTCCGGCGGCCGCGGTGGGCAGCAGCCAGTCCGCGCGCACGAGCCGGTCCAGAGCACCGCCCGCGCCCTCCCGTCCCCCGGCGGCCTCGTCCTGGGCGCTCACCCTGGCGTGCATGGTCATAGCTCATCAGCTCCTTCGACTAGGGTCGCGGCGGCTCACGCCCGACGGCCGGGCGGCCGCGCGGATCAGGACAGCGCCAGAGTCGACGCAAGGTCGCCAAGCCGGTCCGGCAGGGTGTCCTCGGCGGCCGCGGCGAGCAGGCGCAGGTAGCCGTCGGCGACGGCACGGGCCGCGGCGGCGGTGAACAGCGACGTGTTGTACTTCAGGACGACGGCCGTGACGGTCCCGCGCCGGGACACCTGCAGCGTCAGGTCGAACTGGCCCTGCTGCTGCGCCAGCGGATACACCCGGGCGCCGTGGCCCGCCGGCAGCACCTCACCCGTCAGCTCGGCCACGTCCTCCTCGGCCAGCACGCACAACACGCTGACCAGACCCGCACGGTCCGCTTGCCGTGGCCGCTCCGTCAGCTGCGGCATCAGGGCGAAGGAATACTTGCTGTGCACCAGCCCGGACCACACTTCGGCACCCGTGCGCTCCAGCAGGTCGGCGAAGGAGTCGTCCGCCTCGACACGCGCGGGGAACGGCAGCGTGTTGACGTAATGGCCCGTCGCCGAACGGAACCGCGCCCCCGGGCGCACCGCCACGGGGTAGCCGATCAGCCGCACGCGCTCCCCGGTCAGCGAGTACAGCAGCAGTTGGAAGGCACCGAACAGGACGGTGAACGAGGTCGTTCCCGTCCGGGCGGCGAGCGCGGTGACGCGGGTCATCAGCTCGGCCGGGACCTCAGTCTCGATCTCGTCGCCGGTGAACCGGTAGATGCTCGGCCGCGGCAGGTCGCCGACAAGCGGCGGATCGCTGGGTACGCTGCCGAGCACCTTGTGCCAGTGGCGCCGCGCCAACTCGCCCCGCGGCGACCGTAGGAAGTCCTGCTCGAGCCGCACGAAGCGGGCGTAGTCCGCGCCCGCGTCCTGCCCGCCCGTCTCGGACGGCGCCCCGACGAAGCAGGCGGGCCGGGCATCGGTGCTGTGCCCGTAGGCGGTCAGCAGGTCACGCCACAGCCTGAGGTGAGAGACGTTGTCCAGCACGATGTGATGACCGGTGACCACGAGCACATCACCGTCGTCCGCGGAGAGCAGCGAGATGCGCACCGGCGCCTCGCGATCCAGCCGGAAGGGACGCCGGGAAGCCTCCAGCACGGCCGTCCGCACCGCGTCCCCGCTTCGGACACCGAGGACACGGCGTGCCTCGAACACCGAGGCATACGGTGCGGCGGCGCCCGGCAGTCGGCGAAGACCTGCTCGCGTGGAGCGGAAGAGGCAGTTCAGCATGGTGTTGCCGGAGACGACGCTCAATGCCGCCGCTTCGAGTGCACCGACGTCGACGTCGAAGTCCAGGCTCAGTGCCCCGCAGACGTTGTAGGCGCTGCTGTCGGGCGCGAGCGCATGCAGGAACCACAGGGCCTCCTGTCCGACGCTCAAAGCACAACCGTTCGATGCTGGTGAATTGCTGCCGTCCATCAGCGAGGAATGCTCCTGGTCCAGTCGTGTCCGCGCGGTGTGCGGACCCGTCCTGCCTCAGTAGCGCACGAAGGTGCGTGCCGGAGCCAGGTAGCGCGGCGGCAACTCGGTTGCCTGCGGGCTGTCTTCCGCAAGGACGGTGACGCGGTACAGGGACCGGCTCTCTGCGCCGCCCGGCGGCTCTCAAGCACCCTGCCGCGGCGGCAAGTTGCCGCGCCTCCTGCCTGTTGTACGGATCCGGTGCTGCCTACGCTGGCCGCTCGTCGGGACGGCGGGCGCGCCGGCGGTTCGCGGGCTAGGAGCGACCGACAAGTGCCGGTTCCGCAGACGTTCGCAACCGGGTCCGCTCGCGTCGGCTGCGGGGCGACGGCAGTCAGCCCCCTCACGCACACCTGGAAGGCCTGCCATGGACCTGAGTCTGTTCTTCTTCGCCAACACCGCGGCCGAGACCGCCGACAGCGCCGCCGGCTGCTACGACCTGCTCCTGGAAAGCGCCCGCTTCGCGGACCGCAACGGATTCGCCGCCGTGTGGACTCCCGAGCGCCACTTCCATGCGTTCGGCGGCCAGTACCCCAATCCCTCGGTGCTCGGCGCGGCGCTCGCCACGACCACCTCGCGCATCGCGATCCGCGCCGGCAGCGTGGTCGCGCCGCTGCACGACCCGGTTCGCATCGCCGAGGAGTGGTCCGTGGTGGACAACCTGTCCCGCGGACGGGCTGGGGTGTCGTTCGCCTCGGGCTGGCAGCCCGTGGACTTCACTCTGCGCCCGCACGCGTACGCGGACCGCAAGAAGCTGATGGCCGAGGCGGTGGACACGGTGCGCTCGCTGTGGCGCGGGGAGGAACTGGCTCTGAGCGGTCCGGACGGCGCCGATCACAAGGTGCGGGTCTTCCCCCGTCCGGTGCAGCCGGAGGTGCCGGTCTGGATCACCGCCGCCGGTCATATCGACACGTTCCGCACGGCCGGGCGGCTCGGAGCGGGCCTGCTCACGCACATGCTCGGCCAGGACCACGCTGCCCTGGCGCGCAACATCGGCGCCTACCGCGAGGAGTTCGCCGCCTGCCACGGCGAGGACGCCCGGGGGCACGTCTCCGTGATGGCCCACACCCTGACGGGGCCCTCGCGGGAGTCCGTGCGCTCGCAGGTGCGCGCACCGCTGCGGGAGTACCTGCGCAGCTCCCTCGACCTGCTCATGCGGTCGGGCGGGGGCCCGGCGGCGGCCGGAGCACCGCTGACGCTCTCCGCACAGGACGAGGAGTTCCTGCTGGACCGCGCCTTCGACCGGTACTTCGACACCGCTGGAGTCTTCGGGCCGGTCACCGAGGCGGTGGCGGCCGCCCGCTCGATCGAGGAGGCCGGCGCGGACGAGGTCGCCTGCCTGATCGACTTCGGGGTGCCCGCGCAGGAGGTGCTGCAGGCGCTGCCCTCGCTGGCCGAGGTCGCCCGGCACCTCGCCGACCCCCGTCCCTGACCCGCCCGCGCCGCCGGTCGCGACCCCCAGCCGCTTGCCTGCGGCAAATGCCCGACCGGACAGTTGCCGGTCGGGCTGCCTGGCCCTGGACGCGGAGGCGAAGCCACGCTTTCGGACGGACTGCCGACCGGGGTCGGCCCGCGGCGGTCGACTGCCCCATCCGTAGCTGCGAGGTGCGATGACCGGAGCGGAAGTCCTGGAGACAGCGGCCCAGGCCGCCCGTCTGCCATGTCATGTGATCGAACGCATGGTGTGCGAGATATGGAGTGACCACTTCGGCCACCCGGTGCGTCCGGACGACGACTTCTACGATCTGGGCGGTGACTCTCTCACCCTGCTGGAAGTCGTCGTGGCGGCACAGGAACGAGGCATAGCCCTGCGCAGCTCTGTGGCGATGCGCAACACCACGCCGGCCCGCCTGGCCGAGAGCCTGACCGTCGCGGCGCCCGCGACGCAGGGTCCCCCCGCACAGCCCCACCCCGCGCTGCTGCCGTCGGCAACCGAGGTGCTCGGCATGGATGCCGCGGCCTGGACCGAAGCTGACACCCGGCTTGCACCGGTCGGCGCGACAGACGGCACGCAGCCGCTGTACGTCGTGCATTCGGACAGCCACGTCCAGGCGGAACGCCAGGCACTTGCCGACTGGGCGGACGGGCTGTCCGTGCGGGCGCTGGTGCTGCCCGGCCACCACGGCCCGATACCGCCCTACGGTGACGTCGGTGCCGTGGCGGACCGGTACGCCGAAGCCGTGCGCGCCGATCAGCCCGGCGGGGCCTACCGGCTCGCCGGTTTCGGCCAAGGGGCTGTCGTCGCGTTCGAGACGGCCCGTCGGCTGCGCGCCGCGGGCGGGCACGTGCATTCGCTGGCCCTGATCGACCCCGCTCCCCTCGGCGCCACCGAAGGGCGGCCGGACCTCGGCCATCTGCTGCACGACCGTCTGACGCTGCTCGGGCGGCGCTTCGCGCTCGCGGGGGACGAGACGCCTGCGGCCGTCCTTGCCGGCATGCACGAAGCGGGCTGGTACGACGACGGAGTACAGCCCCAGGACCTGCCGCGCCTGCAACTGGCCTGGGCCCGCCTCGCGCAGACCCTGTCACGCTACGAGCCCGCCGGTTACGACGGCCCCGCCCTGCTCGTTCAGGACGTGCTCCGCCTGCCCGCAGCCGAGAAGACCTGGCGACCGGCGGTGCGCGACCTGCGCGTCGTCGGGCTCGACCATCGCGTCGCCTCGCCCCTGGCCCTTCTGCGGGACAGGGACGCGGCGACTGCCGTACGGGAGGCGTGCACCGCATGAGCGGCACCGGACCACATATCGGAGGAGCGGTCGGCGGCCGCTGGATCGCGCGTCCCCGGGCGTCCGCCGAAGCCCGGCTGCGGATGATCTGCTTCCCGCATGTCGGCGCCGGCGGCGCGGCCTTCAACGGCTGGCTCAGCGCTCTGCCCGAGGAGGCCGAACTATGCGCGGTGCGCCTGCCCGGGCGGGAGAACCGCATAGCCGAACCGCTCTCCGAGGACTGGCGCCTTCTTCTCGCCGACCTCCAGGAGGCGCTGCTTCCGCTCCTGGACCGGCCGTTCGTGCTCGTCGGTCACTGCTCGGGCAGCGTGATGGCCTACGAACTGGCGCGGCGCCTGCGCGACGCGGGGCACCGCGAACCGGACATGCTCGTGCTCTCCTCCACAGAAGCACCCGCCCTGCGCCGGATCGACGATCCGCTGCACCTGCTGCCCACGCGCGAACTGCTCGACCGAGTTGTCGAGTTCGGCGGGATGGTGAAGGAAGTCCTCGACGACCCGGACCTCATGGCCATGTTCGAGCGGATCCTGCGGGCGGACTACCGGGTGATCGAGCGGCTGGAGTATTCGGCGGGCCCGCCGCTGGACATCCCCGTCACCGTCGTCGGAGGCCGCCACGACCCGTTCGTGAGTCACCAGGCCATGGCCGCCTGGGCCGCCGAGACGACAAGGGAGTTCTGCTTGCACCTGCTCGACGCCGGTCACTACGTCCTCAATGACGCCGGCCGGACCGTGGCCGACACGGTGCGCCACCTTCTGGAAGGCGGAACCGGACAGTGAGCGCTCCCGCCTTCTTCACCCTCCCTGCGGCATGGGACCGCCAGGAGCCCAGCCTCCCGCCCGCGTCCGAACCGTGGGCCGAGGTCCCGTTCGGCGACGTCGCCGCGGCCCTGGACGCACTGGCGGCCGACGCCCGCACACGACCGCCCGTAACCCTGCTTGCCGCCCACCTCAAAGTCCTCGACATGCTCACCGAAGAACCCCTGGTACGCACGGAGGTGCTGCAGGCGCCTGGTTCCGGGGCAGGAGACCTGAGCATGCGGCCCGGCCTGTGGACCACCTGGCGGGACGGCGTGTCCCGCACGGGGCGCGCGATGGCAGACCTGCCCGCCCGCACCGAGTCCGGCGCCGCGCAGACGCACCGCCGCGAGCGGGTGCTGTTCGCCCTGGACGACACCGCGGCAGCGCACGCGGCGCAACACTACGAGACGGGCCCCTACGGCCTGCTCGTCCTTGCGGGGACCGACCGGCTGGTGCTGCGGGCGAGAGGCGGCACACTGCCCGCCGAGCGCCTGGAGCGGCTCGCGGCGATGTACCGCAGAGTGCTGGAGGAGATGACAGCCCGACCCGACGGCGACGCACGGGCGGCCTGCCTGCCACGGGCGGAACTGAACCGGGTGCTCACCGACTGGGGCACCGGCCCAATGGCTGGCAGTCCCCCGCACACGGTCGTCGACCTCTTCGAGGAGCAGGCCGCCAGGACGCCGCACGCACCGGCCGTCCGGGTCGACGGTGCCGTCCTGACCTACCGCGAGCTGGACCGCCGCTCACTGCGGATCGCCCACCACCTCCAGCTCCGGGGGGCCGGGTTCGGCACCCCTGTGGGCGTGTGCCTCAGACGCTCGGCCGACCTGCTGCCGGCCCTGCTCGGAGTGTGGCGGGCCGGCGCACCGTACCTTCCCCTCGACCTGAGCCTTCCTCCGCAGCGGCTGGGCCGGATGATCGCCGGCGCCGGCTGCGAGCTGGTGATCACACGGGCGGAGCACGCGTCGCTCCTCGGGGAGGGCCAGGCCCTCGGTCTGGTGCTCCTCGACGAACACGCGGCGGCCCTCGACGCGGCGCCCGAGACGCCCACCGGGATCCGGCTCCGTCCAGCGGACCCGGCCTACGTGATCTACACCTCGGGCTCCACCGGGACGCCCAAGGGTGTGCTGGTCCACCACGGCGGCCTCATCAACTACCTGCTGTGGACCGTGCGGGAGTATGCCGCCAGAGGAACGGGAGGCTCCCCCTTCTTCACCTCGATCTCCTTCGACCTGCAGGTTCCGAGCCTGTACGCACCGCTGCTGAGCGGACAGTGCGTGGACCTGCTGCCCGATCCGCTGCCGACGGCCGACCTCGGCGCCCTTCTCGCGGCCGGAGCCCCCTACAGCTTCGTCAAGCTGACTCCCGGTCACCTCAACCTGCTCAGCCTGGACCTCGAGGCCGAGCAGGCACACGGCCTGGCCGGGCTCGTCATCGCCGCGGGCGACTCCTTTCCCTCCGCACTCGCCCGGCGGTGGAAGGAACTGGCCGGTCCGCGGGGAACAGCGGTGGCCACGGAGTACGGCCCCACCGAGATCACCGTGGGCAACTCCGGTCAGGTCATCGACGCACCGGACGGCGAAGGACTCATCCCCCTCGGCGCGCCCATCCCCAACACCACCATGTATGTGCTCGACGAACGTCTGGAGCCGGTCCCCGAAGGCATCGCGGGCGAGGTGTGCGTCGGCGGTGCCGGAGTCGCCCATGGATACCTGGGCGACTCCGCGCTGACCGCGGAGCGGTTCGTGCCGGACCCCTGGGGCCCGCCGGGAGCGCGCCTGTACCGCACCGGGGACCGGGCACGCTGGAGCGCGGGCCGGCTGGAGTTCCTGGGCCGCACCGACCACCAGCTCAAGATCCGGGGCCACAGGGTGGAGATCGGCGAGGTCCGCGAGACCCTGCGCCGGCACCCGGACATCAGCGAGGCGGTGGTGGTCCCCCACGAGCGGCCGCCCGGTCCCGCACGCCTCGCCGCGTTCGTCGTGCCCGCCCCGGACCGGCCGCTCGACGTGCCCCGCCTGCGCACCGACCTCGCCGACGAACTGCCCGAGTACATGATCCCGTCGGTCATCGTCGCCATCGACGACGTACCCCTGACCGCCAACGGGAAGGTCGACGCCCGCCTGCTGACCGGCATGGTGTGAGAACCGCCCTTCCCGCCCGAATCCAACGCACGCAGCGAGAACACAGAGAGGCGCACCGGTGAGCGAGACCGCCCAGGCCCAGGAGTACCAGGTCGTGGTCAACGACGAGGAGCAGTACTCGATCTGGGAGGCGCGGCGTGCCCTCCCCGAGGGCTGGCACGCGCAGGGGTTCCGCGGCACCAGGCAGCAGTGCCTGACCCACATCGCCGAGGTGTGGACCGACCTGCGACCGTTGAGCGCCCGACCCGGCGCCGCCGCGACGACGACCGGCGAGGCCACCCGATGACCCCGTCAGCCACGGGGACCCCACGTCCCACCTCCCGTCCCGTGATAGGGCGTGCACAGCGCACCCGGCCACTGGAGCTGTCCGCCGGCCAACAGCAGATGTGGGTGCTGCACCAACTCGACCCGCGAAGTCCCGCCTACACCATGACGTGGGCAATGCGCCTGGCCGGACGGCTGGAACCCGAGGCCGTGCGGTGGTCCTGGGAACAGGTCGTCGAACGCCACGAGATCCTGCGCACCCGGTACACCCAGGACGGCGACGCGCCGACGCAGATCATCGACCCGCCCGCGTTCTCCGGGCCGCGCACCGTCGACATCAGCCGACTGCCGTCGGCGCTGCGCGAGGACAGGGCCAGGCAGATCGCCGAGTGGGAGGCACTGCGGCCCTTCGACCTGACGACGGAGCATCCCCTGCGCGTCACCCTCGTGGTGCTCGGCCCCGATCTGCACGTGCTGGTGATCCACCTGCACCACATCGCCTGCGACGGCCCGTCCTACCACCGCCTGGCAGCCGAGTTCGGCGCCCTGTACGCTGCGCGCACCGAGGGCCGGGCACCCGGCCTGCCCCCGCTGGACGTTCAGTACGCCGACTACGCCGTCTGGGAGAACACCGCCCGCAGGGACGGAACACTGCGCCCGCAACTGGCCTACTGGGCCAGGACACTGGGCGGTCTCCAGGAGCTGCCCCTGCCGCTGGACCGTCCCCGGCCGGCCGCGCCCACCGGGCAGGGGGGAAGCGTCGACATCGCGATCGGCGCCGAGACCGCCGCAGGGGTCCGGGCGCTGGCGGCCGCACATCGCGCATCGCCCTTCATGGTGCTGCTGGCGGCCTACCAGGCATTGCTCGCCGGCATCTGCGGGACCGACGACGTGGCGGTGGGCGTGCCGGTGTCCGCTCGCACGGTCCCCGAACTGGACGAGTTGGTCGGCTACACGATCAACACCGTCGTCATACGCGGCGAACACCATGACGGAGACACCTTCGCCCAGCTCCTGCAACGGGTCAGAGAACGCTTCCTGGACGCCCTCGACCACCGTGCCGTGCCCTTCAAATGGGTGGTCGACGAGGTGAACCCGGTACGCGACACCTCCCGCAACCCGCTGTTCCAGGTGTGCTTCGACATGAACGCGGCCGCGCAGGACGCGGTCCGCCTGCCGGGCCTGGACATCGACCTGCTGCACCTGACCAGCCCGGCACCGGCCAAGTTCGACCTCAACCTCCACATCGAGGAGACCGGCGCAGGGCGATGGCACGGCAGGTTGGACTTCGCCGCCGAAGTGATCGACCAGGAAACGGCGCGGCACTGGGCCGACTGCTACACGCGTCTGCTGGAAGCGGTTCTCCGCGCCCCGCAGGAAGCACTGGTGAAGGTGCACGACCGACTGGGCACCGCCGACGGCCGCCCGCGGCCCGACGGTCGGCTCGCGAACCCGTTGACGCCTGCCGCGGCGCCCGCCGGATCCGGCAACGGCCGTGACATCCTCCTCGGCCGTATCCGCCAGGCGTGGTGCGAAGTCCTGGACACCGACCACGTGGACGTACACGACAACTTCTTCGACGTGGGCGGCGACTCGCTGCGTGCCATCGCGCTGGCCGGACGGCTCAGGGCACAGGGCCTGACCGTCTCTTCCACCGATGTCTTCACATACCAAACGGTCGAGGAGCTGGCCGGCTTCTGCGCGGACGGCCCGGAGGGCCCCACCGCGCCACAGCCCGCCGCCCCCGAAGGAGTGGCCCCGTTCGCCCTGCTTCGCCCCGACGACCGCGCCGCGCTGCCGCCGGACGTGGTGGACGCCTACCCCGTCACCGCGATGCAGCTGGGCATGCTCGCCGAACTTCAGTCGCAGCCGGATGTGAACACCTACCAGGACACGACCTCCTACCGGATACACGGCGACAGCGACTTCGACGACGCCGCGCTCCAGGAAGCCGCCCAGCTCGTGGTGAACCGCCACGAGGTCCTGCGCACCAGCTTCGACCTGAACAGCTACTCCGAGCCCCTCCAACTGGTCCACACCGACGCGAAGATCACGGTGCGCTCGAGCGACCACGGCGATCTGGGCCCGCAAGGCTGGGCGCCCCGCATGCGGGCCCACGCGGCAGTGGAGCGCAAGGAGTTGATGGACATCTCCCGCGCCCCGCTGATCCGGGTGCACGCCCACACGGCGACGGACTCGCCCGACTGGTGGATGACGATCGCGGAGTCCCATCCGATCCTGGAAGGATGGAGCTTCCACACGCTGCTGATGGAGATCCTCCTCGCCTACCGCGACATCCGCGCCGGAAAGGTGCCCGCCGAGCCAGAACCGGCACCCCTGCGCTTCGCCGACTACGTGGTCGCGGAACTGGCTGCCGGGAACTCGCCCGACCATCGCGACTACTGGCGCACCGTCCTCGACGGCCGCAGCGATGTCTCCCTGCCCGCAGTGTGGCAGGACGACCCGCAGGCACCCCGGGAGCGCTACTTCGTCGCGCTGGACTTCCACGACCTCGAAGCCGACCTGCGTCGGCTCGCCTCGCAGACCCGCACATCGATGAAGGCGGTCCTGCTCGCCGCCCACCTGACGGTCATGCGCAGAGTCGCCCGCTCGGAGAAGTTCTTCACCGGACTGGTCTGCGACGCGCGCCCGGAGACGGCCGGCGCCGAGCGGGTGCTGGGCAACTACCTCAACACGGTCCCAATTGCCATGCCGGAAGGCACGCGCACCTGGGGTGAGCTGGTCACCGCGGTCTACGACACCCTGACGGAACTGTGGCCGCACCGGGTCGTGCCGATTCAGATCATCCAACAGGACCACGGCGCGGGCCGGCTGCTGGAGGTGTTCTTCAACTATCTGGACTTCCACCAGGTCGACCAGAACCTCGTCGAGTGGAAGGAGACCTTCACCGACAGCGAGAACGAGTTCGCCCTGCACGTCTACACCATCAGCGGGCAGCTGCGGCTGAACACCACCAACCACTCCCTGAGCAAAGAGGCGGCTCACCGGCTCAGCCACCTGTACCGGGACGTGCTGCAGGAGATGGCCCTGGGACCGGACGGAGACACCGACGCCGCGTCCCTGCCGCCGCGCGAGGCGGAACCAGCCCGCGAACCGGTCGGCCGACGCGAACCGAGCACAGCCACGCAGACCGTTGCCGGCGCCTTCGCACGCGGCGTGCGCGAACGGCCGAGCGCAGTGGCCCTGCAGCAGGGCAGCACGTCACTGACGTACGCGCAACTCGACGACGAGGCCGAGCGGATCGCCCGCAGACTGCGGCAGGCAGGTGTCGGGACGGGCGACCTGGTCGCCGTCGTGCCGGGCCACACCCCGGCAACCCTAGCCGCGCTGCTGGCCGTCTGGCAGGCCGGCGCCGCCTGGGTGCTGGGGTACTCGGCACACGAGGACGACGACCACCGACACCACCCTGTGCCGACGGTGTCCGCGATCGTGGTCCCCTCGGCCGCACAGGCCAAGGGCGTCGCAACCGGCACGGTCCCGGTGATCACGGCGAACCCCGGCGAGAAGACCGACGACCCGGCCGACCAGCCACAGCAGCAGCACGTTGACCCGCGCGGCACTGCCCTACCCCGGCCGCAGGACACGGCCTGCGTCGTACGCACCGGCGAAGGCGCCGACACCTTCTGGGCGGTCTTCACCCACCAGGCGCTGGCAGCCGCGCTGGACAGCGACCGCACAGCACTGGAGGAATCGGCCGGACCGGCACCGCACGGGGCGGGCTGGCTGGCGGCGAGCGCCCTGCCCACCTGGCAGACAGTGAGCGAACTCCTGCTCCCCCTGGTGTGCGCGGGATCGGTCGTCCTCACCCGCCACGCGCTGCCCGACTCCCTCCCCGAGATCAGGCAGTTGCTGACCTCGGGAACTGTGACACAACTGCGCACAACGTCCCTGGTGGCCGAGGCACTCCACGCGGGCGGACCCGCGCCCGCGGGCATCACCGAGTCCATCGGCGGGGCCCACCGCGGGCCAGGCCGGCCTGTCGCCCCGGGCAAAGGCGTGCGACTGATACTCGCGGAGGCCGTCGACGCGCTGCCCGGGTGGGTGACCTTCCAGGGCAGACCACTGCCCGGCCGTCCCCTGCAACTGCTGGACAGCCGACTGCTCCCGGCGCCCGTCGGAGTGGCCGCGGAACTCTGCGTCGGCGGTCCGGGGCTGCCGGACAGCTTCTACGGCGATCCGGCCGCCACGGCCGCCCGTCTCGTCCCGGACGCCTTCGGTGACAGCGGCGCCAGGCTGCTGCGTACCGGGCAGCTCGCCCGGTACGCCGCCGACGGGACGGTGGAACTGCTGGGACCGATCGACCAACCCGCAGGCGCGCACGGCGACGCGGTCGAGACCTATCGCATCCGGGAACTGCTCGACGCCCAGCCCCTGGTCCGCGACAGCGTCGTAGTGCGGCATTCCGACCCGGAGGGTCGGGTGCGGACGACCGGGTATGTGCGCACGGTGCCCGAATCCCCCGGCACGGCCGACCAGGTGTGGCGCGGCCTGGCCGCCCGGCGGCTGGCCCGCCACCTCGTACCGGACACCCTGGTGGAGGTCGACGGCTGGCCCCTCACGACCGATGGCGCCGTCGCACTGGACCGCCTCCCCGCACCCGCCGACCGTCCGCAGACGGGGGACCCGCAGGAAAAGGACTGGGACGACACCTTCCAGGCACTGATCACCGAGGCGCTGTCCGACCACGCGCCCGGGACGGAGATCAGGCCCGATCAGCCGCTCGCCGACGTGGGACTCGACTCGCTCAGGACCATCCGACTGCTCCTGGCACTGGAGAACGCCTACGACATCACCATCACCGACGAGGTACCTGTCATCGACATGTTCCGGACCCCGCGCACGCTGTGGGCAGAGGTGTCCCGACTGCGGCAACGCACGCCGTGACACGAGCGGGCCGGGGCTACGGGGTGTCCAGCACTCCCCCAGCCCCGGCCCCCTCTGTGATCCCGCCGATGCCCCGTCCGTCCGGCGGGCACGGACGTCGTCCCCGGCCCTCTGCCTGGGAAGGGGCGGCGTCGGCTGTGCAAGTGCGGCACGGAAGCACTCGAACACCCCATCAGGGCATCGGCGTTGTCCTCTGCCGCTCATGGACACAGACCACGGCGGCCCGTGCCGCCGGACCGCCGTGCCCACGCGATGCGGACGCCGTGAGCTGCTCCTGGCCGCCGAGGCATCCGCCACGGCGCCCCCCACGACAGAAGCTCATCGAGTGGTTCGCAGGGCATCCGCCGCGGACGGCATTGCACCCAGCAGCCGGCCGAGTACGACAGCCACCCCGTCCTCGTCGTTGGCTGGAGCCATCTCGTCGGCGACGGCCTGGAGATCCGGATGACCGTTGGCCATGGCAACCCCGTGGCCGGCCCATCGGAGCATGGGTATGTCGTTGGGCATGTCGCCGAAGGCGACCACCTCCCGCGGGCCCGCGCCGAGCATCTCGCAGACCCGGGACAGCCCGGTCGCCTTGTCAAAACCGGCCGGCAGGAGTTCGACGATCCTGGGACCGGCATGCGTCACCGTCAGTCCAGGCCCGCAGACCAGACGGGCCTCGGCTGCCAGCTCGCCGTCGGACAGGCCGTCATGGCGCAGGAGCACCTTGTCGACCGGATCGCTGAACAAATGCTCCTCCCCTACGAGGCGGAAGGAGGCCTGCTCGCGCTCCCCTCCCCGGCTGAACCCGGGCGCGACGAGGAACTCGCTGCCCAGTCCGGAGGTGACCACGGCCAGACGCAGCCTTCCGACCCGCCGGGCCAGCCGGGCCAGGAACTCCCGCGCGGCATCCGGGTCCAACTCGGCCTGGGACAAGAGGACACCGCGGTCCACGTCGTAGATCTGAGCGCCCTGACCGCAGACGGCAAGGCCCCGGTAGCCCAGCGTCCGGAAGAAGGAACCGCACCCCGAGGCGGGCCGGCCCGTGACAATGACGTGCAGGACTCCCCTCCCGGCCAGCCGTCGCAGCATGCCCCGTGTCGCCGCCGAGACCGTCAGATCACTGCGCAGAAGCGTGCCGTCCAGATCTGTCGCGACCACACCGGCCCCGGCGGCCCGACGCATCACGCGGCCCGCTCGCCGGGCAGGACAGCGACCGCCGCACGGCGCGCCGGCCCACCGTCTACGCGAACCGGGTCGCGGCGTTCCAGGGGCAGGGAAGGCCATCGCGACAGGTGTCGGCCGCGGCGGCAATGACGTCCGCGCGGCCGACCGTCGGCACTCTCGCGCTCCTCGCTCCCCCCGCCGCTCCGTGACGGGTGCGAGGTGCATTCACGGCTTCCGCCAAGGGATTTCATCGATGTCTGCTCCGAAGGCCAGGCGTTGGGACGGGAAGCAAGGGTGGCCGACGCCTCGGATTCTGTGAAGGCCCGATATCCGTGGGCCGTCTTTCAGTGCAGGCCGCCGCCCTTCGCCGCCGGCGACTCGGCGAAAAGTCGGCGGCCTGGTGCCGAGGTGGAGCCCGGAACTACAAACCTCGAGAGTGGCCTCCCGGCGCGAACTTACTCGGTGGACACTTTCTCACCGGAGACCGCTGGATATACTCCCGGACGATCAACTCGCTCTTACGCGGCCCAGGGTGGGCATTTCCGTGCACCCGCGGGAGACAGGAGGACCCGATGAGCTCCGCTCTTGATCCCCACATACCGGAGTGCAAGACCTTCTCCCCGGCGCTGCGCAACACCGCCCCCACCGCCAAAGTGGCTGTCATCGGTGCAGGCTGGTACGGGTGCCACATCGCCGAAGAACTACGGTCGGACGGTCACGACGTGCATGTCTTCGAGTCGCAGCCGGATGTCTTCGGCGGCGCATCCGGACACACGCAGAACCGCCTGCACCTGGGCTACCATTACGCCCGCTCCGCAGTGACACGCCGTCAGGCGAGTGAGGGATATCGGTATTTCAAAAAGGCCTACCCGACACTGAGCAGAGCGGTCACCGACAACATCTACGCGGTACCCCGTGACGACTCGCTGCTGGACCCGGAAACCTATCTGCAGGTGATGCGAGCATCACAGCTGCCCATCGAATTGGTGGACTCCACGGCATTCGGCCTGGCACCCTCCACCACCGCATTCCGCGTTACGGAGGAACTGCTGTGCACGCAGAGTGCAAAGCGGCTGTTCGGTGCATCGCTACGGCCCCATTTGCGCCTGGGAACCCCGGCCGAATCCGTCGAGGAGGCCCACGGCATACTCCGTCTCAACGGCGAACCGTTCGACGTCGCAGTGGACTGCACCTGGGGAGCGTGGGAAGCCGGCGGGCAGGGCATGTGGCCGGATCTGCACTTCGAGCCCTGTGTGACCTTCGTCTACGAGTCGCAGTTGCACGAGTTCGCGCTGACGCTGGTCGACGGCGCGTTCTTCTCTGTCTACCCCTTCGAGGACGGCCTGCACACCCTCACCTCCGTCACCCACACCCCCCTGGGCCGGTGCCGGTCCCACGACGAAGCCCGCCGGACCATCGCCCGGCAGAACACCGACTCCCTGGAGCGCACCCGCCGGGCCATGGAGAAAGACGTCGCCCGCTACTGGCCTTCGTTCCTCGACAACTTCCGCCACGTCGACGCCTTCTTCTCGGTGAAGACGAAGATGCGCTCGGTGAGCGACGCCCGAGTCGTCTCGGTCCGTCGCTCGGGCAGCCGCATCTCGGTCTTCGCGGGAAAGGTCAACACCATCTTCACCGCTGCCGACCTGGTCAGGCAGGAACTCCATACCGCCGTAGGGAGAAATCAGTGGGCCTCCTTGTGACCGGAGCCGCCTCGATGGTTGCCGTCGAGTTCATCAGCCTTCTGGCGAACCGGCGCCCCGCTGAGACGGTCGCCACGGTGGGCCGCTCCGCCGAATCGACCTACCAGGCTGACCTCGGCCACCCCGAATCGGTAGACACCCTCACAGCCCATCTCCCGCAATTCGACCGCCTGTTGCTGTGCCACGGACTACTGCAGGACACACCCCTGGCCCAGCAGTCCGGCGCCCAGATGACCCTGTCCATGACGGTCAACCTGCTGTCCACGGTCCGGCTGATCGAGCACGCACTGCAGGCCAACCCCCGCATGCGCATCGCCGTACTCGGATCGGAATCCGGGATCAAGGGCTCCTACGACGACACCTACGCCCTGGCCAAAGCCGCCCTGCACGCCTACGTGGGCTGGCGCCGCACCGGCCCCGAGCAGCAACTCGTGTGCATCGCACCCTCCATGATCGCCGACACCGGAATGACCACACGCCGCCGCGACCAGGACCGCGTGACCCAGCGCGGCACACAGCACCCCAAAGGCCGCCTCCTGCATTCCGCAGAGGTGGCAGGCCTCCTCCACCATGCCCTCTACGAAGACCAGGGATACCTGACCAACGCAGTGATCCCCCTCCACGGCGGCAAATTCGCCAGCAACCCGCCCCACTCATGACCGGTGACCTCCCCACCGCAGAGCGGTTCACTGCGTGGCCATGCTGCTCGATCAGCAATCGGTCCTGCTGGGCGTCTTCCCCGGGACCTCGGCGCCGCAACCCCACGATGGACGTGGCTGACGTTCGCATGGCGATCGCGCCGTAGTGACGCAGAATCTCCGCGTCAGGTGTGGCGCCCAGGCAGGCAGGGACGGATACGTTGAGGTGCCGTGCCGCTCCGAACAGGGACGATTCGCTGCCGATGTGGGTAGCCCGTCTCCGGGTCGAACAGCGCGGTGTCCCGCTGTATACCGCCCGTGTCACGTGCGCCGTAGATGATCAGGCCGCCCTCCCAGTTGACCTCGGTCAACTGCCGGGCGAGCGCAGTCCCGAGCGCCCAGGATCCGGCGCTCGAGGCCCACCTGCGCAACCAGCGGCGATGCGGGCGACCGCCGCCGGGCTGGTTCGGAAACCGCGTGGCATCGGAGGAACGGCCTGGGCCATGATGTGCGATGTTGTCCACACAGAGGCGGTTGCCGACTTGACGCTGTCCCCGGCCGCGCAGGCCATCCTCGACCGATGTGCCCGCGACGACGCCCCAGGGGTGTCGTGGCAGTGGGAGTCCATGGCCGCCGAGGCCGTGCTCCGGCACGGCGGCCCGGCGGACGCGGAGGCGCTCCTCCCGCTGTTCCTCTCGGCGCCCGTCGCGCACGATGCGCTGGTGCCGGTCCTTGCCCGTCACGGTGACCGGCGGCTGGCCGCGCGCCTGCTGGAGGCGACGGTCGAGGGAGGCCGACTGCGCGACGACGTGCCGTCCGTCGTGCTCCAGGCCGTGGGCCGTCTGGGGTACGCCCCGGCCGTGCCCCTGCTGTGGGAACACGTCGACGGCTCGCACTACGTGTCGAGGGACGCGTGCCTCGGTCTGCTGCACCTGCCGTGCGAGGAACTGCGGAGTGAGATCGGCGAGGCGCTGGAGAAGTACGAAGGGGCCGCCCTGTTCCCCGAGTTCCTTCCCGTCCTCGCCCCGAAGACCGAAGACCCTGCATGGCTGGACCGGCTCGTCGCATGGGGTGAGGACCACGCCTCGGTCGACTGCAACGGCGGTCTGATCCTGGGGATCTCCCTGCACGGCGACCGTGGGCGGGCCGCTTTCACCCGCCTGCTGTGGAAGGATCGTTGGGAAGCCTGCGGCACCTCCACCGGATCAGCGCTGTGGACGTACGCGGGGACGCGCGTGCTGGGTATCGGTCTGCCGCAGCTGTACGCCGACCTGCGGGCACGGTTGCGCGCCGACGCCGACCCGGACGTGCAGTGGGACGCCCTCCAGTCGTTCATCACGCTGCTGCGGCTTCGTTGCGCAGACGTCTGGACCGGCGTGGCGGCGGCCGAAGCCCATGCCGAGAACCTCGACGCGCTCTACAGCGTGCTGTTCTCGCCGACGCCCGACGACGGGGACACGCTCACCGAGCTCGCCGACCGCGTCTTCGGCAGCGGCGATCCCCTGTCGGACGAGGTCCGGCATCTGGAGGACACGCTCCGCGCGGCGGCGGTGCACGAGTGGTCGTTTCGCGCGGTCACCTCACGTTGACACGCACCCGTTCGTGGGCTCTGGTGACGCGGATGTCAGCGCACCTTCGCGGCTTCTGAGCTTTCAGCGCTCCGGATCAGAAACGCCGCCCAGTCGGCGGGCGAGATCCGGCCGTCGACCAACAGCAGGAGACTCCTGGTAGACGGCGAGTTGATTACGTCCTGCCTACCAGGAGCCTCTTGTATTGCTCGACCGAGTCCTCATGAGCGCTGCCCAAGGGCTGCTCTCGACCACTTCGCAGAGGTCACACTCGGCGATGCGGGTTGTTACGAGGTGACGTCGTAGACCTCAGAACAGGTGAGACCCGCGCTGTTGCTTCCGATGCAGGCCCAGAACGTGTAGGTCCTGTTTTCACGCAGGTCCCGCTGCGCAGTGTCCGTGTACGGAGCAGTGTGCCCCGATGTGTCGGCGATGAGGTAAGGGTTGGCAGTCACGTAGCCAGAAACACCGTAGCCGTCCGACTTGGAATCGCTTGCAGTCAGCTTGTCCCCATTGGCTGTCCACTTGACGACGCCGGCGGTAGTACCTCCGGTCTTGATGGTGATGGTGCGCGAGCCGTCCGCCGCCATGCCGCTGACACTGAACGAAGCGTTCGGCCCTGCCACGGCGTTACCCGCACCGAGCGTCATCGCGGCGCCTGTCATGACAGCAGCAGCGGTGAGAACGGTCATCGCGCGGTTGCGAAAGGAAGTGGTCAATTTCCCCCCCAAAATAGATTCGCGGTAATCGACCAAATGATCATACTCGAACCAATGTACGAACGGGAGCGAATTTCAGACAGCTCGAGGATGCCGCAAGTGCGCCGATTGCCAACCTTTCGGGCATTTAGGGCAAAGCAGTCGGGATGCCGCGCGGGGTGCAGTGAAGTCGCCGCAGAGCGTCGCCCGGCTAGCGTCAGAATTTCTTGAAATGAAATTCCGGATGCTGTGAATACAGTTCCCGCACCAGAGGAGGAGAGCCTCCCTTTCGGGTCGGTTACTAACTCTCCTTGAGTACGGGGTCGATCATCTTATGCAGTTTTTCGGTATCGACTCCACCGAACACCCGGGCCGCTATCTTTCCTTCTCGATCCAAGACAATGCTGACCGGAAGTCCCTGAAGACTCACCGTCCCCTTAGGGAAGCCCGACATGAGAACCTTCCCGGACGGATCGTACAGGCTCGGATAGGAGATTTTGGCCTCATCTTCAAATGCCTTGGCCTGAATCTTCTCTCCGTCCCGAGTGTTGATGCCAAAGAATTCAACACCCTTCGACTTCGTTTCCTTGGCGACCTGATTCAGGTACGGGGCTTCGGCCCGGCACGGCGGGCACCAAGAGCCCCAGACGTTAATCACAACTACCTTGCCTTTGAAGCGGGCGATATCGATGTGCCCGCCGTCGACGGTCTCGCCCCTGACCGAGCCGACAGGCTTCCGTTCTCCCGCAGCGACCGTTGCGATGCCGTCCGCGCCCGTTACGAAGTTGGTCTGACCGCCACTCTTGGAGGTACCGAGGCCACAGCCGGACAGGGAGAGCGCAGCGAGCGAGACCGCCGTGGTCAGTGCAGTTGCACGGGCAATGGGCTTGAGAGTCATGAGGCGAGTTTCCCACGCCCCCTGCGCTGACAAGCAGTCACCCCGTATACGTCCAGATGGAGTTGCCGTCCTACGCCGTCCGAACCTGTGGTGCCGTACGCATCCGCTGTGGCGGAGTCTTGCGGTGGGTGAGACGCGGCATCCGCAGCGTCTCACCCACCGTCCCGCCGCGGTACGGGCCTCACCGATGCGATCGCGAACAATCGGCCCGCCGTAGCCGTCAGACGGGGGGCGAGGGAGCCGGATCCGGTGTCTTCTTCCATCCCGGCTCTCCACCTGCGCGGTGGGACGCCGAAGCGGCGTACACACCCGAGGGGTGTGTACGCCGCCGCGTCAGTGCCGGGGGCCGGTCAGCCGCAGCTGCTCGAGATCCACTTGTGGGAACGGACCTTGTACGTGCCCGCCAGGTTGCCTCCGTGCTGCTGCCGGGTGCAGCCGATGCGGTTGGAGTAGTTGGCGCCCAGGTAGTACGCGACGCCCGTGGCGGAGCTGGTGCCGGCGTTCCACACCGACTTCACGTTGGTCGTGGCGGCCCAGGAACACCTGACGTTGCCGCCCTGCCAGTCGGGGTCGGCCTCGTTCCACTGACACTTGCTGCCCGTGAAGTTGGCGCCGGTCCAGAAGCAGACGTGCCCGGACGGGCAGTCCACCGCGGCCGGCTTGACCGGGGCCGCAGACGCGGAGGAGGTCGGCAACGCCAGGGCCGTGGCGGCGGCTGCGCTGACCGTGAGAACCGCGAGCAGCGGGGTCGTACGGGTGTGCCGACGAAGGGAAAGGCGCATGGGCCTGGTCTCCTCGGAGGTCGGGGACGGTCGTGCGGACGGCTCGAACCTGGCAAGACCCGACCGGTCCGGACAAGGCCGAAGCGGCCCACTGGGACGCCGGGACGTCATCCCACGGCCTGCCTGGCGTATTCCGGATTCATTGGGACGGCCATGGGACGCCATTGGTGGCAGAGTGTCGGCAAAGCCGCCAGACCAGCGTGCTGTTGGGGATGCCGAAGGGGGAAAGGCGTGTCCGGATGCCCAGAAACAGAGCGGTTCGCCGCGCTGTTGCGTTCGCTGAAGAGCCGGTCCGGTCTGAGTTACGACGCCCTCGCCAGGAAATCCGGACTGGCCAGTTCCACGTTGCACCGCTACTGCCGGGGCACCTCGGTGCCGCAGGACTACGGGAGCGTCCACCGGCTGGCCACGGTCTGCGGCGCCACCCCTGACGAACTGCGCACCCTGCACCGCCTGTGGGCACTGGCTGACGCGGAACGGGTCGCCAGTGCCGCCGCCTCCGATGCCGCTGCCAGTCCCGATGGCACTGCCAGTCCTGACGCAGGTGCCGGTGCCGGTACCACCGCCGGTGCAACAGAGACCGACGGACGTGCGGACGACCAGGCGGCCCCTTTCGTCGACCAGCCCGTCGGCGAAAGTAGCCCAGGCCCCGACGAGTTGTCCGACGCCGAGCCCGGAATCCGGCCCTCCGGGCGGTCTCGTCGGCTTCGGCTGGGCACCTCTGTCGTCTCCGCCGCCGTCCTCGTCGCCGTGACCGTCTCCGCCTGGGCCCTGTCGAACGGCGGATCGCCCGACGGTGGCGGACCCCGCACCGGCGACAACCGGCCGTTGTTCTCGGCCAACTGCCCGCCCGTGATCGCGATGGGCGAGCACGACGAATGCGTGCGGGAGGTGCAGCGCCTGCTGCACGCCAAGGGCGCGGACATCGACGTGGACGGCGACTTCGGGCCGCAGACACTGCGCCGCGTCACGGCCTTCCAGGTGCTCGCCGGACTCCAGGCCAACGGGGTCGTCGGGGAGCCGACGAAGAAGGCTTTGTACACCTCGCGCGTCCGGATGGCCGTGTGGTCACCGCAGAAGGTGCGGCAGCGGGTCCGGGAGGTGTTCCCCGAGGCACCGGACAAGGCGGTGGCCATCGCCGACTGCCAGTCCTTCCTCGACCCGCTGCACATCCTCCCCAACACCAACGGCACCCGGAACTGGGGCCTGTTCCAGATCTCCGACACCCGACTGCGCGAGCTGGGCGGTACACCGCGCCAGGCCCTGGACCCGGAGTGGAACATCCAGGCGGCCCGGAAACTGTGGACCCGGCAGCGTGACTTCGGCGACTGGCCGCACTGCGAGCGCGCCGCCGACGCGCCCCGGTCCCCCACGCCCCGGCACTCGACCTCGGGGGGCCTGCGCTCGCTGTGAACCCCTGCCCGGCGGTGGGGGGAGGGCCGAGTACGGGTGGTACGGCGTGCGGCGCGCCGGAACACGGCCGTCGGCCGCGGCCGCGTACGGGCACCGGGCACCGAGTCCGGCGTTCACGGGCCCCGTGCGAGCTCGGCGCACACGGGCCCCCGTAGAACATGGGGGATTCTCCCCCATGCGGTGTCCGCACCCGCCGTACGAGGATCGGGCCTGTCGGTGACGGCGGGCCCGATCCTCGGGGAGGGACGATGGCGGCGGAGACCGGACAGGGGTGGGCCTCGGCCGCGCTGTCGGGCATCGAGCGGTGGTGGGAGGCCGGACTGGTCCCCGCCGACGCGCGGCGGGGGCGGCCGGACTGGGCCGCGTTCGCCGAGGAGGCCGCCGACGTCGCGCCCGTGGAGGCCCTCGCTCCCGAGGGGGAGCATCCGGGGCTGAGCGGCTTCACATGGGTGCTGCGGCCCTTCACCCGCTGTGCGGGCGAGCGGCTGGAGCGGCGGCTGTCGGCCCGGGCGCGAGACCTCGTGGACCTGGACGCCGTACGAGGGGATTTGGAGCGGCATCTGGGCGCGCGGCTGGCGCGGGCCGCGGCGCGCACGCTGGTGCTGGAACTGCACGAGGCGCGCACCGCCGGACGGCTCGACGGGGAGGACTCCCGGGCCAGGTTCCGGCACTTCCTCGGGCGGGTCGCCACCCGGCGGGGTCTGACGGATCTGCTGGCCGGACGGCCGGTGCTGGCGCGGATCCTGGGACGGGCGGCGCTGGACGCGGCGGACACGACGGCGGAGGCGCTGGAGCGGCTCGCGGACGACCGTGTCCTCCTGGCCGGCGGTCTGTGGGGGCAGTCCGGCCGGGACCCGGGGCGCCTGGTGGGGGTCGAGCCGGGCGCGGGCGACGGGCACCGGGGCGGCCGCAGCGTGATGCTGCTGCGCTTCGCCGACGGAAGCCGGCTGGTGTACAAGCCGCGGCCGCTCGCCGCGCACCGGCACTTCAACGATCTCGTCGGCTGGTTCGGCCGGCTTCCCGGTGCCGTGGAGCTGCGCACTCTGGAAGTGCTCGACCGGGGCGCGTACGGCTGGGTGGAGTTCGTCGACGCACGGCCCTGTGCCTCCGATGCCGAGGTGGACGCCTTCTATCGCCGCCAGGGCGCGCTGCTGGCCCTGCTGCATCTGCTCGACGGGACGGACCTGCACCACGAGAACCTGATCGCGGTCGGCGCCCATCCGGTACTGGTCGACGTGGAGACCCTGTTCCACCCGCCGCTGCCGGGTGCCGAGACGCAGGACCCCGCCGCCCGTGCCCTGCACGACTCGGTGTACCGCGTCGGGCTGCTGCCCCAGCTCCTGGTCGGCGACCACAGCGCCCTGGACGTGTCCGCGGTCGGCGGCGGCCGTGCGGCGGTGTCGCCCGTGGACCGGGCGGACTGGGCCGACGCGGGCACCGACCGGATGCGACTGGTGCGCAGGGCCGGGCGGTTCGACGAGTCCGCCAACCGGCCGCGGCTCGCGGACGGTACGCCCGTCGAGCCGGGGGCTCATGTGGAGGCGCTGTGCGCGGGGTTCCGTGCCGCGTACTCGGCGATCAGCGGAGCCTGGGACGAACTGCTCGCCGCGCCGGGCCCGTTGACCGCCTTCGCCGACGACGAGGTACGGGTCGTGCTGCGGCCCACCTGGGTGTACAGCATGCTCCTCGACGAGACGACCCACCCCGACCTGCTGAAGGACGCGGGCGAACGGCAGCGGGTCCTCGCGACGCTGCGCACCGGCCGGTTCGGCGTGCTGCCGGAGCCTGGTGCGGTGGAGGAGGAGATCGTCCAACTCTGGTGCGGAGACGTGCCGTTGTTCACGGCCCGGCCGGGCGGCGAGCGGCTCCTCGGTTCGGGCGGCCTGCCGGTCGGACGTGTCGGCCTGTCCGGGATCGCCCGCGTCTCGGCGAAGCTGGCGGCCCTGGACACCGTCGACCGGCAGGACCAGGAGTGGATCGTGCGGGCCGCGATGGCGACGGCCTCTCCCGAGCCCGCGCACCGGCCCGCCGCGGGCAGGCGCCCGCGGACCGCGCAGCTCGCCCCGGAGCCGGAGCGGCTGCTGTCGGCGGCCCGGTCGCTCGGTGACCGGCTCGTCTCCCTCGCCTACCGCGAGGGTCCCCGCAGCAACTGGATCGGCCTGGAACTGCTGGACGACCGCTACTGGCGCATCGGCCCCATGGCCGCCGACCTGGCCGGCGGCTACAGCGGACCGGCCCTGTTCCTGTCCCAGCTGGCGGCCCTCACCGGAGCCGCGCACTACGCGGAAGCGGCCCGTACGGCGCTGACGCCGGTGCCCGCCCTGCTCGAGGCGCTCGCGGCCCGGCCCGGCGACCTCGGCGCGGTGGGCTCCGGGGCCTTCTCGGGCCTCGGTGGCATCGCGTACGCCCTCGCCGAGGCGGCCCGTCTGCTCGACGACCCGGATCTGCGCGCGGCGGCGCCCGCCGCGCTGCGCCTGGCGGCCGAGGCGGCCCGCACGGAGACCGATCTCGGGCTGGCCACGGGTGTCGCGGGCGGTCTGGCCGCCCTGCTGGCCGCCCACCAGGCCGGCGTCGGGGGCGCCGGGCGGGAGCACCTGCGGGCCGCGCGGGACTGCGCCGACCGGCTGGCCGCCGCCGAACTCACCGGCCTCGGAGGGTCCTTCGCCAACGGGACGGCCGGCGTCGGTTGGGCTCTGCTGCGCTTCGCGGACGCCTGGTCCGCCGCCGGGGCGGGGGGCGCCGACGTCGTGGAGCCCCATCGCAGGGCGGGAACGGCGGCACTGCGGGCGGCCGTCGGCGGGGGTGACGGCGAGGCGCGGGCGTCCGCCTGGTGCGGCGGGCGCGCGGGGATCGCGCTCGCGGTGCTGGACGCGCCGGGCGCCCTGGACGACCCGCGCCTCGCGGCCTGGGCGCGGGAACGCGCAGAGGAACTGGGGCGGGCGCACCAGGCTCCCGACGACAGCCTCTGCCACGGGGAGGCCGGACTGTGCGAGCTGCTGGCGCACGACGCGCTCCCGGAGGCTCGCCGCCCCTGGGTCCGCAGGGCCGGGGCGCTGCTCGCGTCCGTGGAGCAGGCCGGAGCGCGCGGCGGCGCCCCCGACGGCGTCCCGCACCCCGGCATGCTGACCGGTCTGGCCGGGATCGGACACGGCCTGTTGCGCGCGGGCTTCCCGGAACGCGTGCCGTCCCTGCTCCTCCTGCGACCGACCGGCCCCGGGACCACGACCACGACCGGCCCCGGAACCGAGACCGGGACCGGGACCGATCCGGCGGCCACGCCCTGACGCCCGGCCCGGCCCGGCACGACCCACGCCCCCAGCCCCGGGCGCCGGGCCCGGGACGGACCCCGTCCCCCCAACTCCCGCCCCCGACAACACCGTCGGGCCCACCGCACCTCTCACACCGCACCACCGCACCACCGCACCACCGCACTCCATATGCCGTACCACCGCACCACGCACGGCCCGGCACGACCACCACTCCTGCCCACACGAAGGACGAGGCGAGGGACCATGCAGATCACTGACTCGGTGAGGTACGTCGACGGCGGGGCGAACGCGGACACCGCGGGCCAGGAGCACCCGGTCGGGGAAGTGACACTCGGCGCGGGCGGCGCGCTGGGGCTGCGCGGCCGGCTGCTCAGGACGGCGGAACTCGACACGGCCGCCACGGTGGACGTGCCCTTCACCACCGGCACCATCACGCTGGCCTGAGGCAAGGGCGCACCCGCCGCCCCGCGAACCGCCGGGGACGGTGACCGGAAAGAGTGGGTGGAGGCCGGGGGGCTCCCCGGCCCTCTGCCATGTGCTGAAAGGTTCACGTAGCCTGCGCACATGCGTGCGATGTCGTCGGTCATCGTGGGGCGGGACGCCGAGATCGGGCTGCTGGACAGTGCCCTCGACGGTGTCGGCAAGGGCGCCGGACGGGCGGTGTTCCTGCTCGGTGAGGCGGGCATCGGCAAGTCGCGGCTCGTCGGCGAATGCGCCCTGCGCGCCTACGCCCAGGACATGGCGGTGCTGCGCGGCCGCGCCACGTCCACCGGGCTGGTCGTGCCCTTCCGGCCGCTGGTCGAGGCGCTGGCGTCGCGGTTCAGGGCGGCCGGCGCCCCGGACGACCCCGAGCTGGCCCCCTATCGACCCGCGCTGGCCGGACTCGTGCCGGAGTGGCGGTCCGCGGCGGCGGCCTCCGGCTACGCGATCTCGCTGGTCGAACTCGCGGAGGCGCTGCTCAGACTGCTGGCCGTGCTCGGCCGCGAGAGGGGCTGCGTCATCCTCCTGGAGGACCTGCACGACTCCGACACCGAGACGATCGCGGTCGTGGAGTACCTCGTCGACAATGTGGCCGGTCTGCCGGTCCTGCTGGTCGGCACGCTGAGGCCCGATCCCGGCCCGGCGCTGGACCTGGCGCTCGCCGCGGAGCTGCGCAACACGGCCGAGTTACGGGAGCTGGGGTCCCTCGCCGAGGACGCCGTACGGGACATGGTGGACGCGTGTCTGGGCGCTGCGCCGGGTGAGGTGCCCCCGGCCGCGCACCGGCATCTCGCCCGGCGGGCGGGCGGCAACCCGTATCTGGTGGAGGTGCTGCTGGCCGACCTGGTGGACACGGGGTGGCTGAGCCGGTCCGACGGCGGGTGGCTCCTGGCCGAGCAGGGCGAGCCGCCGGTGCCGACCGGGGCGGTGCGCAGCTGGGCGCGTCGGCTGGAGCGGCTCGACGAGCCCGTGCGGGAGCTGCTGCTCGTCGCGGCCACGCTCGGCGGCCAGTTCTCCGTCGAGGCGGTCGGTGCCGTGACCGGGTTCGACGACCGGGCGCTCTTCGCGCATCTGCGGTCGGCCTCGGAGGCCGGGATCATCGCCCCGGACGGGGCGGCGCACGACCGGTACACCTTCCGCCACGCCCTGACGGCGGAGGCGCTCAGGGCGTCGCTGCCTCCCGCCGAGCAGGCCGCGCTGGCCCGCCGCGCGGCCGCGGTCATCGAGGAGTCGGCCGTCGAACTGTCGGGCGAGCAGCGTCAGTTGGTGGCGACGCTGCGGCTGGCCGCGGGCGACAGGGCGACGGCCTCCCGCCAGTTCGCCCAGGTCGGGCGGCAGATGCTGGACGCGGGTGCGTCGGGTTCGGCGGCGGTGCTGCTGGAGCGCGCCCGCGGACTGGCACCCGACGGGGAGCGCGACGAGGTGACCGTACAACTGGCGATCGCGGAGGCCGAGTCCGGCCGTCTGGACACCGCTTCCGCGCTGCTCGACGACCTGCCTGCGGCCGTCGCCGGGTCCCGCGCGGCGGAGGAGCGGGCGCAGGCGCACACCCAGGTCGCCTGGGTCGCCACCATGGCGGAGCGGCCGAAGGAGGCACGCCGCCGGATCGGGGCGGCCCGGGCCCTGCTCGGGACGCCGCCGCTCCCGGAGCAGGAGGCGGCGCTGGTGGTGGTCGAGGGGCATCTCCTGCTGCTGCCGGAGCAGGACGGGCCGCGCGGGCGCGAGCGGCTCGAGGAGGCGGAACGTTCCGCCAGGCGGGCGGCGCTCACCGCGGAGGAACGCGGCCGGCCCGTGGTGGCCTGCCGTGCCTGGCAGTTGCTGGCGCTGCTGTCCCGCGAGCGGGGGTTCGACGAGGCCGACGCCTGTCTGGTGCGCATGCTGACCGTCGCCGAGCGGCACCGCCTCGCGGTGTGCCGGGCCGAGGCTCTGGTGCGGCTCGGCACCAACGCGTTCCTGCGGACCGGTGAGGCCGCCCAGTTGGAGTCCGCCCGGGCGGCGGCGCACGAACTCGGCTCGCTGGCCCTGCTCCAGACCACCGACGGACTGCTCGCCATGCAGGCTGTCCTGGCCGGCCACTGGGACCGGGCCGGCGAGATCGTCGAGCGGTGCGTGGAGGCCAGCGCCCGCTTGCAGAACCTGTCCGCCCACCGCTATCTGCTCCTCGTCGACGCCACCCTCGCCGCACACCAGGGGCGGGCCCGTCAGCAGGAGCGGGCCCTGGCGCGGTTCCGCCGGGCCGGCGGCGAGGAGTCGATGCTGGCGCCCCTGCAGCACGGACTGTGCCTGGCCCTGGGCGCGTTGATGGCCGAGGACCGCGCGCGGGCCGCCGCCGAACTCGACGCCGCCTCGGCCTGGGAGCGGGAACACCCCAGCTTCTTCTACCTCAGCGGCAGCTACGGGCTGCGCCCCCTGCTGCGCGTCCTCGCCCGCGACGAGGACGGCCCCCGGGCCCACCGCGAGGCGCTCGCCTCACCCGGCGGGCAACTGGCCTGGAACCGGATGTTCCTGGGCATGGCGGAGGCACTGCTGCGCGGCCGGGAAGGCGACGAGACGGGCGCGCTGCGCTCCTTACGGGAGGCCCGGCGCTCGGCGGACGCGTTCCCGCAGGCGTGGCATCTCGCCCTGCGCCTGACCGCCGAGGGGGCCCTGGACGACGCGTGGGGCGAGCCGGTCGTCTGGCTGCGGACCGCCGAGGAGTACTTCCACGAGGCGGGCGTCCAGCCGGTCGCAGGCGCTTGCCGGGCCCTGCTGCGTCAGTCGGGCGTCAGCGTTCCGCAGCGCCGCGGAGGCCGCGAGCTGATCCCCGCGGAACTGCGCGCGGTCGGCGTCACCCCACGCGAGTACGAGGTGTTCGTCCTGCTCGCCGAACGGCCCGGCAACCAGCAGATCGCCAGCCGCCTGTGCATCTCGCCCCGGACGGTGGAGAAGCACATGGCGAGCCTGATGAGCAAGACCGCCAGCGCGGACCGCTCGGCGCTGTGCGCGCTGTCCGCGCGGCGGGCACAGGACCAGGAGCCACGCGGCCGGCAGGCACCCATGCCCCGCTAGGGCCTCCTCGGGCGTCGCGACGCCACGGGGATCCGCCAGAAGGCCCTGGCCACGGCCACCGGCCAAAAGGGCGCGTCACGGCCGCCGTTGATGGGGGCCACCCGCACCGGTATGGGGGCGCCGCCCCCATGTGCGGGGGTCCGTCCCCCACAACGCCCCCGCCCGTGTCAGGAGTCTGCGGGCCCGGTACCGATGTGCGACGCGGCGGCCACGGCGGATCATCGAGCGGCCGATCCCCTTCGCCCCCACGGAGGTCCGCTCGATGCCGCGTCCGACCGCGCAGCCCGCCGTGTCACCGCCCGCAGCACCGCCCGGCACGCTCCGGTTCTCCGTCCTCGGCCCGCTCGCGGTGCACCGGGACGGCCGCCCGCTGCCGCTCGGCCCGCTCAAGCAGCGCGTCGTGCTGGCCGCGCTGCTCACCTCCGCCAACAGCCCGGTCTCCGTGGACGCCCTGACGGACACGGTGTGGCCCGAGGAACCCCCTCGTACCGCCCGCAAGAACCTCCAGGTCTACGTCAGCGCCCTGCGCGCCCTGCTCGCGGACGACGACCGCGACCGTCCCCGGCTCTCCCACACGGGCGCCGGCTATGTGCTGCGGGCGAGCGAGGACGAGCTCGACCTGCTGCGCTTCCGCGCCCTCGTGCGCGGCGCCGAGGCGCGGCCCGCGAGCGCGGCCGCCCCGCTGCTGCGGCAGGCCCTCGACCTGTGGCAGGGGCCACCGCTCGGCGAGGACCTGCGGCGCTCGCCCCGGCTCGCCGAGGAGGCCGAGCGGCTGGAGCTGCGCCATCTCACGGCGTACGAGGGCTGGGCGGAGGCGCAGTTGCGGCTCGGCGGCGCGCCGACGGTCGTCGAGGGGCTGCGCGACCTGGTGGAACGGCATCCGCTGCGGGAGCGGCTGCGGTCCGCGTGGATGTGCGCGCTGAGCGCGTCCGGCCGGCAGGCCGAGGCACTCGCGGTGTACGACGACTACCGGCAGCTGCTCGCAAGGGAACTGGGCCTGGAGCCGAGCGGTGCCATGGCTGCGCGCTACCGGGCGGTCCTCGCGGGCGACGAGGGCTCGGGGGCGGACCCGGACACCGGCCCCGCGCGGGCCCGGCACGGCTCGGGCCGATGTCCGGCCACGGCCGCGCTGCCGCCCGACCTCGCCGACCTGACCGGCCACGGCGGGGAACTGCGTGACCTCCTCGACCTGCTGACGGACGACGTCCTCGGCGGTGTCGTGCTGCTGTCCGGTCCGGCCGGCTCCGGGAAGACCGCGCTGGCCGTACGCGCCGCGCATCTGCTGGGCGACCGCTTCCCCGACGGACGGTTCTTCGTCTCCCTGCGGGACCCGGACGGCCGACCCCGGCCACTGGACGCCGTGCTCGCCGAGACCGGCGCCCTCACCGGCCGCCCCGCGCCGCAGGGGCCCGAGGCGTGGCGGGCGTGGCTGGCGGAGCGACGCGTGCTGGTGATCGTCGACGACGTGCCGGACGAGAGTGCCGTACGCCCGCTGCTGCCGTCCGGCGGGCCGGGCAGGGTGCTGCTCACCGCACGCGGCCAGCTCGGCGGACTGGCCCCCGTGCAGCGGCTGCCCCTGCCTCCGCTCGGCACCGCCGAGGCCCTGCAGCTGCTGTGCGGGCTCGTCGGCCCGGGCCGGGTGCGGGCCGACCGGGAGGCGGCGCTGCGGATCGTGCGGGCCTGCGGCGGGTCGCCGCTGGCGGTCAGGGTGAGCGGGATGCGCCTCGCGGTCCTGCGCCACGTCCCGCTGCGGGAGTTCGCCGACCGGCTCAGCGACCCCGTCGGAGCGCTGGACGAGCTGACCTCCGGGGACGTGTCCGTGCGGCGGTGGCTGGCCCGCGGCTGGGCGGCGCTGCCCGAGGACCGCGGCCGGGACGCGGGCCGGCTCGCCCTGGGCACCGGGGACGGCCCGTTCGGGCTGGCCGAGGCGGCCGAGGCCCTCGGCTGCGACGAGCGGCACGCGGTGCGGGTGGTGGAGGAACTGATCGAGGCCGGCATGGTGACCTCGCCCTGCGCTGAGGTCACCGCCCACGCCGCCCAGTACGAACTGCCGCATCTGATACGGCTGTACGTGCACGCCGTCGGGTCTGCCGCACCCGCGCCGGTCCAGGGATGACCCGCTCCCGGCGGTCTCGGCTCAGCTGACCGCCGGTCAGCGTTGACCGGCCCCCGGCGGTCCCGGCTCAGCGGACCGCCGGGCCGGGATCCTGCGGGGCCGGCAGGCCCACGTGCCGGGCCAGGAAGGCGAGGCATTCGGCCTGAAGGGCCGCCGCGCGGGACGCGGACCGGTCCCCGTGGCCGACACCCCGCTCCAGCCGCAGCAGCACCGGCCCGTCGCCGGTGGTGGCGTGCTGGAGGGCGGCGCACATCTTCCGGGCGTGCAGCGGGTCGGTCCTGGTGTCGCCGTCGGCGGCGGTCAGCAGCACCGCCGGATAGGCGGTCCCCGGGGTGACGCGGTGGTACGGGGAGTAGCCGTACAGCGTGGGCAGCGTCTCCGGGTCCCGTGCGCTGCCGTACTCGGGCGTCCAGCTGGGGCCGAGCCCGGACAGCTCGTAGCGGACCATGTCCAGCAGCGGCGAACTGCACACCACGGCCGCGTACTTGTCCGGCTGCTGGGTCAGTGCGGCGCCGACCAGCAGCCCTCCGTTGGAGCCGCCCATGCAGGCGAGGCGGCCGGGCTCGGTCCAGCCCTCCTCGATGAGCCGGTCGCCCGCGGCGGCGAAGTCGTCGAAGGTGTTCTGCTTGTTCCCGCCGCTGCCGGCCAGATGCCAGGCCTCGCCCTCCTCTCCCCCGCCGCGCAGCCCCGCCCAGGCGAACACCCCGCCGGCGCTGACCCAGGCGAGGACCAGGGCGCGGTAGCGGGGCGACATGGTGCGGCCGAAGCCGCCGTACCCGGTGAGCAGCGCCGGGCGCGGCACGTCCGGGCGGCCGGACGGGGAGATGACGAACATCCGCACCGTCGTGCCGTCGCGGGAGGGGAAGGCGACCTGACGGGTGACCGCGCCGGAGGCGCCCACAGCGCCGGACACGTCGCGCTCCCAGCGCGTCACCTCGAGCGTGCGCGCGTCGAAGCGGAGCACCCGCGGCGGCGTGACGAAGTCGGTGTAGGCGAAGTAGGCCTCGTGGCCGCCGGGGACGGCGGAGAAGTCGCCGACGGCACCGGTGCCCGGCAGGGGGACGGTGGCGATCCGCCGGCCCTCCACCAGGTCGTGCACGGTCACCTCGGCCACCGTGTCACGGGTCCAGGCGACCAGGCCGAGCGGATGCTTCAGCTCCGGTCCGGACAGCACGACGACATGCGTCAGCACCGCGTCGGGACGCTCGGGCACCACCTCCCGCCATGCGCCGGGGCCGAGGTGGAACCCGTCCGGCCGGCAGGCGACGACCCGCCCGCGGGGGGCGTCGCGGTCGGTCCGCAGCCACACCGGGTCCCGCGGACCGCCGCCGGGCACCGCCCGCAGACGGGTCGCGGCCGTCCTGCCCTCCTGCACCGGCCGCCACCGCGGGCGCTCCGGCGGACCGTCGTGCAGGTCCGCCAGATACAGATCGGTGCCGCGGCCGGTGCCGAGTGTCGCCGTGACACCCAGCCAGCGCCCGTCCGGGGTGACCGAGACGCTGTAGAACTGGGTCCGGTCCCGCCCCTCACCGAAGACGAGGGCGTCCGTCGCCGGGTCCGTGCCGACCCGGTGCAGATGGACGCGGCGGTGGTAGCGCGCCTCGCCGGGGTGGGCGCGGGGGTCGAGGTTCCTGACGTAGTAGAACGCCTCACCGCCGGGCAGCCAGCCGACCGACGTCCTGCGCACCCGGTCCACGGGCCCGTCGACGATCCGGCCGGTGGCCACGTCGAGCACCCGGAGCAGGGAGTCCTCCGTGCCGTCCCGGGACACCTGGAAGGCCAGCAGGGCGCCCTCCACGGAGGGTTCCCAGGCGTCGAGCACCGTGCGTCCGGACGGGTCGAGCGCCACCGGGTCGAGCAGCACCCGCTCCGCGCCGCCGGCGTCCGCCACCATCAGCACCGGGTGCTCCTGGCCGGCCAGCTGCCGCAGCCAGAACTGCCGCTCGCCGCGGACCTCGGGAGACCGGACGCGGTCGACGGCGTCGATCGCCGCGACCTGCGCCTCCCACTGCCCCAGGTCCTGCCAGGTCGCGCGCTGCGCCGCGTAGAGCGCGTCCTGCCCGGCGCCCCAGCGCAGCGTCGCGGCGGACCCCGCGTCCTCCAGCCAGCGGTACGGGTCCGGGACGCGCAGCCCGTGCAGTTCCTCGACGACGTCCTGCCGCTCGGCGTCCGGGTGGCGGCGGGCCTGCGAAGTCACGCGATCCTCCCTCATCCGTGATGTGACGGGTCAGAGTTCGTTGGAGCGGTTGATGACGCAGGCGGAGAGTTCCTCCTCGTCGTCGCTGTGGGCGACGACCTCGATGCCGTCGTTCTCGGCCGGCTCGGCGTCGTCGGCGGGGCGCGTGTTCTCGGCCGGCTCGGCGTCGTCGGCGGGACGCGTGTTCTCGGCCGGCTCGGGGTCGTTGGCGGGACGCGTGTTCTCGGGCATGGCCGTCCTTCTCGGGTGACGGCGTCCGGCGGACCGGACGCGGGTGGACGTACGGATCCTGGAGGGGGGAGCGTCCGCGCCTACGGTTCTGTCCGTCTCCGGCAGGGCGGCCCAGGCGAAGACCCCCGCCGCCACGACGACGAGCCCCGACACGGCGAACACGGTGTCGACGGGGCCGAAACCGACACCGCCCAGGGAACCGTCGACGCCTCGCAGCACGGAGCCCGCGAGCCAGCCGGACAGCACCGCGGACAGCATGGAGGCCAGCTTCGTCACCGGGTAGAACACCGCCACCACCCGGCCCCGGAACTCCGCCGGCGCCGCCGCGAGCAGCAGCGGCGACATCGCGGTGTTCAGCACGGTCAGCGGAACGGTGAAGACGAACAGCAGGGCGACACCGCCGATGAAGCCGCTCTGCCGGGAGTACGCCACCAGCAGCACCCCGCTCACCAGCAGGCCGATCCAGGTGGTCCGGCGCGCCCCCAGCCACTGCACCACCCGGCCGCCGCCGAGCGCCCCCGCGATGCCGCCCGCGCCCATCGCCATACCGAGGTATCCGTAGAGATGGGCGTCCGCGTTCAGGTTGTCGGTGGTGAAGAAGACGTTGAGGGTGCCCAGCGCCCCGACCCCGAACTGGCCGATCACGGCCAGCACCAGCAGCGCCACCAGGAACCTGCTGCCCGCGAAGAACCTCAGCCCGTCCACGAACTCCCGGCGCAGACCGCCCGGCCGACGCTCGGCGGTCTTCTCCGCCACGACCCGCGCGGCGGGCACGCGGATGGCGCGGATCGCGAGGTACGACACCACGTACGTGAGGCCGTTGAACAGCAGGGCCCACTGCAGACCGGCGGTGAACAGCAGCGGTGCGGCGAGGGGCGGTCCGACGATCCAGGCCGTCTCACCGGTCGCCTGCGCGATGCCCGCCGCGCGAGCCCGGTCGGCCTCCCCGGTCACCAGGTCGGCGAGGACCGCGAAGCGCGCCGGGGCGAAGAACTGGCCGGCCGAGTGCAGCAGCAGGACGGTGACGTAGACGAGGGCCAGCCACACGCCGTCGGCGAGGGCGGCGGCCGGCAGGAAGGTCACGGCGGTCAGCGCCGCCACCAGCACGCCCCGGACCACCTCGGTGCGCAGCATGGTGGCGCGTTTGTCCCACCGGTCGACGAACACGCCCGCGAGCGGTCCGACGACCAGTACGGCCACGCTGGAGGCGATCAGGATGCCGCTGACCGCCATCGGCGCCCACGGCTCGTCCTTCGCCAGCACGGTCGCCACCCACAGCACCAGGGTCGTGCTGAAGACCGCGTCGCCGACGGAGGAGACGGCCTGGCCGAACCAGAGCCGGGTGTAGTCGCGGTTGATCAGCGTAGGCGGCCAGGTCACGACGGCCTCGGCGAGGAGACGATCAGCGCCGTCAGCGCGGTGACGAGGGTCGTGTGGTACGCCTTGCGGAAGAACTCCCCGTCCGTCGCCGACGCGGGCGCCCGAAGTGCCGCCGACCTGCCCGGGATCGCCCCGTCGGGCCGCTGGACCCCTACCAGGCACTCCACGGCTGCGGCGCCCTCGGGCGTGTCCAGCGGCTCGCCGCCCAGGACGAACTGCGTGAGGACCAGCTCCACGGCCAGGTCCCACAGGTCGTGCTCGACGCAGTGCAGCAGCATCCGGCGCACCAGGTCCCGCGCGTGCGCCAGCGCGCCGCCGCCCAGACCGGGCGCGCTCCGCCCGAAGTCGCTCGCGTAGAAGCCGGTGTGGGTGAGGGCGTACGCCTGCGGAACGGTCAGCGGGCTCCCCTCCCCCGGCTCGGCGGCGCGCAACGCGACGAGCGGGCTGAGCGGGAGCAGCTCGGCCATCGGCTCGACACCGTGGCGGACCCCGGCCTTGTCCGCGTAGTAGCGGACCTCGACGCGCTGGTACGGGGACTTGTCCCGCGGCGTGAGGAACCCGGGGTCCAGCCGGTCGAGCGTCGCCCGGACCTGGGTGCCGTCGATCCCGTCGGGCGCCAGCGCGGCGAAGATCAGCCCGTACGTGGACGCGTAGCGGGGGGTGGCCTCGAACAGTCGCGGGAGGCCGGGGTCCTGCCAGAGCTTGCGGACGAGCGCCGTCGCCCCGCCCAGCACGTCCGGCGGGTCCGGGAGGCGGGAGGCGCAGTGGCAGAGCAGCGCCAGTTCCAGCGCGGCCTTCGCCTTCCCGTGGGTCGACGACCGGGCGCCCGCCGAGAACGGGTCGAAGAACTCCACGTTCGCGTCCAGCCAGCGCAGCGCGCCGCCGGAGAGCCGCTCCAGAGGTGAGGACATGTCTACAGGCGCCCCGTCTCGTGCAGATGGTCGAGCAGGGCCGTGTCGACGGAGTCCCGGAACCGCGCGAGCGTCGCCGCGTCCTCGTCGAAGCGGTAGAGGTCCTGGCAGGCGATCCAGCGGTCACGGGTCGCCGACGACGGCAGATAGCCGTCGGTGACCGTGCCGACCTCCCAGTCGGGCTTGCCCGCGGTCTCCCAGCAGCTCGCCAGCGTGCCGTCCGCGCTCACCACCGCGCCGTAACGGCCGTCGGTGTGACCGCAGGTGACGCAGGTCTTGCGGGCACCGGGCCGGCTCACCGTGAACCCGAGGTCGAGCGCCCGCCGCTGCCAGCGGACGAACGAGGCGGCCAACTCGCCCGTGTGCAGGAGGCTGTTGGCGTAGCCGACGCCCACGTCGCCGATGCGGGCGAAGTACAGCGTGCACCGGGCCGGGTCGAGCGCGGCGGCGAGCCGGTCGATCAGCGCGTCCACGCCGTGGAAGGTCTCCTGGGAGACGTTCACGCGCAGGGTCCACCTGATCGGCGTCTCCTCGGTGGCCCGCACGAGATTGCGGACGATCTTGTCGAAGGTGGCGCCGCCGTCCGCCCGGCCGATCCGGATCCGGTCGTGGTCGTCGCGGTCCCCGTCGAACGTGACCTGCACCGACGTCAGTCCGAGGCCGGCGAGCCGACGGGCCAGGGGCGGGGTGAGCAGGGTCGCGTTGGAGATCATCCACGCCGAGGTCGGCGCCAGCCGCGCCGCCCGCTCCAGCAGTTCCACACAGCCGCGCGGATTGAGCAGGGGCTCGCCGCCGAACAGCAGGATCCGGAGCCGGTCCAGGCCCGCGGCCGCCATCTGCCGCTCGGTGAAGCCGAGGATCGAGGTGATCGTCTGCGACGTGAGGCGGCTGCGCCCGATCCGCGGCGGCCGGCTGCCGCCGCCCTCGTCCTGCGCGGTGTTCTGGAAGCAGTACCCGCAGCCCAGATTGCAGTGCGTGCTGGTGAGAACCGTCAGCGCGTACGCGTGGATCCCGGGCGCGGTGAACATGCCGCTCTCGCGCAGCCGCCGCTCCGCCTCCGGACGCAGGCCCCCGTCGGCGGTGACATGCCGTCCGCTCAGCCGGGCCACACCACCGGGACCGAGGAACCACCAGTTGCGCGCGCCCTCGAGGAGCCGCGCCCCGGAAGGGAGGACCGGGGTCGCGCCGGGGTCCGCCGCCGGTCCGGAGCGCACGGTCCGGCCGAGGCCCAGGGCCCCGCCGGTGCCCACCGCCGCGCCCGTGTCCACCACCTGGTCGATGCTCATCGTTCCTCCCGCAGGGACGCCGCCCCGGTCAGGGAAGGCGCCTGCGCCCGGCCGCCGTCGACGACGAGCGTCATCAGGGCCACGACGAGGGTCACCTTGTAGGACTTACGGAAGTACTCCACGGAGCTCGCCCCGGCAGGGGGCCGTTCGGCGGCGCAGCGGCCGGGGATCGCCCCGTCGGGAGCCTGCGCCCCGGCGAGCATCCGCAGCCCTGCCGCTCCCGACGGTGTCCGCCGCGGATCGGCGCCCAGGCAGTGCTGGGCGAGCAGCAGCTTCGCGACGACGTCCCAGTCGCCGAGCGCCACGCAGTGGTCCGTCAGCCGTTCCACCACGCGCAGCGCACGATCCCGGTCCTCCCCGGTGAGACCGGGATCGCGGAAGCCGAAGTCGCCGAGGTAGAAGAGCGTGTGGGCGACCAGGCAGCCGTCCAGGTCGGCCGGCGCCAGCGTGCCGGCCCGGGGCAGCGGGCTCGCCTCGTACAGATCCCCGTACGACGCGAACCGGTGCCCGGCACCGGCCATCTCGGCGTAGAACCGCGCCTCCAGCTGGAGGAACGGCGGCTTGCGGCCCGGGGTCAGATAGCTGCCACCCGTCAGCCGGGCCAGCACGGCCCGGGGCGCCCCGTCGGCGGTGCCGGCCGGTGCCAGCGCCGCGTACATCAGCTCGAACTGCCGCGTGTACCTGCTCTCCAGGGTCAGCAGACGCGGGAAGTCCCCGCTCCGCCAGACCTGTTCGACCACCGCGGTCACCCGGGCCAGATCGGGGTCTCCGGGCGCGCACCTCTCCCAGTAGCGGCGCAGCATCGCCAGCTGGAGGAGGGCCTTCACCCGCGGGGTCACCGGCAGCTCGGCGCGCGCGGCCGGGGAGTCGAGATAGGCGGCGTGCAGCCCGATCCACCGCCGCGCGCCCGCCGACAGGCTGGTCACGGCCTCGTCGAGGCCCGCTGGTCGCGTACTCATACCTTCTCCTTCAAGGAAGCCGAGGCCTCGGCGGGGGACGGGGTGGCGGCCCCGGTCGGAGAGAGGGCTGCGGCCCTGGTCTGAGGGAGGGCGGCTGCCCTGGTGGGAGTGGGCGGCCCGGCCCTCGTCGGAGAAGGGGCCGCCGCACCGCTGGGAGAGGGTGGCCCGGCCCTCGTCGGAGAAGGGGCGGCAGCCCCGGCCAGCCGTTCGACGACGTCGGCCGCGCCCGCCGGGCCGTCCATCGCGGCCAGCCGGTCGCCGAGCGCCCGGGCGCGGGCGCGCAGGGCGTCGTCGCGCCACGCGGACTCCAGCAGTGCCGAGGCCCCCACGGACGGGCTCTTGGAGAAGTGCACGGCCACACCGGCGCGCAGGCAGGCCCCGGTGAGCAGCGGCTGTTCGGAGCCGTTGGGCGACAGCGCGAGGGGCAGTCCGCGCAGCAGGGCGGCGAGCACCGGGGCGGAGGTGCCGTTGCTCAGCACCAGCCCCGCGCGGTCGACGAGCGGACCCATCCACCGCCTGCGGACCAGCAGGATGTCGGCGTCCGGGGCGGGCCGTGGGTCGGTGGATCGCCCCTGCTCGACCACGGCCTGGAAACGGCCGCCGGTGAACGCCTCGTTGAGCCGGGGCCACAGGCTCTTGCCCTCGAAGAACCGGCCCAGATGGACGTAGACGACGGGTTTGCCGGACCGCCGCAGATGCTCGTCGACCGCCTCGACCTCCGCCGGTTCGGGTCTCGGCTCCCAGGACAGCGGCCCCACCTGCCGTACCCGCTCCGGCAGACGCGCCCCCGGGAACTCCAGCTCCGGGTCCCCGCGCAGCAGCAGGGCGTCTCCGAGCAGCGGCCCGTCCCCCCACCGGGAGGCGCGCCCCGCCAGACCGGCCTGCTCCCGCAGGTCGGTGTAGAACCGCAGACAGTCGCGGGTCCGGCTGTCCCGGGTCCGGCCCAGCTGCGGCTCGCCCTCCCCGCCCGAGCGGTAGTCCCACAGGTGGACGGAGAGCCCGACCACCACCACGGGGATGTCCAGCGTCTCGGCGGCGAGCAGGGCCCCGGTGCACAGTACGGAGGTGACCAGCGCGTCGGCGCCCGTCACCCGGGCCGCGCGCACGATCGCCCGGTACTGCGCGGCGCCGGAGGGCCCCCACCACGTGGCGGAGAACGCCCGGCGGCCGCCGAAGTCCTCCGCCGCCGCGAACGGCAGACCGGCGTCGGCCGCGACGGCTGCCGCGGTGGACCGGCCCAGTACGTCCACGTCATGTCCCCGGCGCCGCAGTTCCCGGCCGGCCGCGATCGCCGGGTAGAGGTAGCCGCCGTCGCTGAGCGGGCAGAGAAGGATCTTCACGACGTGCCGCTCCCTCGGTGTGCCGGGTCCACCGCCCTGGTGGCCGCGGGCCCCCGGCTCCGGGCAGGATCTGCCGGGAACCGAGGGGCCCGCGCGGTACTCAGGGCTCGATGACGAGGTGTCAGTTGAGCTCGCTGGAGTGGTTGACGACGCAGCCGGCCTCGGCCTCTTCGTCCTCGCTGTGGGCGACGACCTCGATGTCCTCGTTCTCGGTGGGCTCGGGGTTCGTGTTCTCGGGCATGTGGTCCTCCTCGGTCGACGGCGTCACTGCGCCGGCTGAGCAGGAACCTAGGCAGCCGCGGTATGGGAACGCCTGGCCGCCGGTTCGGCGCCGGTATACGCCGACGACACGGGCCGGACACGACCGGTCCGGCCCGGCGCCGGGACCGTCCCACGACGGCCCGCGACGGCGCCGGCCTGGTGCTTAACCGATCCCCAGGCGTTCGTGAACCGGAAGTGTGCCGCGCCCGGGCACGCTTCGGGCCATGCCCCGCGCGCGGCACGAGCACGCGGCGGTCGACCCTGAGGAGGCGCCGTGGAACTGGCGGAGCTCATCGGACTGCGCCCCGTCCCGTGCGGCGGCCTCCTGGTGGCGCTGACCCGCCGCTGCCCCATGAGCTGCGCGCACTGCTCCACCGGATCCTCGCCGTCGGCCTCCGAACGGCCCGACCAGGAGCAACTGCTGCGCTTCGTCGACTCGTTCGGCACCGACGACCGCCCCGAAGCGGTCATGCTCACGGGGGGCGAACCCCTGCTTCTGCCCGGCCTCGCCGCCCGGCTCGCTCGCCTAGCCCGGGCGAAGGGGTCGAGGGTGGCCCTGCTCAGCGGGATGTTCTTCGCCCGCGACGGACGCGTCCCGGAGCGGATCATGCGGGCGATCACCGCCCTCGACCACTTCTCGGCGAGCATGGACGTCCACCACGAGCGGGAGATCCCGCGCCCGCACGTACTGAGCGCCCTGCGCGCCGTGCTCGACGCCGGGACACCCGTCAGCGTCCACCTCACCGGCGACGGCCCCGACGACCCGTACACGGCGGACGTCGTCGCGGACGTCCGCCGCGCCTTCGACGGCCGGGTCCCGCTGCTGGTCAACGAGATACGGCCGCTGGGCCGCGCGGCCGCCGCCGGCCTCGCGCGGGCGACACCGCCGGGCCCCGCGGGCTCCGGCCCGGCACCGTGCACCCTCGCCGCCTGGCCGGTGATCGCCTTCGACGGCACCGTCACCGCCTGCTGCAACCAGTGGACGGTGGACCGGCGGCCCGTGCCCCCGCACCTGCGCCTCGGGCACATCGCCGACGACGACTGGCAGACCGTCCGCGCGCGTTCCCTCGCCTCCCCGGTGCTGCGCATGCTGCGCGCCGCCGGACCGCTGCGGCTGCACGCCCGCTCCGGCGCCCCGGCCCCGGCGGGCTACTGCCGCGCCTGCCACGCGCTCGCCGACCGGCCGGACCTGCTCGCCGGCACAGCCCGGGACGCGAGCGGCCCCGTCGGGGAACTCCTCGACCGGCTCAGCGCCCAGCAACAGCTCGCCGCCGGACCCGCCGCCCTGGTGCGCCGCATGGGCTGCGCCCCGTACGCGCACCTGGTCGAGTCGTCGGCCGATGTCGGGTCACCAGGCGACGTCGTGTCATCGGCCGTGGTCGAGTCTCCGGCCTCGGTCGAGTCTCCGGCCTCGGTCAAGTCTCCGGTCGCGGTCGAGTCTCCGGCCGTGCGGGAGGCGATCGGTCGATGACCGTCACCGCGTCCCAGGCGCCGAGCACCGAACCCACGCCCGAGGCCGAGGCCGCGCCCACCGTCGCCGCCTCCCTCGCGCCGAACACCAGGCCCGCGCCCACCGTCGCCGCCTCCCTCGCGCCGAACACGAGGCCCGCGCCCACCGTCGCCGCCTCCCTCGCGCTGAACACCAAGCTCGCGCCCGTGACTCCCGTGCTGCGGGCCGCGACCGCGGCCTTGTGGCGACCGGAGGGCCTGCGCCGGCGCTACCCCCGCTACCTGGCCGCCATGCACGCGCTCGTACGGGCCTCCGTACCGCTGCTGGAACGTGCCGCCGAGCGGTCCGCCGAGCTGGACGACCCGGCCGCGCGGCGCCTCGCCGCCTACAGCCTCCGGCACGCCGAGGAGGAGCGCGACCACGACACCTGGCTGCTGGAGGACCTCGCCGCCATCGGCGCCGCTCCCGCCCTCGTGCCCCACCCGGTCGTCGTCGAACTCGCAGGGGCGCAGTACTACCGCATCGAGCACGAGCACCCCGTCGCCCTGCTCGGCTACATCGCGGTCCTGGAGGGCAACGCGCCCGGTCCCCGGCTCGCGGACCGGCTCGCCGAGGCCACCGGACTGCCGCCCGCCGCGTTCCGCACCGTCAGGGAACACGCCGAGCTGGACGGCGGCCACGTCGACGACCTGCTCCGGGAGCTCGACGCCCTCGAACTGCCCGCGCACCGGCAGACCGCCGTCTGTGTCAGCGCGCTGCACACCGCCGCTCTGCTCACCCGTCTCTTCCTCGCCCTCGCCGCCGACTGACCTAAGGACACCCATGACCGACCACGCCGCGCCCCGGCCCACCCTGGAGGCTCTCACCGCCGCCGGATTCGACGTCCACGCCCTCAGCGAGGAGCAGTTGGAGGTGGTGGCGGCGCTGACCCCCGAGGAACTCGCCCTGCTCGTGGACATCAGGGGCCGGCTCGACGCGGCGGCCCCCGAGGTGCAGGCCCACGCCGACGTGGCGGGCGGCGCCCTCTTCTGACCCTCGCCGTCCCCGTCCCCCGGAGGAACCCATGACCTGCGCCTCGTGCCGCGGCGCCACTCCGCCCGGCGCCCGGTTCTGCCCCTCCTGCGGCAGCCCCTGCGCGCCGGCCCCCGCCCCGGCCAGACCGACCGGCCGCAAGGTGGTGACCCTCCTCTTCAGCGACCTGGTGGGCTCCACCGCGCTGTCCGGGGCCCTGGACGCCGAGACCCTGCGCTCGGTGACACTGCGCTGGTTCGACCTGATGCGGCAGCGGATCGAGGAGCAGGGCGGCACGGTGGAGAAGTTCATCGGGGACGCCGTGATGGCCGTCTTCGGCGTGCCGACGGTGCGCGAGGACGACGCCCGCCGCGCGGTCGCCGCCGCGCTCGCCATGCGGGAGGCCCTGGACGGGTTCAACGCCCGGCTGGAAGGCGCCGTGGGCGTACGGCTGGAGATGCGCATCGGCGTCAACACCGGTCAGGTGGTGACGGGTTCGGCCAGCGAACGGCAGGCCATGGTCTCCGGCGAGGCCGTCAACATCGCCGCGCGGCTCGAACAGAACGCCGCCGCGGGCGAGATCCTCCTCGGTCCCGGCACCCTCGCGGCCGCGGGCCCCGGGGTCCGCACCACGCCGACCGGCCCGCTGCTGCTCAAGGGCAAGCGCGACCGGGTCACAGCCCACCGCCTGCTCGGCCTCGACGAGGAGGACGGCCCCGAGGCGCTGCGCCGCTTCGACGTCGCCTTCGTCGGACGCTCCCGTGAACTCGGCCTCCTCGACGCGGCGTTGGACCGCGCGGCCCGCACCGGCCGGGCGGCCCGGGTGGTGGTGGGCGGCGAGGCCGGACAGGGCAAGACCCGGCTGGTGCGCGAATGGCTGCACCGCACGGCCGCGGGCGCCGGCGGTCTCCGCCACGGCGTCGGACGCTGCCGCGCCCGAGGCGAACAGCCCAGCCTCGGACCGCTCGCCGCCGCCGTGACCGATTTGCTCGAGACCGGCCCGGCCCCGCCGTCACCCGAACTGGAGCTGCTCCGCAAGGGACTGCTCCTGGACGGCACGCCCAACCCGTCGCCGGCCGACACATTCGCCGCGCTCGCCAAGGTCCTCGCCGACCTGGGCGAGCAGGGGCCCGTCGTGCTCGTCCTCGACGACTGCCACTGGGCGGCGCAGCCCCTGTTCGACGCCCTCGACCGGCTGCTGCGCGCGCTGACCGACACGCCCGTGCTGATCGTCCTGCTCACCCGCCCCCAACTGTTCGACACACGGCCCGAGTCGGCCCCGGACGCCGTCCTGCTCGGGGGTCTGTCCGACGCCGAGGCACAGCGGCTGGCGGCCGGGCTGACCGGACGCGAGGGCGACGACGAGCCACTCGCTCCCGCGGTCCTGGCCCGGGTGGGCGGGAACCCCCTGCATCTGGAGCAGCTGCTGCTCGCCGGCGGGCCCGTCGACGCCGACAGCGTGCCGCTCCCGCTCCAGGCGCTGATCGGCGCCCGCATCGACGCGCTCGACCCGCCCGAACACCGCGCGCTGGGCCTGGCGTCCGTCCTCGGCGGCGAGTTCACCGCCGGGGAAGTGACCGCGCTCGCCGGACCCGCCGAACAGTCGTGGACCGAGGCCGGACTCCGCCCCGTCCTGCACCGTCTGGTCCGGCACCGGCTGATCCGCCCGGACGGCGAGGCCTTCCGCTTCGCCGGAGGACTGATCCAGGAGGTCGTCTACGCCAGCCAGTCCAAGCAGGACCGGGCCGACCGGCACGAACGGGCGGTGCGCCTGCCGTCGGTCCGGGCGCGCGGCACGGCGGCGGTCGGCGCCCACCTGGAACAGGCGTACCGCTACCGCGCCGAACTGGGCGCCCAGGACGCGCACACCGACGCGCTGCGGCTGCGCGCCGCGGACGCCCTCGCGGAGGCCGGCCGGCTGGCGCTCGCGCACGCCGACCCGGTGTGGGCCGCCGACCTGCTCGCCAGGGCCGCCGACCGCTACAACACGGGCGAGCCCGGCGGCACGGCGACCCGGCGGCGGCTCGGACAGACCCTGCTGGACCTCGGCCGCGCACCCGAGGGCCGGGCACTGCTGGAAGAAGTGCTGAGCGACGACGCGCACCCGGTCGAACAGGCCCATGCGCGCCTCGCCCTGGCCTTCGCCGGGGGACACCCGGGACAGGCCGGGTCACCCGCCGACACCGCCGGTGCCGCCCTCCCCGTCTTCGCGGCCGCGGGCGACGAGCTCGGCCAGGCCAGAGCCTGTCTGCGGCTGGCGCAGCGCGCCCAGGAGCAGGGCCGGCACGGGGCGGCCGAGCAACTGCTGGCCCGGGCCACGGACCACGCCGTACGCGCCGACGCCGAACCGGAGCGGGCCGCGGCCCTCGGCGCGCTGGGCGTGTCCCTGTGGCGCGGCCCGCTGCCGGTCCCGGAGGCCCTCACCCGCTGCCGGGCACTCCTCGCCGAGCAGGGCCCCGACCGCAGGGCGGTCCGGCTGACGCTCAACTGCCCGCTCGCGGTGCTGCTGGCCCTGCACGACGACACGGCCGGCGCCATGGCCCGCCTCGCGGAGGCCGGACACCTCGCGCGGCGGCTCGGGTACGCGGAGGCCGAGGCCTTCCTGCCGATCTTCGCGGCGACCGTGGCCGACCTGGCGGGCCGCCCGGAGGACGCCCTGGACGGCCTGGAGCGTGCCGCCGGTGCCGCCCGCGACCTGGGTGCGACGGCCCTGCTGCGCGGCGCCCTGCTCGACATGGCCCGCATCCGGCTGGACCTCGGCGAGCCGGGCGCCGCGCTCGACGCCCTCACCGAACTGGACCCGGAACGCGCGGAACCGGCCCGGCCGCACGCGGAGTCGGCCGACCTGGACGGTCTGCGCGCCCGGCTGGCCGCCGCGCGCGGGGACGCCGCGACCGCCGGGCGGCTCTGCGCCCGGGCGCTCGCCACCGCGGCCGGCACCGACTCGCCGATCGTCCAGGGCCTCGCCGCCCTCGACCACGCCCGCGCGACCCTCGACCTGGGACGGCCGGCCGAGGCGGCCGAGGCGGCGGCACGGGCCCGCCGGTACTTCGACGCCAAGGGCCATCTGCCCGCCGTACGCCGGGCCGAGGCCGTGGCCGCGCGCTGCCGGGGCCGATCGCCGGGGCCCCGCCCCGTCGCCGTACGGGCCACCGGAGCCGGACAGGAGGCACCCCGATGACCGCCGCGCGACCACCCGCGCCCGCCCTCACCTGGGGCCTGCGGGGCAGGGGCATCGCGGACGTGCCCGTGGAGGCCGACGGCCCTCCGGACGCGCCCGAGGGAGGACTCGTCGGCGGCACCGGCCGGGGTGTCCGCGTCTGCGTGGTCGACTCGGGCGTCGAACGGGACCACCCGATGATCGGCCCGCTGGACGGCGCGTGGCGGGTCGTCAAGGACGACGAAGGGGTCCGCGTCGAGGAGACGGACGAGGGCGACGCCTGCGGGCACGGCACCGCCTGCGCCGGAATCATCCGCCGCACCGCGCCGGACTGCGAACTGACCAGCGTACGGGTCCTCGGTGAACGTTTCTCCGGCAGCGGGGACGTCCTGCTCGAGGGGATCCGCTGGGCGGTGCGGCAGCGGTTCGACGTGGTGAACCTCAGCCTGTCCACCAGCCATGAGCGTTTCGCGGCGGAGCTGCGCCGCCTGGCCGACGAGGCGTACTTCCAGCGCACGGTGATCGTCGCCGCCGCGCACAACACGCATGTGGAGAGCTTCCCCTGGCGGTTCTCCTCGGTGATCTCCGTCGGCAGCCACCAGGAGGACGACCCGGACCTCCACCTCTACAACCCCGAGCCGCCGGTGGAGTTCTTCGCCCCCGGGCAGCGCGTCGAGGTGGCCTGGCTCGGCGGCACGTCGATCCGCAGCTCCGGGAACAGCTTCGCCACGCCGTTCGTCGCGGGCCTGTGCGCACGCATCCTGTCCAGCCGCCCGCGGCTGACACCGTTCCAGCTCAAGAACGCCCTGTACCTGTCCGCAGCCAACGTCCGTGTCCACGGACGCCGGTGACGACCGGCGCCGGAAGGGAACCCCACATGGCCCAGACGATCACCCCCGCCGCGTCACCGACCTCCCGGCCGGACCCGGCCATGGCGGAGCTGCTCCAGTCGGTGGTCGACACCGCCCGTGCCCTCTTCGGCGCCCAGGCCAGTTCCATCCTGCTGCTGGACGACGCCGCGGACGAGCTGGTCTTCGAGGCCGTCTCCGGACAGGGCCAGGAGTTCCTCGTGGGCCGGCGGTTCGCGGCGGGCCGGGGCATCGCCGGATGGGTCGCCGCCTCGGGAGAGCCCATGGTGGTCGACGACCTCCACCGCAGCACCGCCTTCGACCGCGACATCGCCGAGTCCACCGGCTACGTCCCCGACGCCCTGATGGCCGCCCCCCTCGTGCGCGGCAGCCGCGTCCTCGGCGTCCTGGAGGTGCTCGACCCCTCCCCGCAGGCCCGGTCCGGCCTCCCCGAGCTGGATCTGCTGTGCCTGTTCGCCCGCCAGGCCGCCGTCGCCCTGCACGTCCTCACCACCCACTCCCCGCGCACACCCGCCCCGCCCGACCCGTCCCGCACCGAACTGCTCGACCTCCTCTCCCAGGCCCGTCGCCTGCTGGAGGAGTGAGCGCCGCCGCCAGGCCTTTGATCGCTTAGACTCCAGCAACTCGACCCCGTGTAAACCGGGGCAGCTCCACCGCCCCACCTCCTGAGTGAGCCCGCCTTGACCGACCGCACCACCCCGACGCTGGACGGGATCACCCCCGTCCCGCAGTCCCCGGCAGGCATACGCGCCGGGCGCCGCCGCATCATCGAGTCGATACGCGCCCTGCGCCGGCTGCTGAACAAGCGCGGCGCCTTCGAGACGGCCGACCGCCGCCGGCTGAACCGAGAGGCACGTGACCGCGACCGCGCGGAAACCGCCCACACCGGGGAACTGCACCGCATCGAGGCACAGCGAGCGCGCCAACAGCACTCGCTCACACTCGACTTGAACAGCCTCGACGGCAAGCGAGAACAGCAGGAGACCCAGGCCCTCGCCGTCCTGCGCCGCGGGTTCATCGAGCGGCGCCTCAGGAACACGCCACTCACCGTCAGCGAACTGAACGGCTTCGGCACCGGCCTGATCCGCGACCTCGCCGCCCAGGGCATCCGCACCGCCGCCGACTTCACCGGCGTGACCTGGGACAGATCACCGAACGGCGAGGGCGGCAACGTCCTCTACATCCACCGCGCGGACGGCCACCGGATCCACGTCAACGGCATCGGACAGCATCGCGGCCGCCCCCTGACGGAGTGGCGGCAGGCCGCTTTGGCCCGCGCCGAGGCCCGCGCACCCCACACCCTCCCCCCGGACGAACGTCACCGCGTCTCCGAGATCATCGAGGCGGAACGCACCCGTCTGCGCGAGGAGTCGGCCAAGGCCACCCGCGCCGCCGAGACCGCCCGCGCCGAGGCAGACCGGCACCACGCCGAGGCCCTCGAACGCCTCACCACGACCGAACGCGACGCCGCCCGCCTCGCCGCGGAACGCCGGGCCGAGTTCGACACGATGGCGGAACAACTCCTCGCCCTCCAGAGGGAACTGTCCGCCCACATCGACCGCCACGGCGACGCCGGCCTGCGCGTCCGCCGCGCCCAGCGCCGCGCGCTCCGGCCGATCCCCGCCGCCCCCACCCTCTCCGCGGTCCCCTCGCCCCGCTCCCCGGTCGACCCCGCGAGGACGGCAGGCGTCGCAGCCCCCTCTCCCTCACTCGGTGACCGCGCACGCCTCGGCTGGCTGCTGCCGATCCTCTACTTCGGCTTCACCACCGTCGTCGGCGTGGGTGAACTCGGCGACAACACCGCACCTCTCGCGGTGATGATCGCCTCACGGCTCCTCGCCCTCGCGATCACCCTGGAACTCCTCCGTCTGTGGCTCCCCCGCGTACGCCGACGATCTCCGGGCCCGATGCCCGCGGGGATCGGCTGGCAGAGCACCGGCGTGTTCCTCACGCTGGCCGCCGCCGGCATGTTCGCCGACGAGAAGTCCGACGTGTTCGCGGCGGCCTGCGCCGTCTCCGTACTCGCGGCGCTGCTGCTCCTGGCCGGGACCGGCCACCGCATCGGCAAGGCACAGGGTGGGCAGGACACCGACACCACACCTTCCGCGTGACCACAGAAGGAGCCGGCCCATGACCGACAACACGCCCGAACGAACCGAACCGACGCCCGCGCCCCCGTATCCGTCCGCGCCGCCGCCCGGTCCTCCCCTGGACATCCTCGCGTCGCCGAAGACCGCACCCTTACGCCGTCCCGGCAAGGGCGCTCTCGTGGCCGCGGCCGCCGTCGTCGTGCTCCTCGCCGGTGGTGGCCTCGCCTGGTGGGCGCTGGCGGGCGACGGCGACCCGATCGACCATGTCGAGGTCTCGGGCGGCAAGCTCACCTCGGACGACAACGAGGACTGCGACGACACCGACGAGTTCACGTACAACGACTGCGACTCGTACAGCGAGTCGGACGACACGGTGTACGGGTTCCACTACAAGATCACCAACAAGGGCGACGAACCCGCCAACTACTCCGTCATCGTCAACGCCTTCGACGAGGACGGCGACTTCGTCAGTCAGACCTACATCGGCTCGGTGCACCTGGCGGCCGGAAAGACCGACTCCGACGAGAGCGAGTTCGACGAGTACGCCACCCTCGAGGACGGCCATGAGCTGTCCGACATCGAGTCCGTGAAGGTCGCGTGGGTGGAGCGCATGGCCCTGGCCAACTGATCCCGGCGTGGCCGGTGTCCCCGCAACCGGCGCCTCCAGTCGGGAGATGCGTGGTTCTTCGCCGCCATGGTGGGGGTGGAGCCGTGGCGGGAGGACCGCCGGCCGGGCCGGGCGCGGCGGCGGTCGCCGTCCCGCCCGTCCGGCCGGCGGTCGTGGGCCTCACTGGTGTCAGGCTCCGCTCGGTGCGGTCGCGACCGAGGTGTAGCGGGCGGCGATCTCGGAGCCGTCCGCGGCGACCGCGGTGATCGTGTAGTGGCTGGTGGTGCCGCGCGGGGTGGCGGCGTCCGTGTACGCCCTGGTGGTGGCGGACAGGGGCTGCTGGGTCAGCCGTACCCACTCCTCCGTGACGCGGTCCCAGCGGTAGACGTGGAAGCCGGTGGCCGGGCAGGAGCCGGTGGTGCAGTTCCACGACAGCTGCGCCCGGGAGGACTCGTCCACGGTGGCGGACAGGGCCCAGTCGTAGGTGAAGGGGAGGTTGTACGCCGGGCCGAGGTGGTACTCGTTGGTCTCGACGTGGGCGACGTCCGACGGGGAGCCCGTCAGCCAGACGGAGTTGCCGGAGGTGTCGACCGCGTCGACGTAGTAGATCCAGGACTGGTCGTCGGCGACCTGGACGTCGGCGTAGCCGGTGGTGCCGGGTGCGACCTCCGCGATCCGCTCGATGGTGGCGAACGGGTCGTCGGCGGGGGCGCGGTAGACCACGTAGCGGGCGAGGTCGGCGGCGGGGCTCGCGTCCCAGCGCAGGACCGTGCCGTACTCCGTGGTCGTGTAGTCGAGGCCGGTGACGGCGGGCGGCGCGACGCGGTCCGCGCGGGTGATGCTGCTCGGCTGCGACGGCTCGGACTCGCGGCCCTGGGCGTCGACGGTGTGGACGCGGTACCAGTACGCCACGCCGAACTCGGCGGTGGTGTCGGTGCACGCGTACTGCGGCTTCGGGTCCTCGGGGTTGCCGGTGCGGCGGGGCTCGCAGGTGACCGGCTCCGGGACGGCGTTCTCGTCGAAGCGGTCCCAGCGGTAGACGCGGAACGTGGACGGGCCGGACGCGGGTGAGGTCCAGGCGACCTCGACGCCGCTGTCGTCGTCCGCGATCCGGGTGCCGTCCATGGCGGGCACCGCGAGCGGCCGGGTGAACTCCACCACCGGGGAGGTGGTGCTGTTCCCGGCGGCGTCGGTCGCGGTGACGCGGTAGTAGGAGGTCTCGCCGTAGGGCGCCGTCTCGTCCCGGTAGCCGGGCGTGCGGACCGTGCCCAGTGCGGTGAACTCGCCGTCGGGGGCGGACGCCCGCTGGACGTCGTACGTCAGGCCCTCCTCCTCGGCGGTCCAGGCCAGCGAGACGCCCAGCCAGTTGTCGTGGGTCGCCGTCGGCGCCGAGAGTCCCGGGGCGGTGCGGTCGGCGGTGGTGACGGTCGGCTCGGCGCCGCCCGTCGACTCGTTGCCGGCCAGGTCGACGGCCCGCACCTGGTAGGCGTACGCGGCTCCGGTGGCCGGCAGGTCCTGGGTGAAGGACGTCTCGGTCAGCAGGTTCGCGCCGCTCACCGGCAGGAGGTCGCCGCCTTCCGCGGCCCGCCGGTAGACGCGGTACCCGGCGAGGTCCATCTCCTCGTTCCGTGCCCAGGTCACCGAGGCGCGGCCGGCGCCCTCGTCGTACGACGCGGCGACACCGGCGGGGGCGAGCGGCGCGACCTGGTCGTCCGCCGGGGAGGTGCGCGGGGTGTAGGCGAACTGGACGGCCGCGGGACCGGACCAGTTGACGTAGTCGACGCGGAGGCTGTGCCGCCCGGAGGGGACGGTGACGTCGACGGTCCGCGAGACCGTCGTCGAGGTGTTCCGCCAGAGGTCGATCCGGAGCTCGCCGTCGAGGTAGACGCGAATGCCGTCCTGCCCGGAGGCGCTCAGGGCGAAGGGGCCGCCGGAGCCGAAGTCGCGGGTCACCGACCAGCGCACCCCGAACCGGTTCGACGGCAGTCCGGACGCTGGAGCCCCCGCGCCCCAGTTCTCGGCGATCGCGTCGTCGCAGTCGGTCTTCGCCGGGGTGCCGGAGAAGGTGGTGTTGGCGAAGAACTGCCGCTCGAACGCCGGCGCGGCGCAGTCGGCGGCGGAGGCGGGCGCGGCGGCGACCGTCAGCAGGCCACCGGCGGTGGCGAGTACGACGGAGGCCGCGGCGGCGGCTGTGGTGCGTCTGGGTCGGTACATGGGTTCCTCTCTCGGAGCGGTACAGCGATGACCGGGGTTCACTTCAGGGATCCATGGAGCCCTGAAGTGAAACCTTCGTGATCATGACTCTCGGAGAGACCCATTGGTTGTGCGGGATGGTACGGAACCTTCACACCGTCAGCAGTGCTTCCAGAAGGGCCCGTTGTCCGACACGGACCGGCCTGCCGTTGGACCGATCGGCGAACTTCCGTGCCCGGCGGGGCGGGTGTCACCCTGCGGGCTGTACGTCCGGACGCACTCGGGCGTCCGGCGCGGCGGGCTCGGCAAGACGCCGCGGCGTGGTGGCCGCTCGCCGCCCGGCGAGACGACAGCCGAGGCAGTCCGGGTGGCCGCTTCGCGCCGCGCGGTCCCGGACGCGCCAGTCCCATTGGTCTGCGGGGCGCGGCCCACTCGGCTTCCCCCATCCGGCCAGATGCAGCATCCAGGTGACCGGCAGCGCCCCCAGCACGACCGCGGCGCCCGCCACCGCGAGGTGCGCCGAGCCGGCGACCACGGCGGTTCCGGACAGGGCGAAGCCGGCCAGGGCGGTCGCCGAGCCCGTCCAGCCGGCAACGGTGTGACCCATGTCTACTTCCTCATGCACGAACATGGATGTCTCCCCTTCGATGGGTGGAACACCGAGATGACTGTCCGTGGTCGAGTCGAGCAGTTATCTCGCGAGCTAAGATACTTAGATGCTAAGGGAATATCGTGGAACGAGGCAAGAACCGCCCCGCGGCCGACGCCGACCAGGCCTTGCACGCCATGGACCGGATGATCGCGACCGCGCAGTTCGGGCAGCAGGACATCGCGCGAAGCCTCGGCCTCAACGTCACCGACGCCACATGCCTCGGCTTCCTCATCGAGGCTTCGCTGGCCGGCCGCTCGCTCGTGGCGGGAGATCTGGCCGAGCGTGCACGGCTGACCACGGGCGCGGTCACCGGCGTGATCAACCGCCTGGAAAGGGCGGGCTACGTACGCCGCGAGCCCGACCCCCAGGACCGCCGCCGCGTGCACGTCGCCATGGACGACAGCGCGCAGCAGCGCCTGATCGAGGTGTACGCCCCTCTCTACGGACGTCTGACCGCGCTGTTCGCCGACTACGAGGCCGAGGAACTCGCCGTACTGACGGACTGGTTCACCCGGGCCCGGAGCCTGTTCCTGGAAGCTCTGGAGGAGATGCGCCAGGGAGTCGGCTCGCCGCGCACGACCGCGCAGGCGGCGGGCGACGGGGATGCTGACGACGGTGCCCGACGCCGTTGACAGACGGCAGGCCGAGGGGAACGTCGCACGCCTTCCACAGGCTGCGTCGCTCGTGCCCGCAACCGGATGTCGCCGACGGGTCCGGCGTGCCGCCTCGAAGGTGATCGCCCGAGGTCCTCCGTTTCCGCACCGGTCGGCGGGGGACTCGGATGCTCGACAAGGCGCGGCCTCGACGAGCACCCGGGCCACGTGTTGACACCGGTCCGGCACCCGCGGGCCGGGACGGAGCCGACCAAGGGCGGGCCATGACGACGATCGGCGTCGAAGAGGAATACATGCTGGTCCATCCGGTCACAGGCCTGCCCGTGCCCTACGCGGAGAAGGTACGGAAGGCCGCCGGCCTGGAGCGTCTCACCGGCGGGCAGGAAGTACAGGGCGAACTGCTGCAGTCGCAGGTCGAGGTCGCCACCCCGGTGTGTCACAGCCTGGACGAGGTCGGAGGACACCTGCTGCGCCTGCGGCACGCCCTGGCTTCGGCAGCCGAGACGCACGGCTGCCGTATCGCGGCCGCCGGGACGCCCGCGCTACGCGACACACTGCACGCCGTGCCCGTCACCGACCACGCGCGCTACCGGGCCATGGCCGCTCAGGCGCCCCAACTCGTGGCGGAGCAACTGGTGAACGGCATGCATGTCCATGTCGCCGTGCCGAGCCGTGACGCGGGCGTGCAGGTGCTCAACAGACTGCGGCTGTGGCTGCCGACCCTGACGGCCATGGCGGCGAACTCCCCGCTGTGGGACGGCCGTGACACCGGTTTCGCCAGCTGGCGCACCGTCGTGTTCAGCCGCTGGACCGTGGCGGGCCTGCCCCCGGTCTTCGAGGACAGCGACGACTACGACCAGCGGGTACAACACCTCGTGGACTGCGGACTCGTGGCCGACAGGGGCCAGCTCTACTGGCTGGCGCGGCTCTCGGAGCGGTACCCCACCGTCGAAGTGCGCTGTACCGACGTTCAGCTGCTCGCCGACGACGCGGTCATGCTCGCCGGTGTCGTGCGGGCGCTGGTGCAGACCGCTCTCGCCGAGGCCTCCGCGGGTGCTCCCGTGCCGGACTGCGCCCCTGAGCTGCTGCAGGCGTCCCTGTGGCATGCCGCCCGCTACGGCCTCAGCGGCAGCCTGATGGATCCCGGCGGCGCGGCTCGCCGGGCGGGCGATGTGCTCTGGGAGCTTTTCCGGCACACGGCCGCGGCACTGGAGGAGTCCGGCGACACACGCGAGGTGAGCGCTCTGGTCCATCGTCTTCTGCGACGGGGCACCGGTGCGGACCGCCAGCGTGCCGCCTTCGCCGCGGGCGGTCCTCTCGCTGCCGTCGAACTCGTGGTCCGCGAGAGCAGCCCCTGACGCACGATGACGACGGGTGGGTGGCGTGCGGCGGCCGGGTCCGGCAGGCGCGCCGGTCGCCCGTCGGCGGCGGGAGCGCTCCTCCGTCGGTCCCGGGGCCGGGGACTGCGCGGCCGTGACGTGCGAGTGCCCCTGCCGGCTCGGCGAGGGCCCTCAGGGAGCCGGGCGCGGGTGAGGGGATTCCTACGTCGGCCACGCCTCTTCCTCGTCCGCCGGTTGAACCGTCACAGGGGGCGGCGGAGCGGTGAGATGGCCGAGGACGTTGGTGAGCCGGAGCAGTCGTTCGAGGTGAGCGGGCCGATTGTCCAGGTGCAGTGTGGCGCCGAGGGCACTGGTGCGGCGGTGGATCATCAGCAGGGTCGTCAGTCCCGAGGAGTCGATGTACGCCAGATCGTGGAAGTCGAGTCGGACGTCTCCGGGCGGCGTACGGCCCGCCGTGAGTTGTTCGCCGGCCATGCTGAGCAGGTCGTCGCTGGTGTCGTGGTCGAGTTCACCGCCGATCGTGATGGTCAGCACCGCGGGCTCGCGGCGGACGTTCAGGGTGAATTCGACGGGTGGCAGGTGGGTCATACGCTCGGGCGGGTGTCGGGGACGGGGCGGACGGTGTGCTCGGTCACGGCGGTGGCCGCCCGCTCGAGCAGCTTCTGGGTGCGGGGGAAGTCGTGCAGTTGGTCGGCCAGGGTGTCGAGGCCGGCCAGCAGCGAGCGGACGGGGACGCCTCGGGCTGTGAGGATGTCCGCGGTCCAGGTCGTGAAGGCGGTGAGGATCTCGGGGTCGGCGACGTAGAGCGCGGTGGTCAGGAAGTCGATGATGTGGGCGATGTCCTCGGCGGTGCGGTCCCGCTGGGCGATGCTGTAGCCGCTCATGGCCGGGAAACGGTGTTCCAGGTCGGCGAGAGTCCGTTTGACGAGCCGGGGCCGCGATTGGACGACCATGGTGTATTCCTGGTCGGCCAGATGCGGCAGGTCGTCCACGGCGTGCCGGACCGCCGGGGCGTCCGGTCGCGGGATGCCCGTTTCCAGCACGTCGGCCGCGGCCCGTGCGTCGGCCGCCCACCGGTCGGCGCCCAGAGCCTTCGCGTAACGGCCCGCAGGACCGAAGGCACGGCCGCCGACCAGCACGGGGACACCGATGGCCTGGCTCGCGGTGACGGCCGCGTGCGCGGCGGGCAGATGGGTGGTGATCGATCCGGACAGCAGCACGGCGTCGGGGTTGGTCAGATGCAGGTGGGCGACCAGGTGCGGGGTGGGCGTCTGGGCCCCCAGGTAGTCCACCCGCCAGCCGCGGAGGGTCAGGACCTCGGCGACCAGGCGAGCGGGCAGCGCGTGCCATTCCCCGTCCACGCAGCTCACCGTCACCCGGCCGCGATCGGCCGCGGGCCGGCTGCTGCCGGGGTGGTGGGTGAGCGTGGCGATGACCCGCTCGTTGATCGCGGTGGCGGCATGCTCCTGGGCGACGCTGAGACGGTCGGCCGCCCACTCCGTGCCGACCTTCTCCTGAACCGGTGCGATGACCTCGAGCAGAATCGATTCCTCACTCACCCCCCGGGCCAGTGCGGCGTGGACGGCCGCGGCAGCCCCGCGCTCGTCGCCGTCAGCCACGGCCAGCCACAGTTGCTGCACCGCGCGGGTGGTCGCGGTGGGCTCGCTCATGCGCCGCACCCGCCCGCCGGTCCGCTGTCCGCCTGCCCGTCGGGGACGGCGTACGCGTCGGATTTCGGGACTGTGATGGCTATGACGGCCATGTCGTCGTGGCGGCCGCTGCCCAGCCACTGGGCTGCCAGCATCTGCACCCGCTCGACCACGGCTTCCGCCGGGATGGCCGCGCACTCGGCGAGCACCTGCTTCAGCCGGTCCTCGCCGAAGAGCTCGTCGCCCAGCGGGCCGCCGCGTGCTTCGGTGATCCCGTCCGTGTACAGCAGGCAGGACTCCCCCGGGTCGAGGACTGTCGTCGCGGTGTGCGCTGTGACGGTCGGCAGGGCACCGACCAGGGTGCCGCGGGTGTCCGCTTCCTCCACGGTGCCGTCGGTGCGCACGATGAGGGGTGGCATGTGCCCGGCGCTGGTCAGCCGCAGCTGCGTCCGGCCGCCGTGGCGGCGCACGGAAGCCAGGGCGAGGGTGACGAAACGTGCGTGATGAGAGGTCAGCAGGGCGCTGTTGAGCAGGTTGAGGATGTGTTCATGGTCTTCGGCCAGGGGCAGCAGGGCGTGCAAGGTGTTGCGGATCTTGCCGGTCAGGACCGCCGCTTCGAGGCCCTTGCCCGCCACATCGCCCAGAACGGCGAGCGTCTCCTCGGAGGGGCCTGCACCGGGGTGGATGTCGTAGAAGTCGCCGCCGACGTGTTCGTGGTCCTTGGAGGCCCGGTAGCTGCCTGCGTACTCGACCCCGTGCACCGTGTGCAGCCTGGGTGGCAGGAGGTCTCGCATCAGTGTGGCGGTGATCGCGGCCTGCTCGGTGTACAGGCGAGCGGCGGACAGGGCCGCGCCGGCTCGGGCGGCGAACAGGCGGGCGAAGAGCTCCTCGCCCTCGGTGAACGCCTGCTCGGTACTGGAACGCAGCAGGATGAGTGCCCCGGCCGGGACGCCGTGGCCGGGCAGCGGAGCGACGATGACGGATCCGACAGGTCCCGCGAAACCGTCCGGGATCGCCCAGTCGGGGATGTCGGCGGAGTTGATCCAGCGGGCCGGCACCGGAGGAAAGCCCTGCAACGCCTCCCTCAGCCCCGGCACACCGGTCACGTCGATCTGACGGGTGCTCTGCACGACGGAGCCGCCCCGGCGCGCGTAGGTGAGTGAGCAGCGCCGCCCCTGGGGCGGCGCGACGAGGACGGCGGCCTCGGCCAGATGCTCCGCGGCCATGGAAGCGGTCACCTCCAGGCAACGCGGCACATTCAGCGTGGACAGCAGCGTGCTGGACGCCTCGGCCAGCACCTCAGAGCGTTTTCGCGCTTCCGCGAGCGCGTTCTCGGCCAGGCGGCGGGCGGTCTCGTCAACCAGCCACCACACGACCTGGCCCTCGGCGTCGAGAGTGGGGTGCGCCTCGAAGAAGCGGTCGTCGATGGCTCCGTGCGGGGCTTCGGCAGTCCCGCCCGGACCGGCACCGCCGATGATCTGCTGGTGGGCCTGGTCGAGCCACGCCGGTACCTGCTCGTGGAACCGGGCGCCGCTCGCGGCATTCGGCAGTATCAGCCGGGCGGCGTCGTTGAGGTGTACGAAACGGCCGTGCCGGTCGGCGACCAGGACGGGCCAGGGGGCCTCAGTCCACGTGGCGTCGACCGGATGGCCCGCCTCGGGCTGCGGGGCGGAACAGCTGCGGGGAGCAGTCACAAATGGAGGTACGCACGGTGCGCACCTCACCACCTTCCTGCCATGAGGGAACAGTTGTCTTTCGGCAACCGTCCCGCATGGCCCCCGCCGTTGCAACCCGCCCTGAAAACACGCACGTAAACGTCACAAACAGCTCGTCGACAGGACGGGCGTCCGGCGCGGAAATCACCGCATATCCGCATCTTTCGCCTCTGCCGCGAGAACCTTGTCACCTGGCTCGGCGACAGATCGCTGACGTGTTCTCATCAGCGCGGCGGCGAATTCGCAGCAGCCGTCACGGAGCTCCGCCGGCTCGCGCCGGACAGCTTCACGCGGAAGGCGGCGGACGCCACGAGGTCCGGGACACGCAGAGCGAGTCGCACAGGGGGCGGCCCGTCCTTGCGCGGGCCTCCAGGACCGTCATGCAAGGACTCGACGCCGACAGCGACGGTGGGGGGCTGGAGACGCGACACGTGCCGCTTCGGGCCGGGCGGACCGGCAGCCGAGGTCGGTGCGACCGGACTCAGCGCCGGCTGCCGCCCACCAGGGCAGGGCCACCAGGCGGTCACTCGGCAGAGGGCTCACCGGACCGCGGTGAGGCCCTTCATCGCACCGCCTGGAGCGCTCTCAGTCGAGGCAGAACTCGTTGCCCTCGATGTCCTGCATCACGATGCACGACTCGTTCTCGCCGTCGGCACGCAGCGTCCGTACGTGTACCGCGCCGAGTGCCACCAGCCGCGCGCATTCGGCCTCCAGCGTGGACAGGCGCTCCTCGCCCACGAGTCCGGTGCCGGCCCGTACGTCGAGATGCACCCGGTTCTTCACGACCTTCCCCTCGGGAACGCGCTGGAAGAGCAGCCGCGGTCCGACACCCGAGGGATCACTGCACGCGAAGTAGACGACCTGGTCCTCGGGCGGCAGCGAGCGGTGGTAGTCCTCCCAGGTGGCGAACCCCTCCGGGACGGGCGGTACGACGTATCCCAGCACCTCGCACCAGAAGCCGGCGAGGCGCGCGGGTTCCGCGCAGTCGAAGGTCACCTGGAACTGCTTGATCGAAGACATCGGCGCACCCTAGCAGGGGACTTCGCCGGCCGTCTCCTGGCGTGGACCGGCATGTTGGCGAAGGTCAGCGCCCTGACGGTCGGTCCATGCGGTGGAGGGTGACGCCGTGGTCGGCGAGCGCCTCCGGCAGGCGGGCCAGGGCGGGCAGTTGCTCGATGTGGTGGACGCCGGGCGGCAGGGGCCCGGTGAGCGGTTCCCGGGTGGCGTGGGCGGCGGCGAGGCCGGTGACGCGGCTCTGGGCCCGCCCGGTGAGCGCGTATGCCGCGTGGTGCGCGCCGCGGTGTGCGTCGGCGCGCACGGCGAAGCGGGCGCCGCCGAGGTGGATCCGGCGGAAGGAGGCCGCCAGGAGGCGCCGTACGACGGGGTGACGGGCGGCCGGGCGCAGGGCCAGCCCGCAGGAGGGCGGTACCGCTGACGGGCCCGTTCACGGCCGGGAACCCGGAACGCCACCGCCTGAGGTCGCTCCGAGCGGAGCGTCAGGGCGGTGTGAGCACGTCGAGCTGCGCGGCGATATCGGGGTGGCGGACGCCCAGGTGAGGGCGGGTGGCGGCCAGAGGCGCGATGAGGGCGGCGGGGTCGTCGTGGGCGAGGGCCGCGTGGAGCTCGCCGAGCGGGAGGCGGGCGGCGGGCGGAAGGTCGGTGAGCGCGGTGATCCGGCCGGCGAGGCGGCGCAGGTCGGCGGCGTTGCTGCGGGCCCAGGCGGCGGTGGTGCGGTCCGCGGCTCGGGCCTGGCGGGTGGCCCGGACGCGCTGTTCGCCGGTCGTTCCGGTCTCGCCGGGGCGGCCGCGCAGATAGCGGCGCTCGGCGGCCTGGCGGCTGGCGACCCCGAGGGGGCGGGCGAGGTCGGCCCAGCTGGCGCCCGCGTCGCGGGCCGTTTCGATCAGGGCCGTCTCCCAGCCGGCGAGTTGCTCACGGATCTGCCGCAGCAGCAACAGCGAGGCCAGGGCCTGATCCGGGGCCGGAGCGGCAGCGGGCTTGTCGGGAGCCGTGCGCAGGGCGGCGCGAAGGGCGTCGTCCATGGCGTGCAGGGCCGTGGTGGCGGCGAGGAACGACGCCGGGCTCGGAGCGTTCGCGCCGGCCGTGAGCGGCTGATCGGCCGAGGTCACGGGTACCTCCTTCCTGCTGTCATCCAGTGGATGACACCGTGTTTGTCATCCATTGGATGACATGCTACAACGGTAGCAGTGAGGCGCATTGGCAGTAACTGCCTGAACCTGCTGGAGGTGTTTTCACGATGTTGATGCGCACTGACCCCTTCCGTGAGCTGGACCGGCTGGCACAGCAGCTGATCGGACCGGGCACCTGGTCGAGGCCGTCGACCATGCCGATGGACGCCCACCGCGAGGGTGACACTTACGTCGTGGCCTTCGACCTGCCCGGTGTCACCCCGGACGCCATCGACGTCGACGTCGAACGCAACATGCTGACGGTCAGGGCCGAGCGCCGGCCGGCGACGAAGGCCGACGACGTGCAGATGGAACTGTCCGAGCGGCCGATGGGCGTCTTCTCCCGCCAGATCGTGCTCGCCGACACCCTCGACACCGAACACATCGACGCCGACTACGACGCGGGCGTGCTCACCCTGCGCATTCCGATCGCCGAACGTGCGAAGCCCCGCAAGATCTCCGTCGGCGTCGGACCCGGCCGCAGGGAGATCTCCGGCTGACACGGGCCGGACAGGTGCGGAGGACGGACACCCCAACTCTCCCTCCCCCGCCCTCCGCACCCCCTGCGGGGCAGTTCGGAGAAAGGGTGGCGGCCGAGATGACTCGGCGACGCGAGGCCTTCCCCGATCCCGTGAAGCGACGCTGCCGGTAAGGCACCGTGATCGAGCGGCACCGCGCGCCAGACCGTGACCGGGACGTCATCGCCGTTTCGTCCGCACTCGCCGACACCCGGGGCAACGACCGGCTGGCCGGATCCTGCCCCGGCTCCCCCGGCTACGGCCTGCGCTTCGCCCGCCGTCAGTCCGCCTGCCCCCTACATCGATGCCACCCGACGGCAGCACCATCCCGACTGGCTCCATGAAAGGCATGCACCACATGATCACCGATGTGCGCGCACCGCTCGAGCACCAGCAGCCCTACGGGACGGCGTACGAGCAGATGCTGGAGAAGGTCCGCTACGACGGCGCCTACCCCACCCGCGAGAAGGCCGACCAAGCCGTTCACCTGGTCCTTTCGGGGCTGGGACGCCAGCTGACCGGCGACGAACGCGTCGACCTGGCCGCCCGACTGCCCCTGGAGGCCGCACGACTGCTGACCGCACAGATTCCCGACCCCCGGCCACTCACCGGCTGGGCCTTCGTCAAGGACCTCGCCGCCCGCGCCGACGCCTCCCTGGCCACCACCCGCTGGGACACCGGCTCCGTGTTCGGGGCCGTCGCCGCCTGCGCCGGCCCCGACCTGATCACCCGCATCCTCCACCGGCTCCCCTCCGGCTACGCCCTGCTGTTCGGCCGCGCCGAACTCAACCCCGCCGCCTGAACGGGCCGTGACCTCCCGACGCCGACGGGGCCGGAGGCGGTGCCACCGGCAGGGTCGTCGAGACTCAACAGCCTCGCGCCGCTGCCGGGGTCGGCACCGCTACGGGCCCGGTCGGCTCCCTCCAGCCGGGTCCGCACCCGCCATGGCAGGCCAAGTGGCCCGCACAGGCGGCGGGTTGGACACCGCACCGCCGGGTAGCCGGGAAAGTCACCAGCCTGCCCCACATGAGGGAGGACCTCCGTGTCGCGTCACGATCCGGGGCAGTCCAGCCCGCCGTCGATCTTCCGCCGTACCACCGACGGCATCACCGTCGTCACCCTCCGCGGCGAGATCGACTACAGCAGCCGAGACCAGCTCCACGAACACCTCCTTCCGCCGCACAAGGCGGAAAGGCCGCGAACCGTCGTCGACTTCGCCAAGGCCACCTTCATCGACTCCGCAACCATCAACGCGCTCCTCGCAGCCCACCAAGCAGCCGACCGCGCACACGGATGGCTCAGGCTCGCAGGCCTGCAGCCGCCTACCCGCCGTGTCGTGGAGATCACCGGCCTCGACACGCTCATCCCCTGCTACCCGGACCTCGACCAGGCGCTACGCGCTTGAGCGCCCAAGCCGCCGCGCCCGGCGAGACTCCCTCGGCGCTCCGCCCCCACCGAACAAGGAGATCTGAAAGTGAGCGAGGAGCGTGGGGCCCAGAGACGCGCGACAGACCGGATCGTGGAACTCCAGGCGGAGGTCGAGCAGCTCAAGGAGGCCGTCGTCTCGCACGCCGTGGTCGACCAGGCCATCGGCATGATGGTCGCACTCGGACGCGTAACCCCCGATCAGGGCTGGACCGTGCTCCGCGAGGTGTCCCAGCACACCAACATCAAACTCCGCACCGTCGCCGAACTCGTACTGCAGTGGGGCCGCAGCGGAAATCTTCCGTCCGGTATCGGCGCCGAACTCGAGGGCGCCCTGGACCGCCACAGCCCCTCCCAGATCCCCGGCACGGACCACGCATAGCTCGCCACCCACCCCCGAACCCGGCATCGGCATCGGCATCGGCATCGGCATCGGCATCGGCAGGGAGCCTCACGCCGGCGTCGGGGACAGATCCTCCCGTGCAACTCCTGCCCTCGAGGACCACAGGCTTGCCGAGGCCACGAGTTTCCTCACGCCAGAGACCTGGAGAGACGCTCCGAAAAGAAGCGACCCGATCCGCCCCTCAGGCGCGACACGTCTCGTGCCGCGCCTGAAGAGCATGCTCCGGTGCCGCTCAAGCCACTCTCACTGACGGCCCCCGGCAAGCGACACCCACGTCACTGCGCTGTTCAGCGGGTCTTCTTCAGAGTGATCTTGCCGGCCTTCTTCGTGATCAGCGAGCCGCCCGTGCTCATGGAGACGTACAGGCTGTACCGCCCGGCCGGGACCTTCGAGACGTCGAGGCCCTCGTCCCCGGTGGTGAAGTATCCGGCGTCGTAGATGCCGAAGTCGTCCTCCGGCACGAGAGGCCGCACGCGTGCGGGGTCCTTCTTCGCCCCCAGCAGGAACGAGTACGACGAGGACCTGTCCTGGAGGACGAGGTAGTAGGCGGCGTGCGACTCCCGCTCGGCGTTGCGGCCCGGCAGGAAGAAGACACCCTCCGCGTGGAGCTTGCGGCCGTCCGCCTCGGCCTTCACCAGGGAGTAGCGCGCGCCCGGGGAGTCGGCTCCGACGATGTTCCTCTTGATGACCTTGAGGCCCGCCCTGCCTCCGCGGAAGATGACCTCCGAGTCGCCGAAGGGCAGACGCCGGTCGATCACCTTGTCCGAGGTCAGCCGGGTGCGTCGCTCGATTCCCTCGGCCTCGCTGGCCACGCACACCGACACGTCGAAGGTGCCGCGGGGCAGGGAGGTGAAGTCCAGGCCGCCGTCCGTCGCGAATTCACCGTCGGCGTACTCGCAGAAGTACTCGTCGTAGTACTCGCGGTAGAGCTTCTTGCCCGGCCTGTTGTCCAGGGGGTAGTCGAAGCTTCGGCCCTTCTCTTCCAGAATGATCCGCTTTGTCTCCGCGGTCGGCCCGTCGGGAGAGACGCCGGGCAGGAAGGCGTGGCCCTTGAGGTGCAGCTTGCCGTCGATACGCACAGCGCCGGCGAGGGCGGCCGCGACGGTGTCCCGCTGCCGGAGCTCGGCCAGGTACGCGGAGGCCTTCTCCGGGTCCTCGGTGCCCGCACCGATCCGGACCTCGCCGAAGCGCGGCGTGAGGCCCTCCGACAGCGCGTGGACGAGGCTCCACACCGACGGCAGCGCCTGCCGGGTCACCTGGTAGTGCTCCTGGACGGTGGGCGAGTCCAGGAAGAGGAAGTTGAAGTTCTCGTAGGCGCGCAGTCCGGGGAGGTAGTGCTTCACCTCCTGCTCGTACTGATAGTCGTTCGGGGAGGAGATGACGTAGATGTTCCGGTTGAAGTCCACCTCCTTCTCGATGAGGTCCTTCATCACGGAGTCCATGACGGCGACGTTCTCGTCCGACTGGCCTTCACCGAGGACGGCGTCACCGAGCTGGCCGTGGCCCTTGGAATAGCTGCCCAGGAAATACTGCGGCGTCGACGACACAATGTTCTTGTAGTCGTACTTCAGCCCGTAATAGAGCGCGGCGGCACCGCCCTTGGAGGTGCCGAGCAGGGTGACCTCTTCCCGGGTCACGCCCAGGCGCTGCATGTAATCCTGTATGAGGTCATGAATGGAGTCCGAAACACTGAAATCCATGTTCCGGGCGACGTAGTAAGAGGCGCCTTCGTCGAAATGGTCGCGAATCCTGAGGACATTGCACAGAACGCCGTCGAGTGCCGCGCCGAAACCGTACTTGCTGTCCACCGAGGAGAACACGACCAGCAGATGCCGGTGGTCACCGTGTGCAGGACGGAACTGGAACTGGACGGGCCACTTCCCGTAGACCTCCACATGCTCCTTGGCGACACGGGACCTTTCCGTGACGTAATTCGGAGACAGCGCGGGGAGCGTGGTGTTCATCGAGAGACAGACCTTCGAGCCGGGGGTAGTGCGGGGGGTGGCTCCGCAGTATACGTATGGTTAAAGGTTTGACAATAGAGGGCATGCCACACACCAAGCCGCGACCGCGTCCACGGCTCCAGCGAGGCGCTGCACCATGTCGAAACTTTCGACCATCCGGAGCAGATGCGGTGATGGTTGCGTGTGGAAACTAGAAACTTCGGCGCAACAATTCCACGGCGGGGAGGTGCTCTTGGCGTGCGCCGGCCACGACCCCGGTACGCCCGGGGACAGTTGCCGCCGCGCTCCGACGCCTGAGCCTTCGGGGCCTACATCCGAGGGTCTCGCCACCCTTGAAAACCGGACCAACCACCCCATGGATGCACATGGTTACGCCGAGTGCGGGGACATCTCGCGCAGGGCCAGGGGCACTCAGGGCCGAACCGCGGCAGCCCGCCACGACCGCCGGGGACGACATCCAAGCGCGGAGGCGGCGCCGGTCGACACCGAGCGCCACGGACGCTGACGCAAAGCATCCGCCGGTGAGCGGGGAGTGCCGTCGTCGGCCCTCCTCCAGGAACGCCGACGCCCGGCGGGCCGGGCTGCCCCTGCCTCTCCGCCCGCCGGGCACGGCCACAGCTCACACACACGCGGGCCAAAGCCGCACGAGATAGTGCTCCACGCCCTCGGGTACCTCGACCGGAGCACGACGGGCGACCTCCGCCCGGCCCCAGCGGTACGCCCTCACCGACCACGAAGAGTCCGCCACCCCGAGCTCGACACGGCCACCGCCCGCGCCTGACATGGTCTCCACCGTCAGGGCCCCGCTGGTGGAGTGGATCCCGGCTTCCCCCTCAGCCTCCCAGCATTCTGTGTCGTCGAGTGGCGGCTCTGCGGTCCACAGCTCGAAGACGAGAGTGGCCTCGTGCGTATGCCCGGCGCTCTCGAAGTCCAGACGCTTGTCGAAGACCGAAAGAAACGGACGCTGCCGACTCTCGTCCCTCGCCCCCGGGAAGGGGACGGGAACCTGAGTGTCGTCCTCTTCCTGCAGCGCGAACCCGTAGAAGCTCACCATCACTTCAACGGTCTCCCGCTTGACCAACTCCGCCATGGCAGCTCTCGCCCTCTCCACAGGTTCGCCAATCGCGCTCGACCCGGGATCCCTCGCACTCGGAGTCGGGCACAGACAGGCTGAGTCGATAGGTGGTTGGCTGTATCAGTCGCCCACAGAGAGTGTCGATTCGGGTCAGAGACCAGTCGACCGGCTTGTCCGAGGAACACAGACGGTGGATGTGAGCATGCCAACCCTGCTCGTCCTGGGTCTCGTACAGCACCTCCCAAAAGCCGGAGCCATGAATGGCAGGAACGGTGGCCCGCTGACTCCCGTCCCGCTGCTGACGCTTCCTCTTCTGCTGTCCTGGCACCGGCCAAGCATCACTGGGCCTGTGGCCGTTCGGCAAGGCCGTTGTGGGGGCTGGGCGCTTCGCGTCGCATGACGCGGATCGCGGCAGGGTGGAGTTGGCCGGGCAGGCCGCAGCGGGTGTGCAAGGTCGCATGGTCGGGCAGCCGGGACGACGTGGCGTGACTCATCTGGCCTGTAGCGCATGCATCAGCCACGGAGGCGTGACCGGCGGCCGGCTCGCCGCGTGCCGGCGGAGCCGGTTCAGCGTCAGGCGTTCCGTCTCCCGGCCGCGGGCGCTGCTGTGGTCCTGGTCGGCTACTTCTCTGCGAAGCAGAAGGACCACGAAGCGCTCATGGCTTCCGCAGCCGCGGAACTCGAGGCGCGTGGCGCTCGGGTAGTCGGGCGGATCGTGCAGCGGCAAAGCGTCTCGGCCGGCGGGGTCGGGAAGATGGGCCTGCCCCACTCGTCGCGGACTCTGCTCAGCTACGGAAAGGTCCACGAGGTGGCCCGGGCCTCGGACCGGGTCGACGCCGACGCCGTGATCTTCGTTGCCACGTTGACCGATCGCCGGCAGCGCACACTGACGGACATGCTCGGCCGCCCCGCCGTGAGTCTTGCCGACATCCTCGCCGCCGGGTGACCGCTCCTCGACGCCGTTGCCGACAGGCGGCATCGGGACCGGAGCCCACGCGGCCGTCGTCACCAACGGCGTGGGCCCCTGTGAAAGCACCGTTGCCAAACCGCAGCTCACACCCCGTACGGCACAGGCCTTAGCATGTCGCCCGTTGAGTGACGGGCGGTCCTGCGTATCACGCGGTCGTGCCTCGTGTGCGGCCGGGCTTCATGTGCGACGTCGCCGCCCGTCCGGCTGCGTGCCGGCAGCCGTGTCTACGGGGGGAGAACGCCGATGTTCGGAATCATCAGGCCGTGCCGTCATCGCCTGGGCGAGGGCATGCGTACCGAGTGGATGGCGCACCTGTGCGGGCTGTGTCTGGCGCTGCGCGGCGAGTACGGGCAGTTCGCCCGGGTGGCCACCAACTACGACGGTCTGATCGTCTCGGTGCTGACCGAGGCGCAGTCGGAGCGTACCGGCGACTGGCGGCGAGGTGCCGGACCGTGTCCGCTGCGCGGTATGCGGTCGGCGGACGTGGCGCAGGGTGAGGGTGCCCGGCTGGCGGCGACGGTGTCGCTGGTGCTGGCCGCGGCGAAGATACGCGACCACGTCGCCGACGGCGACGGCCTGTTGGGCCGCCGCCCGGTGACGCTGGCGGCGCGCCGGATCGCCCACGGCTGGGACCGCGCGGGTGCGGCGGGCGGCGAACGGCTCGGCTTCGACACCGCGGTGCTGCTCGGCGCGGTCGAACGGCAGTCGGACATCGAGCGGCTCACCGGCCCCGGCGACTCGCTTCTGACGGTCACGGAGCCTACGGAAACCGCGACCGCCGCCGCCTTCGCGCACACCGCGGTGCTCGCCGACCGCCCGGGGAACGCCGAGCCGCTGGCGGAGGCCGGCCGGCTGTTCGGGCGGCTGGCGCATCTGCTCGACGCGGTGGAGGACCTGGACGCGGACGAGGCGACCGGCGCGTGGAACCCGATCGCGGTGACCGGCGCCAGCCGCGCCGAAGTGCGCAGGCTTTGCGACGACGCGGTGCATGGGATCCGGCTCGCCCTGTCCGACGCCGAGTTCGTCGACGGGCGGTTGGCACAGGCGCTGCTGGGCGGCGAGCTGGAGCGTGCTGTGGACCGCGTCTTCGACCCGCGGCACCGTCACCACCAGCACCGTCACCAGGCTCGGGGCCCTCGCGTGCTTCCGTGGCTGGGACGCCGTACCGCGACCGAACCGCTCCCGGGGGCCGGCACGGGGACGGAATGCGGGGTCGGAGCGCTTGCGGGCGTGGCCCCGGAGGGCGCGAGGGCGTCGGGTCGGCCCTCGGAGGGACGGTGTCGGCGGTGTGAGCAGTGGCGCCAGCTGTGCCGTCATTGCGGGTTGTGCTTCAACTGCTGCAGCTGCGACGACGCCGGCGACGACGGAGAGGGCTGGCAGTTCGGCGAAGGCAACGGCGGCGGGGACTCTCGTCAGGGCGGTTCGGGCAGGGACGGTTCCGGCGGCGACGGCTGGTTCGGCGGCGGGGGCGGGGGCGGGGGCAACTCGGGTGGCGGCTTCGGTGGTTCCGGCGGGGGCGGCCGGGGGTCGGGGGGCTCCGGTGGTGGCTCGGGGGACGGCTGCTGCGATGGTGGGGGTTGCTGCAACCCGTGCAAGTGCTGTTGCGATTGCTGCGACTGAGCGCGGGTGACGCCCCCCGCTTGTAGGGGGATTCCGCCGGACGGCCGCGTTGTACGCGGCGGCCGGGCCCCCTTCCTGGTTCCGGCGGGGCGAGACCGTGCCTCGTCCCGTCGGCCACGGGGGCCCGGCCTCCCGGCGTCGGCGGTCTGTGTGGGGTGGTGGGTCGGGAGGGATCCGCTCAGAAGGACACGGTCCAGCCCTCGCGACTCGCCTCGGCGGCCGTGTACGACACTCCGTCGACCTTGAGCCCCTCGGGGTCGAGCAGGGTGATCGCCCCGCCGTGGTTGCCGAGGGCGAAGCCGTTGCCGCCCTGGACGACCAGGGTCGAGCCCGCGGCGACGAGTTCGGGGGGCAGTGGGAGCATGTGGTCCGCACTGTCGGCCAGTTGCCAGCCTCTGAGGTCGACGGGTTCGGGTGAGGCGTTGAGGAGCGTCACCGACTCCCGCTCGGGCGAGGGGCCCTTGGGGTTGACCATGGCTGCCAGGATGCGCACTTCCGCCTCGCGCCGGACGGGCCGCGCGGGTGCCGTCTCGATCGGGTCGCCGGTCCGGTCGTCGGTGTGCCAGGCCTGGGACTGGAAGGCGAGGAACACGGCCGCCCAGCGTGACTCGGCGGGGAAGTGGATGATCAGTGCGCCGTCCTGCCAGACTCCGTTGCTCGAACGGAATCGCCCCACGCTGCCCTGGTTCATGTGGATGTCGTGGACACCGTTGCCGGGCTCGAAGCCGAACACCTTGTCGCGCTTGTTGTGTTCCGGCCCCCATCGCTCTCCGAGGAGGTACACGGCGGCCGTGGAGTCGCCCATGGCCCGTCCGATGTAGTGATCCAGTCTGTCGGACAGGTCGTTGTCGGGGCCGACAACGTCGGGAGGCAGCTTGCGCATCGATTCCGGGGCGAAGAGGTTGCCGCGGATGAAGTCGAGACTCGCCGTGCCGGGCTTGGACGGGAGCTCCGTCCAGCCGCTCCCCGCCGGGGGAAGCTGCGCGGTCACGGGATGCCGGAAGTCGTCGATGGCCAGGAACAGCAGCTCGGAGGGAGCCTGCTGGGACAGGACGTTGACCGCGCCGCGGTAGTGCGTGCCCGCGCTGTCGGTGAGGTGCAGCTGGTAGTGCGGGGTGTCGTCGGGAGCGCCTTCACGGCGCCGGTCGACGACGCTGCACGCCAGCACTCCGTAGTTCTTCAGTGGCATGGGTCTTCCCTCCGCCGCTGGTCGAGCCGGAACGGATCCGGTATGTGGAAGGGGAACGGGGTCAGAGGTCGAGGACGACCCAGGCGGGATCGTGATCCGATCCGTCACCGCCGTGCCTGGTTCGCCGGTCGATGTGAGAGCTCTTGTGCCGCGCCGCGAGGCTCCTGCTGAGCCAGATCTGGTCGAACAGCTCATATTTGGCGGACTGTCCGGCTTCCTTGAACCGATGGGTCCACGACCCCGAGGCAGGCGGTGGAGGAGTGTCGGGCTTGGGTTCCCGGGTCTCCTGCGGGTGGGCGAGCGCCTCGGTCAGGCTCGACTGTGCTGTCGGCTCGGCGAGTTTGGCGAGCGTCGGCGCGTCAGGGCTGTCGTTCATGTCGCCGAGCACGATGTAGCGCCCGTCGGGGCGGGTGCGTTCGCCGACGATCCGGACGACGGCGTCGACCTGGCGGGCGCGACGCTCGTCGGCGAGGCGCTTGCCCTCCTCGGGGTCGGTGTCCCGGTCGACGAACTGGCTCTTGAGATGGTTGTTGAACACGGTCAGCAGGAGCTTGTCGGGGTCACGGGGATCCCGGATCTCCACTTCCAGCAGGTCCCGGCTGAAGACACGTTCACCGGGCACGTCCGGGTGGACGGCGTGCTGCCATGACGTCACCGCGCCGACCGGGAACTTGGACACGACGGCGACATCGATCAAGCGGGGGTCGTTGCCCTCGATCAGCGAGAGATATGGGTAGGCGCCGCCGAGGTACCGAGCGACGAAGAACCTCAGCGTGTCGATGTCCTCGACTTCCTGCAGGGCCAGTACGTCGAGGTCCATCTCGCCGATCCGCCGGGCCAGCACCTTCTGCTCCTCGGGATCTATTCCCTTGACCAGCTTGCCTTTGTACGTACGGATCCGGACGCTCTCGGGGTCGTCGAAGACGTAGCTGGAGGTCAGTCGTCCCTCGCCGTCAAGTGCGTGGACAGCCGATATCTCCGCCCGGAAGTTGAACCGGGAAAAGAGGTTGTTGAGGTTGAATGTTCCGACGGTGACATCCATGGTGACCTCCGCGATCGACCATCTGTCCCCTGCACCTCGAACATGTCAAGCGTAACTCGAACGGCCGGTCGGCGAAAACCGGTCCCGGCTTGCCTGTTGAATGAGAAACGAGGCATGAGGGTCCCAACTCGATTGTCCGGTGCAGGCAGAGAATGCAGGCGCCGGCCGGCCGGCGATCAGGTCCTGCGCGTCGGTCCAGGGGGCTGCCGGGACCTGATCAGCTGGCACGCCGGAAGTTGTGGGCACCGCCCGTTCTGATGACGGCGAGCGCACGCCACCACCGGTCGTTGGGATCATGGAAGCGGTGCATGGCCGTGAGCAGGGCCGTGTCGTCCTCGTCGGGATCGACCTGATCACGCAGAGCGCGCCAGGCGATCTCGTAGTCCCTGCACAGCAGCCTGACGGCGGCCTGGGTGACGAAATCCGACGATGCGCCCTGCCGCCGGACGGACGTCAGCCAATGGACGCTCAGGACGATGGGGGAATGGGGGTTCTCCGAACCGTTCAACCTCTCCGACACGACGGACTTCATGGAATCGAGGCGGTTCTTGATCTCCCGCTCGGCCTCCTCGACATGACTTCTCGCATCGTCGAAGCTCAGCCATGTGGCATTGTCCAGGAGGTCGTCCATCTCCGGCAGTCTCGCCGGAAGTCCGCACTTGACCAGCAGCGTGATGTCGGCGAACTCCCTGACCTTCTGCAGGAGTTTCTCACGATCACGCCAGTGACGGCCCTCGTTCTCGGCGATGCGCTGGACGCACCGCCACAGTTCGGCGTCGCTGGAGAACCACTGTGCCAGCTGGTGGGATTCGACCGGGAGCTGTTTTCCTCTGAGCCGCCAGGTGTGCTCCATCACTTCGGCGCAGCCGCTCAGCAGGTGCTGGTCGTACGCGGTCATCTCCGGCCACACCGGTCTCCTCGGCCGGTGTCGGTCCGGCGAGGCGTGCGGGTAGGTCTCACGCTCGAATCGGATGAAGTGGTCCGTCTGGCGCAGCTCCTCGAGGTCCGGGTCCTCGGCCAGCAGCCACGATCGCATGAGGGGATGATGAAGTCCGCTCGAATCGGAGTGCGTCGCGTTCTCCAGCTCCTCCACGGCCAGGTCCGCCAGGGCCCCGTGCTCGACGCCCTGGTCGGGAGCTCCGTGCTCGGCACCCTGGTCCGCGAAGCGGTTCATCCCCACCGCGTAGGCGCACGCGGCGTTGTAACTGTCCTGCCAGAGGTGCCACTCGGGCGCCAGCCATTGTCGCGGCACACGCAGCCAGCCCCTTGCCCTCTTCACCCTTCGCCGGAGCGTCTCGGCCGACAACGAGTCCCATCGCAGCGGGTTCTCCAAACCCTTGAACTCGCAACCGCCCTGGGCCTCCACCCGCGCCAGTCTCAGTGGCGCCCACACGTCCCGGTCGAGTCGCAGCGAAGTGCGGCTGAGTGTCCCGTGGGCGCGCGAGAAGGGGTGCCGGAGCTGGAAGAGATGCCGGAGCAGACGGGGGTAGTCGTCGGCGAGCTGCCGCATCTCCTCCCTGCAAGCGAGCAGGAAGATCACCCTGACGATCTCCTCTCGGCGTCCCCCCTCCCCGAGTTGCTTCTCGAGCCACAACTTGGCGTCCCTCTCCCGCGCCCAGCAGAAGGGACGGGTCTCACCCGGAGGCGTCAGCCCCATGAGGATGCGCCAGTGGCGGGCGGCGAGGGCGGGGACAAGGGCCTTCCGGATCTCCATCCGGGCGTGCTCCCGTCGTGGGTACTTGCCCGCTTCCGATCGGCACCACTGATCGGCGGTCCGTTCCGCCACCCCCAGGACGACGGCGTACCGGAATCGCGCCTCCAGCAGACCGCTGCGCCACCACCGGTATCGCCGCTGGAAGATCCGGCGCGGATCCCAGGAGCCCATGCCCATACGGGCGTTGCGCTGCGCGCTGCTCTGCCCGTCCAGCAGCAGGGCCCCGTAGTAGGTCTCCAGAGCGTCGAGATGCAGCCAGAGCTGCTCCTGGATCCCGGCGATCTGTGTGCGCAGATAGAGGTTCGTCGGGTCGATCCGCAGCGCCTCGTAGTAGCGGTCCAGCGCGTCGTCGAACTTTCGGTCCGAGCTCAGCTCCCTGGCCTGCTGATACGCGGCGAACAGCTCCGGCGGCAGATCCCGGCCGCGCCACTGCTGCCACGGTGGCCGTCGGCTGGCCCGGGTGACGGGCACGAGGGACGCCATCACCCAGTACCCGGCGTCCTGAACCGCCTCGTCCCACGTGATACCCCAGATCGCTTCCGTCCGGCTGCCTCGGATGGCATAGGAGGTGACAGTGACGGTGATACCGAAACGGGGCTCCTGCTCCCGCACGCGGAGGACTCCGCGAACGGTGTAGGCGATCTTCGGGCGCAGACGGCTGAAGAGCCTCAGCAGACTCGTCCACACCTTCCTGGGTTCGAGGTCGACGTCTCCCAGGAGGTCGAGGAAGTTGTCCGCCGGCGCCTCCGCGGGCAGCGCCGTCGGCGGGTAGAGATTCGTCTCGGACAGCTGCTTGCGGAACTGCGCCGTAAGACCTTCCAGATTCGGTTCGACATCCGGCACGGACGCGACGAGCATCTTCACGTCCACAGCGCCGGGCTTGTACGCGTAATACATCAGCATCCAGCGTCGCAGCGCGACGAACAGCACGATGAGCAACAACAGACAGCCGAGCCTGGCGGTGGACGAGGCTCCGTCGCCGCCGGCCTTCACCAGTCGGGCGATTCCTTCGACGAACTGCATGAAAAGCTCGGCGGGCCATTCAACGATTTCCATCCATCCTGTTGCCTCCCACGCCGAATTCTTGCCACCGACGGAACGGATCACGGCGAACAGAACGGCGAAGACGTACAGCGTCACGGCCGCTGAACGCATCACATGCGGCGTCCGCAGCGACGAGGCGTCAGTCGGGGCATGGCGCTCGATACGAGAGGACATGGCTCCCTCGGATCTGTCTGGCCTTCGGTGTGCAGCCTTCTACGATGCGTCTGCCGGGTTGTGGCATTCGAGAACAGGGTGTTTGCCCCGTCCCTCCTTCCACACGAATGTCACACAGGTGAGCATAGGAGCGCACCGTCATCGTGGCGTCATCGGTACGCCGGCCCTGGCCGCCGCAGGCCCCACATCGAGGGCACGCGCCCGAAACCCCGGGTGCGAACGTCCTTGATCCACCAGGTTCGCCCCTATCCAGAGCCCTGACGCATGGCGTGCACCACTCAAAGCGAATTCACCGACCGGTTTCCCTCGCATCGCATTGCGAGAGCCATTCCGGAACCATAGGAAGCTCATTACGCGAGAAGGGAACCACGGAAAGACAAACAACCCTTCATGCGCTCCGGAGTACTACTGACAGATCCGGAGTACTACTGACAGAGCTGCTTGTAGCCGCTCGCACCTGACCGGGCGCGGAAGTGGACCTCGTGTCCGGCGTCGTCGGTGAAGACGGCTTCCGTGGCGGACGTCAAGGTCATCTCACCACGCTGGATGGGGTTGCCCCACCCCTCAGGCGGGTTTCCCGAACCGTCGGAGAGGGGGACTTCCGCTTCGAAATATGTCGAGCCGATACGGAATTCGTCGATTCCGCAGTGTGTATAGAGGTCGAAGGGAAACGTACGACCGGACTGTGCCGACCGGACAGTCTCCCGGTCTTCACCACTGTCCGTCGCACAGCCCGTGAGTACCGCAGCAGCCAGCGCAGCGACAACAACGATTCGCCCGGTTTTCTCAGCCATGGCCCTTCGACGCACAGGTCGAGCCGACGGTTCCACGGCTCCGGTGCTCTCGCGAGCACCCACTCGCACGTGCTCGATCACCATCAGGCGCGGAGCGGCTCAGTGCTCGCAGAGGGAGAACTCTCGTTCGTAGAGCTGCTCGTTGTGCTCGTCGACGAAGAACTCGCGCTCCTGCACAAGCTGTTCGCGGTACTTCTCGGCCTCCTCGAGCGTCATGGTCGAGGAGGCGGACCATGAAACGCGATGCGTGAAAGGGCAGCGCGAAAGCGGGCAGGCCAGTCAGGTCTCGTGGTCCTCAAGGTCGGTTTGCGGCGGCGGGAAGGGTACTTCAGCGCACTGACACCGCCGCCGTGGGGCTGTCCTCGCTGGTCCGGGACGCGCCAGGGCTTCGACGCGGTCCGCGTACCGTCCCGTTGGCGCACATCATCGGCCCGAGAAGTCCCGGTCCCGCGCGCCTCCAGAAGGGTGACCGGATGTGATCCGAGCCACACCGTGTCACAACTTCCCTTCGCCAGACGCCTTATGTGCGAACCCGGAACGATGGGAGCAGAGACCATGACGAAGCACACCGGTGGCAAGACGGAGGTCGTCGTGATCGGCGGCGGATACGCCGGAGTCCTCGCGGCCAACCGCCTGACCGGCCGCGACGACGTGGCCGTGACCCTCGTCAACCCGCGCCCGACCTTCGTCGAGCGCCTGCGCCTGCACCAGCTGGTGGCGGGGTCCGGCGACGCCGTCGTCGACTACGAGGACGTCCTGAGCGACCGCGTCAGGCTCGTCGTCGACACCGCGGTCTCGATCGACCGGGAGGCGCGCACCGTCTCGCTCGCCGACGGCGACATCCTCGCTTACGACTACCTGGTCTACGCGGTCGGCAGTCGCAGCGGCGCGCCCCAGGTGCCCGGCGCCGACCGGTTCGCCTACCCGATCGCGGTGCTGGAGGAGGCCGAACGGCTGCGCCAGGCCGTGGCCGCCGCGCCCGCCACGGCGGGGGTGACGGTGGTCGGCGGCGGGGCCACCGGCATCGAGACCGCGGCCGAGCTCGCCGAGGCGGGCCGTACCGTCACCCTCGTCTGCGGTGGGGAGCTCGGCCCCTACCTCCCTCCGAGCGGCCGCCGTTTCGTCGCCAGGCGGCTGGCGGCCCTCGGAGTGACCGTCCTCGAAGGTCCCGGCACCAGGGCCGCGTCCGTGACGGCCGACGCCGTACGCCTCGCCGACGGCCGCGAGGTGCGCGGTGAACTGACCGTCTGGACCGTCGGCTTCGGCGTTCCCGATCTGGCCGCACGCAGCGGCCTCAGCACCGACGAGGCGGGCCGACTCCTCACCGACGAGACGCTGACCAGCGTCGACGACGACCGTATCGTCGCCGCCGGGGACGCGGCCTCGCCTTCGGGGCTCGCCTACCGGATGGGATGCCAGGCCGCCGTCAAGCTCGGCCCGCACGCCGCCGACGCCGTGCTCCGCCGCATCGAGGGCGGGCGACCCGAAGCCGTCAGCATCACCTTCGCCGGACTGTGCGTCAGCCTCGGCCGCGGCTCCGGCATCTTCCAGATCTCGCGTAAGGACGACACCCCGACCCGGTTCTACATCGGCGGCCGCGCCGGCGCGCGTCTGAAGGAGTTCATCGTCTCCCTCACCGTCAAACAGCTCGCCGACGAGGCGCACAAGCCCGGCGTACGCATGCAGAAGGCCAAGGACGGCGCGCGGCAGGAGCGCGTCCGGGCCGCGCACGCGAGTCGGCCCGCCCACACGGCGTAGCCCTCGGGAGCGGACGGACAGGGCGCCGCCCGCTCCCCCGATGCCCGGCGTCCCCGAACGGGCCACCGTGAAAGGATTCGAGAATGCGAGACCACGCCGAGGACCCCGCGACCGAGGCCTTCGTCGCCCACCGCAGCCTGCTCTTCACCGTCGCCTACGAGATCCTCGGCTCGGCGGCCGACGCCGAGGACGTCCTCCAGGAGACCTGGCTGCGGTGGGCCGAGGTCGATCAGGCACAGGTCCGGGACCAGCGCGCGTTCCTCGTCCGCGTCACGACCCGGCGGGCGCTCGACAGGCTGCGGGCCCTGCGGCGCCGCAGGGAGGTCTACGTCGGTCCCTGGCTGCCCGAGCCGCTGCTCACCTCGCCCGACGTGGCCGAGAACGCCGAACTCGCCGAGAGCCTGTCCATGGCCGTGATACTCGTCCTGGAGACCCTCTCGCCCACCGAGCGGGCCGTGTTCGTCCTGCGCGAGGTCTTCGACGTCGGCTACGACGAGATCGCGGAGGCGATCGGCAAGACCCCTGCCGCGGTCCGTCAGATCGCCCACCGCTCCCGCAAGCACGTCGACGCCCGCCGGCCTCGCGAGGTGGTCTCCCCGGGCAGGGCCCGGGCGGCGCTGGCCTCGTTCCGGCGTGCCATGGAGACCGGCGACCTTCAGGGTGTACTCGACGTGCTCGCCCCCGACGTCGTCCTGATCAGTGACGGCGGCGGCGTCAGGAGTGCCGCTCTGCGTCCGATCACGGGCCCGGCGAAGGTGGTCCGCCTCCTCCTCGCCAGCCTCGAGTCGGTGCACGGCACGCTCACCAGCGAGGTCACCACCGTCAACGGTGAGCCGGCACTCCTTCTGCGCGTCGACGGCGAGATCGACTGCGTCATGGCGATCCGTACCGAGGACGGCCTCGTCACCCGCATCTACGTCGTCCGTAACCCGGCCAAGCTCACCCACGTCACCGCCGCCGAACCGCTCACCCTGGACTGACACCGCTCGAGGCGGACACGGACGGCGGGCGAGGACGTCCGTGCCCGGCCCGGTCAGGTGGCCGCCGTGCCCGTTCGCGCGTGCGGCGGTGTCCTGCGGTCCGTGTCCGGCGCCGGGTCGGGCGGTGCGGGCAGCCCGCCGGCGTCGGGGTCCGGCTCCGAGTTCTCGCCGAGGAAACCGCCCGACTGGTGCTGCCAGAGCCTGGCGTACGCACCGTTCGCCGTGAGCAGCTCTTCGTGGGTGCCCTGCTCGACGACGCTTCCGTGGTCGAGGACGACGAGGCGGTCCATGCCGGCGACGGTGCTCAGCCGGTGGGCGACGACGAGGGCCGTGCGTCCGTCCATCAGCCGCCACAGGGCGTCCTGGACGAGGAGTTCGCTCTCGGAGTCCAGCGCGCTGGTCGCCTCGTCGAGCAGCAGGATCGGGGCGTCGCGCAGGATGGCCCTGGCGAGGGCGACGCGCTGGCGCTGGCCGCCCGACAGCTTGACTCCCCGCTCCCCCACCAAGGTGGCGAATCCGTCGGGGAGTTGGTCGGCGAACTCGGTGACGTGCGCGGCGGCGGCCGCGGCGTGGATCTCGTCGTCGGTGGCGCCGGGCCGGGCGAAGGCGATGTTGTCCCGCAGGCTGCGGTGGAACATCGCGGGTTCCTGGGGGACGTAGGCGATCAGCGAACGCAGGTCGGTCTGGCGCAGCCGGCTGATGTCCTGGCCTCCGATCAGGATGCGCCCGCCGTCGATGTCCGACATGCGCAGCAGAAGGCGGGTGAGTGTGGTCTTGCCGCCGCCGGACCTGCCGACCAGCCCGATCCGCGCGCCCGCGGGCACGTCCAGGTCGAGTCCCTCGAAGAGCTGCTTCGCACCCGCGTGGGCGAAGGCCACCGCCTCGAAGCGGACGCCGGTGTCCCGCGGTGCGAGCGGTTCGGGTTCCGTCGGGTCGAGCACGGTGGGCGGATCCAGCAGCAGCTCGGTGAACTGAGCGGCCTCGGTCATCGAGCTTTCCAGGCGCCGGTAGATCTGGTTGAACTCGAACATGATCTGGGTGGCGTTGGAGTAGTAGGTGAACGCGACGACGACCTCCTCCACCCCCTGACCCTGGCCGCCGAGGACGATGGCGACCAGCAGGCCCAGCACGTTGGTCAGCACGGACATGGGGGCGATCAGGGTGTCGACGCGCAGATTGCCGTAGTCCCACGATCTCAGAGTCAGGCGCCGGGAGTCCGCGACGCGGCTGCGGTGCTCTTCGGCTTCCCGCCGCTCGGCCGCGAACGCGCGGATCGTCTCCATGTTCGTGAGGCTGTCGGCGACATGGCCGGAGACCCGGGCGATCGCCGCCTCACGGTCGCTGACGAGCCGCTGCCGGCGCCGGATCAGCGGTGTCGCGGCGACCACGGTCAGCGCGATCATCAGCAGGAGGCCTACGACGAGCATCGGTTCGTAGCTCCACAGCACCACGGCGCCGAAGGCGAGCGGCACGAGGCTGCCCACGATCCGGTACGTCAGCGTGTCGACGAAGTCCTCGAAGCGCCTGCCGAAGCTCAGCACCCGCTTGGTCAGGGAGCCGGCGAAGTTGTCGTGGAAGAACGCGGCGTCCTTGGCGAGGAGTTCGTCCATGCCGCTGACGTACAGGTGCTCCATGCCGAGGGCGTCCACGCGGTTCAGGCAGTGCTGCCCGACCCGCCACACGGCCTCGGCGAGCAGCAGCGTCACGCCGAAGCCCAGCACGTACGGCAGCGCCGAGCCGAGGGTGAGCCCGCCGTCCTCGGCGGCCTGCCCGGCCAGCTTGGCGATCAGCAGGGGGGCGACGTAGCGGGTGCCGATGTTGCCCAGGGCCGGAAGCAGCAGCGCGGGCAGGGCGAGGCGTCGTAGTCGCAGCATCTCCCGGCCGTAGCGGCGTAACGCCAGAACGACCGCGCTCCTGCCCGGTGTCGGCCCTCTCGTGTCTGTCGCCCTCATCACACTCCCCCGGGGTTCGGAAGTCGGAAGTTTCCCGTCGGGGGAGATCCTCAGTCCAGGCATTTAACGCGGACTGGCGAGAATCGGACACCGTCGGCGCGGGCATGCGTCTGCCCCGCGTGCGCCGGGGCGCGTGATCGGCTCGGTTCGCAACGGTGGGGTACGGCCGAGGCGTCCGCTGTCAGGGTGGGAGCCGAAAGGAGGCCTCATGATCCCGGCACTCAACCAGCTGGTCGATCTCGTCGAGGAGCACCTCGCCGAGGAGCCCGACATCCAGAGGTTGACAGGGGCGCTCGGCACGATCGAGTACCACCTGCGCCGGATGTTCTCGTCGTTGGCCGGAATGCCGCTGTCGGAGTACGTGCGGCGCCGACGCATGACCGCGCCTGCCGGACCGGTGCGGGCTGGTCCTGAGCCGCGCCCGACGGACCGGTGCGGGCTGGTCCTGAGCCGCGCCTGCCGGGCCGGTGCGGGCTGGTCCTGAGCCGCGCCCGACGGGCCGGTGCGGGTCGGTCCTGAGCCGCGCCCGCCGGGTCGGTCACTGATACTGAGGAAATGGGCAAACTTGGACAATACGTCCCGGCGAGCCGACGGGACGACCGAGTGCCGCCGAAGACGGGGTCGCCGGAGGACGGCCCGGAGGCCCGTCACCGTTCGGCCGGCCGACGCGGGCTGTCGGCGCTGAAGCCCCGCAGCGTCGCCGGCCAGGTCTTCCTCCTGCAACTGGTGGTCGTCCTGCTGCTCATCGCCACGGCCGTCGTGGTGCTGGTCTTCCAGGACCGCAACCGCGCGATCCAGGAGGCCGGCGACCGGTCACTGGTGGCGGCCGAGTCGTTCGCGAACGCTCCGGGCACCGCGGAGGCGATGACGAGCGACGACCCGACGGCGGCCCTCCAGCCGCACGCCGAGGCGGTGCGCGAGAAGACCGGGGTCGACTACGTCGTGGCGCTGAGCCCCTTCGGCTTCCGGTGGACCCACCCGGACCCGGACCAGATCGGAAAGCACGTCTCCACCTCCTACGGCCAGGCCCTCGAGGGCGAACCCCACCAGACGACGTTCGACAGCAGCCTGGGCAAGGCGGTCGACTCGACCGTGGCCGTCTTCGACGACAAGGGCACCGTGGTCGGCCTCGTCACCGTGGGCGTCACGGTGGACAAGGTGACCAGCGTGGTGCAGCACCAGCTGCCGGTGATCTTCACCGCCGGCGGTGTCGCGCTGCTGCTGGCCGCGGGCGGGTCGGCCCTGGTCAGCGGGCGCTTGCGGCGCCAGACCCGGGGCCTGGGGCCGGTGGAGATGACCCGTATGTACGAGCACCACGACGCGGTGCTCCACGCGGTCCGAGAAGGCGTGATCATTCTGGACGGCGACGGAAAACTGCTGCTGGTCAACGACGAGGCCCGCCGGCTGCTCGCCCTGCCGCCGGAGGCCGAGGGCAGGCAGGTCACCGCGCTGGGGCTGAGCCCCGCCCTGGCCGGGCTGCTGGGATCGGGCCGGCCGGCCACGGACAAGGTCTTCCTGGCCGGGGACACCCTGCTCGCGGTCAATGTGCGGCCGGTGGGGCCGAGGGAGGGCAGCGTGGCCACCCTGCGGGACACCACGGAGCTGCGCGCCCTGGCGGGCCGGGCGGAGATGGCGGGCGGGCGGCTGCAACTGCTCTACGAGGCCAGCACGCGGATCGGTACCACCCTCGACATCAAGCGCACCGCCGAGGAGCTGACCGAGGTGGCGGTCCCGCGCTTCGCCGACTTCGCCACCATCGAACTGGTCGAGCCCGTACTGCGCGGCGGTGAACCGACCGGGGCGAGCATGGCCATGTATCGCATCGCGTCCACGGGCATCCGGGACGACGTGCCCCTCTACCCGGTCGGCAGGCGTATGCACTACGCCCCCGGCAACCCCGTGGCCATCGGTATGGCCACCGGCCGGCCGGTCCTGGTGGCGCAGCTCGCCAAGGCCGACGGCTGGCGGGTCCAGAACCCGGAACGGGCCCGGAAGGTCATCGAATACGGTATCCACTCCATGATCTCGGTGCCGCTCCAGGCCCGGGGCCAGCTGCTGGGGGTCGTGGAGTTCTGGCGTTCGGAGCAGGACCCCTTCGAGGCGGACGACCTGTCCCCCGCCGAGGAACTCGCCGCCCGGGCGGCCGTGTGCATCGACAACGCGCGCCGCTACACCCGCGAGCACACCACCGCCGTCACCCTCCAGCGCAGCCTGCTGCCCGGCGCGCTCCCCGAGCTGTCCGCGCTGGAGGTCGGTCATCGGTACCTGCCGGCCCAGGCGGGGGTGGGCGGCGACTGGTACGACGTCATCCCGCTGCCGGGGGCCCGGGTGGCCCTGGTCGTCGGCGACGTCGTCGGACACGGTCTGCACGCCGCCGCGACGATGGGCCGGCTGAGAACCGCCGTGCACAACTTCGCCGCCCTGGACCTGCCGCCGGACGAGCTTCTCGCGCACCTGGACGACCTGATCACCCGGATCGACCAGGACGCGGCCGCCGAGGGCAACACCGAGGCCGTCACCGGTGCCACCTGCCTGTACGCGGTCTACGATCCGGTCTCGGGGCGGTGTGTTCTCGCCCGGGCGGGTCATCCCGGTCCGGCACTGGTCTCGCCCGACGGCTCCGTGACCTTCCCCGACATCCCCGTCGCCCCGCCGCTCGGCGTGGGCGGGGGCCTGCCGGTCGAGACGGCCGAACTCCGGCTGACCGCCGACAGCCGGCTGGTCCTCTACACCGACGGCCTGGTCGAGGCCCGTGGCCGTGACATCGACGTCGGGCTCGGCATGCTGAGGGACGCCCTGGCCGCAACGGAGGGCGCCCCCCTGGACGACACCTGCCAGGCGGTGCTCGACGCGATGCTGCCCAGCGGGTCGAGCGACGACGTGGCCCTGCTCGTCGCACGCACCCGGCTGCTCGACCGGGAGCAGGTCGCGGAGTGGGAGGTGCCCGCCGACCCCGCGGCCGTCCCCCGGATCCGCGCCGAGGCCACCCGCAGGCTGGAGTCCTGGGGAGTGGGCGAGGCCGCTTTCACGACCGAGCTGATCCTCAGCGAACTGGTGACCAACGCCATCCGGTACGGAGCGAGCCCCATCAGTCTGCGACTGCTGCACGACCGAGGCAGCCTGATCTGCGAGGTCGCCGACGGCACCAGCACCTCCCCGCACCTGCGGCGTGCGACCCTCACCGACGAGGGAGGCCGTGGTCTGTTCCTCGTCGCGCAGATGTCCCGCCGCTGGGGCACCCGGTACACCGACCGGGGCAAGATCATCTGGGCCGAGCAGTCGCTCGAGGCGGGAGGCGCCGGGGACCTGGGCGCTTTCCTGATGGCGGACCTGTGAGGCGGGACGCGGCCCTGCCCGAAGGGGTGCCGCACCGCCTGGTCCGGGGCGCACCGACTGGCTCGGGGAGCATGTCCGGGGTGCGCAGCGGCTGGTCTGGGGGCGCACGCCGGGGGTGCGCACCGGCTGACCTCGGGGGCGCCCCGCCCGGCCTGGGCAGGGCGCATGCCCGGAGCGTTCAGGAGCCGTCGTCGACCTCGAGGTACGGAATCTTGGCCGGGTCCTGGCCGAAAGCGGCCCCCAGGTAGACGGCCGACAGTTTGGCGAGGGTCCCGTCGTCGATCAGCTGCCTGATGATCCGGTCCAGCTCCTCCCTGTTGGACGACCCCTTCGGGTACAGGGCGCCGTAGCCCTGGTCGGTCCTGTACTGGCCCACCAGGCTCACCCTGCTTTCCTCCTGCTGGGGATACGCGAGCAGAATCGTCGTGTCGTGGACGACCGCGTCGATCCGCCTCTCCTCCAGCGCCGTGATCATCTCCGGGTCGTTCGCGAAGGCGGTGACGGGCTTGGTCGGCTTGAGGCGGTTCTCGACGAACTCCTCGCCCGTGGTGCCCTCGGCCACTCCGATGCGGACGTCACGGATGTTGTTCTCGTCGATCCTCTCGCCGTCCCTGATCAGCACTCCCAGGGTCGAGGAGAGGTAGGGCGGGGAGAAGTCGGCGACCCTGCTCCGTTCCGGGGTGATCGTGATCTGCGCCAGGGCAAGGTCGAAGTCCTTGGTCCGGCCGGACACGACGTCCGGGAAGGGGGCGTTCTCCACCTTCACCCGGTCGAGTCCGGACCGGTAGGCGATGTTGGCGGCCATGCAGTACTCGTAGCCGCTCCTGACGGACTCCGGCGTTTCCCCGTTCCACCAGCCGGGAGCGGGCAGGGTCGTCTTGACCGTGAGGGCGCCCGCCGTGTCGGGCGACAGGTGGAACTCCCCGTAGCGCCCCGAGACCGTGCAGTCGCCGTATTCGGTGTTCTGCGACTCCGACCCGCCCTGGTCACAAGCCGATGTCGCGACGATGAGCGCCACGCTGACAGCCAGAGAGACGATCGCTGCCGCGGCGCGCATCATTGCACCTCCGGTAGGGGCGTACTCCTTGAGTCACCATAAATCACCACGAACCAAACGACTGCCGGAGCCACGGTGAGGACGCCCGGGCGCGTGATCGGCCCGGGCGGGTTTCCGGTGGGGTGCCCCGGGGCTCGGGTTTCTGGTGCCGGGATCGCTCCGGTGACGGACAACACTCCCCCCACGCCTCCGCGGCTACCGCTGACCCTGTTCCGGACGCGGGCGACCGCACGGGTCGCGTCCGAGGGGGCCGGGTCAGCCCGCGTCCATGGGCCGCTCAGGCTTCTGCTTGGTCAATCGGCGGTTGACCAGGGAGTTCAGGGCACAAGGGGGAGGCAGGGCGTGGGAGGACGACCGTCTGGCGCAAGGCGGCAGAGGAGTGCGGGGTGTTGACCTGGCAGGGCGGGGCCCGCTCGGCGAACGGGCAGGCGGTCTTTCCCGGCGTCACGGGCAGCGGCAGCACAATGGCCGCCGCTGCCCGTGAAGACCGTGACCACGGCACCGGTGTGACCAGGCACGGGCGTGAGCCGTCACGCGGGCGAGCGCTGCCCGTCGTCCCCGGCGGCAGCCGTTCTCATCGGCGCCGCCCCGTCCGCGCCGCCCGGGTGGTGAGTTCCTCGTAGGCGGGGGCGTCGCCGGATCGCACCCGCTCCCAGGCACGGGCGAACAGCTCGGGGACCGGGAGTATCGGAACGGTGCGCAGGCGGTCGTGGACCGGGTAGAGGCCCTCCTTCCAGGTCTCGACCGGCAGCGCGGCACCCTTCAGGTCGCGCCAGCCGCACGGCAGGAAGAGGGTGCGGCCGGCGCGCGCCCGTTTGGCCTCGACGACGAGGGCGGTCGCGGCCAGTTCGGCGCGGGCCTTCTTCAGACGGGCGGGCCTCCAGCCGGTCCAGCGGGCGCAGTTGCGGTCCGTGGGGTCGGGCAGGGCCAGCAGCTGGAGGTAGAGCGCCGCCGCGTCCTCGCCGAGGCCGTGGACCGAGGAGACCTCGGCGACCAGCGCAGGCGAGGCGACCATGGGGTTCTGGGCGTACCCGGCGGGCCCCTCGGGGTCGGTGCCTGCCGCGAGGGCCCTGGCGAGGTCGTCGTCCAGGATCGTGCGCAGCGCGCGCAGTCCGGCGCCCCGGAGCGGGCCGGCCAGCCCGTCCAGCAGCGCGAGGACCGCGTCGTCGGGGCCGGTGAGCCCGGCCGGCCGTACCAGCGTGGTCTCGCTGTCGCGGTGCCATGGCCGCAGCACGATCGCCTCCCCGACGCGGGTGAGTCCGTGCGGGTCGCCGCCTCCGGTGGCCGGGAGGCCGTGGGCCTTGCGGATCTCGGCGGCGGTCGGGCTGCCCTGCTGCGTCCACTCGACGTCCACGTCGAGCAGCAGCTCCGGGTCGGCGAGGCGACGGCGCAGCGCGGCGAGTGCCTCGGGCAGGGCGGCGCGCAGCGGGTGCCCGTACGGCAGGGCGTAGGCGAGCGAGGTCAGGGAGGTGACGGCCGTCACCAGGTCGCCTCTGCCGGGGAGGGCCTTGGGGTCCTCCGGGACGAGGTTGCCGTCCTTGTCCGGCCGCAGGACCGTCGTCCGGCTGATCCAGGGAGTGCGCCCCGGGTTGAGCACGGCCGCGGCGGCGGTGCAGGGCAGCCCGGCGAGGTCGGCCGAGACGTCCTCGGGCAGCCGTACGACGGTGCCCAGCCGTTCGGCCCACACCCGGCCCACCGCGTCGGTGTCCGGCCCGGTCGTCCACAGCTCGGCGGGGTCGGCGGGCAGCAGGGCCCCGAGCAGCTCGGTGCGGTCCGTGGCGGACAGGGAGCCCAGCATGCCGTTGGCCTGGTCCATCTGCCGTGGCTTCAGGCCCATGAGGGCGAGCGCGTCGCTGTCGCGGTCGTGCGGCCGGGCGGCGAGCAGCACGGTGGCCTGGAGCGGCCCCAGCCCGCCGCGCGTCGCCGAGGCCAACGCGTCGACCGCTTCGGGCCGCCACGGTGCGGCTCCCTTGTCCCGGACCAGCCGGGCGACGGCGGCGAGCCCGTCGGCGGGGAACACGGACGAATGCCGGGTCTCCTCCTCCAGGGTGAAGCGCGCGATCGCGCCGAACGTCCCGGTGGGGTCGTGGTCCAGGGCGAGCCAGGTCACCTGGCCGCGGGCATTGTCGATGCGCTGGCAGCCGAGGACGACGACGGTACGGCCGTCGCGGCGCAGCACCTGGCCCACGCGCTGCTGCTTCTCCGCCGGCTCGGCCAGGACGATCACGCGCACTGTCTCTCCGGCCCCGGCGAGCGGTCCCTCGGCCAGGGCCTCGAACAGCAGGAGCAGCGCCTCACGTTCGTCGTCGGGCACGGCCGGCGAGGCCGCGCGGTAGGCGAGCGGCCGCAGTGCGCCCAGCAGCGACGTCCAGATCGTCCCGATGGCGGGGACGGTGAGCTCGTCGCTGGTCCAGCCGTCGCCGAGCGGCGCCGGGCGTCCCTGTCCGGCGGGCAGCGGCATGCCCTCCGCGGGGTGCCCGGACAGGACGTGGTTGACCGCCCGGACCTGGCGGAGCACGGTCCACCGGTTCAGGTTGCCCCATCCGCCCCGCAGATGCGCGATGCCGGAGGTGGCCTGGTTCAGCGTCCGGTCGTCACCGTGTTCGGGGCTGTAGTCGGCGAACATGCCCTCGGTGCGGCGCTTGACCGGCGCGTGCTGTACGGGAGGCGCCGCGAGAGCGGCGGCGGCCTCGGTCAGCCGCAGTGCCGAGCGGACCAGACAGGAGATGCCGATGAGCAGCCGCTCGTCGGTGACTTCGGGCAGCGTCGTGGCCACGGCCCGCCGGACGAACCCGTCGGCGCTCGGGAGGGCGCCGCGGGTGGCCGCGTCGGCCGTGGCGAGCAGCGCACGGCACTCCTCCAGGGCCGCGGCTGCGGCGCGCAGCAGCTCGGCGGCCCGCTCGTCGCCGAGGGCGCGCAGCACCGCCGACGCCCGCTCGTCGCGGGGGCGCAGGGCGTGCCAGAAGGGGATCGGCGGTACGTAGCGGGTGCCGCCGGCGAAGTCGCTGCCCCGGTCGCCCAGTGTCACCTGGCCGAGCAGGCCGTCCTCGGAGGTGTCGTCGGCCGCGAAGAGGGCGACGTGCCCGCCGAGGAGCGCGGCGACGGGCTCGGCGCCGCCGGGCAGCCGCAGGTTCCCGAGCGGTATGGCGTGGGTGCCGCGCGTGGTGACGGTGCGGCCGTCCGGCGCGCCGGCTGTCTTCAGCGTCTCGTCGCCGTCGTTCCCGGTGCGCACCCAGCGTCCGAGGACGGTGCCGTCGGTGCCGAACGGGCTTTGTTCGAGGCCGGGTTGCAGCGGCAGGACCTCGCACACCGCGTGATGCAGCGACGCCTTCTCGCTGAGGCCCGACGCCAGGAACGCGGGCAGCGAGGCACGGCCGTGGGTACCGGTCGCCGGGTCGTACTCCATCCACACCTGCTGCTGGCCCTGCCTGCCCTGGCGCCACAGGCTGGTGCCGTCGCCGATCACCGGGCGGCTCGGCGGCAGCACGGTGTCCCCGGAGTGCAGGGCGCGGCCGCCGGTGGCCCGGCCGCCGCCGGGCAGCGGGATCGAGGGCAGGCCGACGTGCTGGCCGTAGCCGAGCCGCTCGCCGCCGAGGGGGAACACGTCCGAGGGGCGGGCGGACCAGTATCCGAACTGCTTGCCGTCGTGCTGCCACATGACGAGCAGGTTCCCGTCGGTGTAGCGGAACTGGGGGCGGCTCCAGCGGTCCGGTTGCACGGGCAGGCGCAGGTCGTGTTCGAGCAGCACCTTCTCCGGGCCGACGACGAACGCCTTGTTGCCCCGCGACACGATCAGTGCCGGCCAGGCCTCGGTGACCGACAACTGGTTGCGCTGGTCATCGGAGCGGGGCTCGTCGCCGAGCAGCCGCAGTGCCTCGTCGAGGGCGGGCCAGCCCAGCTCGTCCATGACGCCCGCGCGCAGGGTGCGGCCGAGCAGCGGTGCGATCTCGTGGCCGGCGACCCGGGCGACGGCGTCGGCGTTCACCTGGTAGGCGACCGCTCGGAAGGCCCGCAGCCGGTCCAGGGCCGCGCGGGCCCCGGGCAGTCCCTTCGCACGGGTGAACTGTCCGGCCGCGTCGGTGAGCCACTCCCGCAGAATCCCGCCCAGCACCGGGTGCGCGGCGAGCGCCGCCAGCACCTCGGGCGAGGCCCGGTTGCCGCCCAGGGCGCCGATCGCGTCGTAGAGCAGGCGCCGCAGCCGCGGGTCGGCTGCGGCGGCCTTCAGGTCGCGGCGGCCGGGCCGGTTCTCGCGCAGCCAGCGGTCGAGCCCCAGGTGGACGGAGGTGTGCGGGTCGGGGACCGACAGGGCGATGCCCTGTGCCGCGCACAGGTCCAGCAGGTCGAGGTCGGCACCCGCGTGCCAGCGGCCGGTGAAGAGGTCGACCGCCCGGCCGTCCTCGCGCAGGCGCGGCGCCATCCGCTCGACGAGCGCGAGGGTGGCCTCGGAGCAGGCGGAGAACGTGCCGCCGTGCTTGCGGTGTCTGGCCCAGCGGCCGAGCCACTCCACGGCGTCGACCGACTCGGCCGCTTCGCCGTCCTCGCCGGTCAGCAGGCGGTCCGCGCCTGTCTCCGCCAGCAGCGCGAGCCAGAAGTCGTCGTCCTGGACCGTGCGGCCCAGACCGCTCGGCGTGATCTCCAGCAGCCGCGTCCGCGTGGACGGCTGCCGCTCGGTGAGGGCGGCGAGCGTGGCCCGGTAGGTGTTCCAGAAGGAGGCGGGAGCGCGCACCGCGGCCGGAGAGGCGATCAGGTCGGCGACCAGGGAGCACTCCTCGGTGACCCGGGACAGTCCCGCCGCCTTGATCAGGCTCCGGGCGTCCTGCGGCAGCGAGGCGTACGGCGGCATGCCGGCCGCGCAGCGCTCCACCGTCAGCTGCCGGTACTGCGCCCACGCCGCGGCCGGGTCGAGCCGGCGGGCGAGGTCCCTCACATGCTCCTTGAGGGCCTTGACCGTCAGCGCCCCCGCGAACGCGAACTCCAGGAACACCGCCCGCTGCCGGTCCTCGTCGACGGCGAGCGCGTGCACCCGCTCGGCCTCGCGCGCCTTGCCGAAGAAGGCCGAGGCGTACGTCGTGTTGTCGTGCTGGAGGAAGATCCGCGCCGCCTGCTCGTAGAAGGTCGGCAGGAAGTGCGGGACGGCGCGCCCGAGCCGCGCGCCGAGGGCCTCGAAGCTCTCCTTGGCGGCGCCGGGCCGGGACTTGGCCTGGCGGGCGAGCCGTTCGACGTCCTTGACGAGGGCCAGCGCGTGATGGCCGTTGGCCGGGTCGTTGACCAGCGCCCAGGCGGGAAAGCCCAGGGCCTCCCGGCGCACCTGGCCCACCTCAGGGGCCTCCGGATCGCGGGCGAGACCGAGGAACTCCAGGGCGAGGTCCTCCGCCTCGCCGAGAGTGCCCGGCACGAGCCGCACGACACGCCGGTCGCCGAGGGCGGTGTGGGTGTACGCGCGGACGGTGAGGGCGTCGGCGTCCTCGCGGGCGGTCGTGGCCGGCGGCAGGATCGCCCCCGCGTCCAGCAGCGCGGCCGCGGTGGTCTCGTCGTACAGGCTCACGCGGCCTTCTCCTCGTCCTCGATGTCGCGTCCGGCGTAGAGCGCGGCCGCCATGCGCATGCCCTCCGACCAGACCACCGGCCCGACCTGACCGAGCCTCAGCGCCCGTCCCGAACCGTCCGCGAAGGTCAGCGGGCCGGTCTCGGTCTCCAGGTAGTTCTCGTAGTCGCCGATCCAGACCCGGGCCTCGACCGCGCGGCCGTCCTCGCGCAGGGAGCAGACGGCGTCGCCGCCCCGGACGCGGTAACCGAGCTGGGTGGCCCTGGCGTGCAGGAAGCGCAGCTCCTTGAACACCCCGCCCGCGTACTCCTCGACGGCGTGGGCCTCCGCCTCGAGACCGCCGGGCCGGTGCCACACCCCGCGTGTGAGCTGCTGGGCGCTCTGCTCCAGGCCGAGTTCGACGGCGAACTCCCGCAGGTCCTCCAGGTCGTCCAGGAGCACCGGGTGCGGGATACGGACCAGGTCGGGGCCGATGCGCACGGTGTCGCCGTCGAGGTCGATGAGCCCCAGCCCGCGGTCGAGGTCGGCGTCACGGAGGAATCCGGCGACCCCGCCGTCGGGTCCGGTGACGACGAGGTCGCGCAGCGCGCTCTGCCAGGCCGGATCGGGCCACACCCGTGCGATGACGGCGAGGGGAACCGGGAGCGACTGCACCATCCACCGCTCCACGTCGGCCAGGCACTGCCGCTCGTGCCGCTCCAGCCATTCGGCGAGCTGGCGCAGTCCCACCACGGCGGGATCGTCGGCGAGCTTGGCCGGTACGGACTTCAGCCGCCGCCCCGCCGCATTGCGGCAGATCACCTTCCCCGCGTCCAGCGCCACCTCGTAGTCGCCGGCCGTCACCCACCCCACACGTGCCTCCCCGCACTTCACTGATCAAGTGACGGGAACTCTAGGACAGGCCACTGACAACGCCGCCGACGGCCTCGTACGGCCGGTCGGCGCGGGGCGTCGAAGGCCGGTCCGCGTGGGGACGTCGAGCGGCCGGTCCGCGCAGGGCGTCGAGCGGCTGATCGCGGCCGGTGCGGAGGGCAGCCCTGGTGGGGCGCGCACTGCGGCTGCGCGGCGGCACGGCCGACCGATCATCACTGCGCCCCCGCCGCCGAGACACCGGGCCGAGGCCCCGTTCGCGGCATTCGGCTGTGCCTCCCGGGTCCGTCCGGCAAGATGCCGTTCGTGGGGAGATCACGGGTGGGATTGGATGACCGGGTCGAGTACGAGCCGACGTTCGACACCGAGTTGAAGGCCGCAGCAGGCGAGAGAGACGCGACACGGGTGCCTCTGAGCCGCGGCTCGCGCCGGGCCTTCGGCGGCCACGCACCCGCCGGGGAGGTCAGATGACCCGCAGCCACGGCGTGCCGTTCGACGCGGACGGGCACGGAGATCCGATCGCCGTGATCCTCACGGCCCTGCCTGTGGAGTACGAGGCCGTACGGGCTCATCTCACCGACCTCGAGAGCCTCGTGCATCCCTCCGGCACCCGGGCCGAGCGCGGGCGGCTCGCCGGGACCTCCTGGTACGTCGCCCTCGCCGAGATCGGCCGGGGCACGCTGGCCGCCGCCGCCCTCACCGAGCGCTTCCACGACTGGCTGCGCCCGCGGGCCCTGCTCTTCGTCGGCGTCGCAGGTGGGCTCAAGAAGGACATCAAGGTCGGGGACGTCGTGGTCGCCACCAAGGTGTACGGCATCCACGGCGGCAAACAGACCCCGGAGGGCTTCCTCGTACGCCCCGAAACCTGGCGCACCTCCCACCGCCTCGAACAGGCAGCCCGCCACGCCCTGCGCGGCAGAGCCCACTTCGAGCCCGTCGCCGTGGGAGACGTCGTCCTCGCCGACGCCGCCTCCGCGATCGCCCGCCACCTCCACGAGCACTACAACGACGCCGTCGCCATCGAGATGGAGGCCACCGGCGTCGCACAGGCCGCCCAGCTCACCCGCGACCTGGAGGCTCTGGTCATCCGCGGGATCAGCGACAAGGCCGATGCCCACAAACACGAACTCGACGCGGAGGGCTCCCAGTCCAGAGCCGCCAGCAGCGCGGCCGACGCCGCGATGACCCTCGTGCGGCAACTGGACAAGGACCGTGCTGCGGCGCAGACACGGCAGGACCCGGAGTTCGACACCGCGCGTCAGTCGTACTTTCGCCGGCTGAGACGGAAGTACGAGGAGGTCGCGGTCCTGGCCTCGCAGAGCGATCCGGTCCGTCCGCCGCTCCGGCTGAGTGACGTGTTCGTCCCGCCGACGGTTCGAAGGGAGCCGTGGGCGGTGGAACGGACTGCGGTGGAGCCGCCGGACGGTCAGAGGGGGAACGCGCCGGCCGCGGGCGAAGCCGGAGGGGACCGCCGGCCCGGGGGCGGCGACGACGTGTCGCAGGACCGCGTCCGGCAGGCGTACCGTGACCGCCCCGCCCGCCCGGTCCTTCAGGTGCTCGCCGAGGAGTCCGCCCAGCGGATCGTGCTGCTCGGCGACCCGGGCGCGGGCAAGTCGACGCTCGCCCGGTACCTCGCGCTCGCCCTCGCGGAGGCGACGGACGGCGACTCCGTCCTCGCCCCGCTCGCCGGATCGCTGCCCCTGCTGGTCGAGCTGCGCGCGTACGCCGACTCGCGATGGCGCACGAGCAGCCTCTTCGATCTCGTCGAGCACCGGTACCACACCGACGTACGAGGCCGGCCGCGCGACCTGCTCGAGGGTTATCTGCGGTCCGGGGGCCGCGCGGTGGTGCTGTTCGACGGGCTCGACGAGGTGTTCGACCCACGACTGCGTGAGCAACTCGCCGATGAGATCGCCGAATTCGCGGAGCGCCATCCGAGTGCCCGCGTCGTGGTGACGTCCCGGGTGATCGGGTACCGGCGGCAGGAACTCGAACGGGCGGGCTTCCGCACGTACCGGCTTCAAGCCCTGGACCGGGCACAGATCGACACGTTCGTGACTCGCTGGTACCGGCTGGCCTGTCCGCACCAGCCCGCCGAGGCAGCCCGCCTGCGCGAGCGACTGCTGGCGGCCGTCGACGACTCGCCGTCGGTAGGCGAACTGGCCGGCAACCCGCTGATGCTCACCATGCTGGCCCAGCGAGGGGAGCAGCGGGACCTGCCACGCGACCGGCGCGGAGTCTACGAGCAAGCCGTGAGCACCTTCATCGCACAGTGGGATCCGCGCCGCTACCAACGCGACGAACAGACGGCCGAGGACGCGGGCCGCCTCAACGAGTCCGAACGGCTGGAGCTGTTGCGCCGCGTGGCCCGTCGCATGCGGGGCGGCTCGGCCGGGGCGGCCGCAAGCCTCCTTTCCTACCAGGATCTGACAGAGGAACTCGCCGACTACCTGCACGAGCATCCCAGGCTCCCGCGTGAACGCTCCATGGCGCTCGCCCGCGCGATGGCCGACGAGTTCCGCGCGCGCAACAGCATCCTCAGCCACTTCGGCGACGAGACGTACGGCTTCGTCCACCGCACCCTGCTCGAGTACCTCGCCGCGGCGGACATCCAGCACCAGGTCACCGTCGAAGGCAGCCTGAGCGAGCACGCCCTCGTTCACCAGGAGTACGGCGAGAACTGGGCCGACCCCGCCAAGCACGAGACCCTGGTCCTCGTAGCGGGAATGGTCGAACCGCGCCTCGCCGGCCGGATCGTCGACCACCTCCTCGCGGCCGATCCGCTGTGGTTCGTCCAGCGGCCCGGTTCGTCGAGCGAGACACCGCACCACATCGTGCTCGCCGCCCGGTGCCTCGGCGAGGTCCGTGACCCCGGCCGGCTGCCCGACCAGTGTTCCGCCGTCGTCGACGCGGTCATCGCGCTGATCGAGCACATGGTCGAGCAACGGGCCCACCCCGGCTCCCCGGTCACCCGGGCGGTCGTGGAGACCCTCCCCCCGGTGCTCGGACGCCTCGCCACGCGTAACACCAGCATCCGCAGGCGCTACCACGACTGGTACCTGGCGCACGGCCAGTTCCTGAGCGTGACGCGTGAGGGGGAGAACTTCGCCTGGTCCGAGGTACCTCCGGCCGCTCGAGTCGGAGCTGCTCTGTTGCGCGACGACAGCGCCTTCCGCGAAAGCCTTGTCAGTCAGGCGGTCTTCGGATCCACGCCCGCCCGTCAGGAGGAGGCGGTGCGCGCGCTCATACAGGAATGGCCCAAGGATCCTGAGGTCGCCGGACTGCTCCGCGAACTCGCCGAGACGAACCCCGACGGGAACATCAGACACGGCTCGCTTCGGCTGCTCGCCATGACATGTCGTCAGGATCGTTCTTTTCTCGACTGGTTGCTGACATGCCTCGCCGACGACGACGCCTACTTACGGCGTGGCGCGCTGGCCGCGCTCGCCGACGGCTGGCGCGACGAACCCGAGACGTTCTCCGTGGTACGCCGGTCGGCAACCGATGACCGGGACGCCCAGGTCCGCCGCACCGCGGTGCAATGCGTCGCGACCTGCTGGCCGGGAGACCCTGACGCAGCGGCCGTGGTACGCGAGCGCGCGGCCCGCGATCCGGACCCGTACCTGCGGACCATCGTGTTCGACATTCTCGTCGACGGCTGGCCCGACGATCCGCGGACCACGGCACTGCTGCGTTCGATCGCCGCCGACACCGGTGGCATGACATGGGTCCAGGAGGCAGCCAAGCAGGCGCTCACCCGCGCCGAGACCCGCCGGGTCGGCCCTCCCGCCGTCCGCTCGGCACTCCCATCGCCCTCGGATGATCCGCGACATGCCGAGCTGAAGCACCTCGTCGTCGACCGGCGCGCCGATGCCAAGACCCCCATGTTGCTGCGCGAGCGGGCCGAGACCCACCCCGACGACAGGGTCCGTGTCGCCGCGCTGCGGGCGCTGGCCGCCGGCTGGCACACCGACCGACACACCCTGCCGTGGCTGTGCGAGCTGGCCGCTTCCGGCGCGAGCGAGCCGGTACGACACGCCGCGCTGCGGGCCGTCGGCTCGGTCTGGCCCGGCCATCCCGACGCAGCGGCACTGCTGCGCGCCGTCGCCACCGGCGAGGGCGAGTCGCACGCCCGTGAGACGGCCGTCCTCGCCCTCGCCGCCGGATGGCGTGACGCCCCGGGGACCGAGTCCTTCCTTCGAGAGCTTGCGGTCGCCGAGACCCCCGCGGACGTACGGGCGACGACGGTACGGACGCTCGGGGCCTGCTGGCGCGACCACTACGACACCGTCGCGCTGTTGCACGACGTGGCCCGGCGCGACCCCGAACCCTACGTCCGGTGGGCAGCCGTCCAGGCCCTCGTCACAGGCCGGCGCACCCCGCAGACCGCAGCCCTGCTGCGGCGCATCGCCGACAACGACCCCGACGAGCAACTGCGCTCGGGCGCCGTACACCACCTGGCGGCAGGCTGGCGCGACGATCCGGAGACCGGCGCGCTGCTCCGGCGAATCGTCACCGGAGGCGTCGGCAGCCGCGTCCGGCGCACGGCGATCCAGGCACTCGCAGGCGGCTGGCGCGACGACCCCCTCACCGGGGCACTGCTGCGCGAGCGGGCCGCCGACGACTCCGACTGGTCCGTACAGCGGGCGGCCGTGGACGCACTCGCCGAACGCTGGCCGCACGATCCGGAGATCCAGGAGCTCGCGGAAGCCTTCGCCGCGGACGACGACTGGTAGGTGGTCGGAAGGGTGTCGGTGTCGCTGTTGCACTACTGCCCGGCGAGGCGGGAGGCGCTCAGTGCTCCAGATCGGCACGCATGGCGACGAAGAGTTCTCCCGCGTCGGCGAGGGTGCTGTTCTCGAAGAGTGCGACGGCTGCCGTGCCCTCGTCGGCCCAGCCGCAGATGACGTTGCCGTCCTCACTGAGCGAGGCGAGCAGGCATTCCACCGAGCCGCCGAGCGGCCCCGGCTCCACCGGCTCCGCCTGCGGGTTGCCCAGTTCCGGGTCCCACCGGATGTACTCGAGCATGCCCCGGAACAGGTGCTCTCGGCGCTTGTTGGTGTCCTCGGGCACGTGGTCGACACCCTCGAACAGCACCGGCGCGTCCTGACTGCCGGCGGCACGGTAGTTGCCGACGACCAGCGTCATCCCGTCGCGCATCTCGCCCGGGTCCACCGGAACGTCCGTCACGGCTTCGCTGCCCGTCAGCTTGTCCAGACCGCCCGCTGTCGGCGCGTCCACCAGGGTGCGGGGGCCGCTGGGCTCCGGCTTGGGGTTCGGCGACGCCGGTTCCGAGGCGTCTCCGCTCGGAGAGGTGGCTCCGCTGGGAGAGGCGGCGGGGAGGGCCACGTCCTCCGTCCGGCAGCCACCGACCGTCAGGATCGTCAGCGCCACGACGGCCGTCAGACCCGCTCTTCTTGCGGATGCACGCTTCATGGGATTCCCTGTTGCTCGACTCACGGTGTCCATCGCCGCTCCGAGCGGCAACCATCGTCAGTGACGACCGATTCAGCCACGCGGTTCCCGCCTCCCCGGCTGTGCGGCGCGACCGCCCGGCTCCGGTCCCACACGGATCTCCGCGTGGGACCGGTTGACGGGCTGCCGACCGGGAGTGCCGTAGCCGTCGGGTCAGAAGATGCGCTGGCCGGGGGTGAGGATGCCGTCGGGGTCGTAGCGGTGGCGTGCCGTACGGAACTCGTCCCAGAAGGAGCCGAAGTGGTGGACCCAGTCGTCCTGGGTGAGCGGCACCGACCCGATCGGGTACCAGCGGCCGCCGGCCTCGCGGGTGGTGTCGTGCTGGTCGCGGTTCGCGGCGACCATCTCCTCGGCGGAGTCCGCGCCGGGTGATGCGGTCTTGAGGAGGGAGAAGAGGTAGACCAGGTCACCGTCCGGCATGACGGGAAGCGGCGTCCTGCACTTCGCGGTGAGCACGGGGTAGAGCAGGACGACCGCGGTCGCGCCGAGCGCGCCGGGCTTGAGGCCGGCGAGGGTCTTCGTGACGACCGCGTTCACGGTGGAGGCCGGGAGGAAGCTGTCGTACCACGGGTGGGGCCGCTGCCACTCGCCCATGCCCTTGAACGCCTCCACCGCGGGTGCGAGCCGGTTGAGGAAGTCGAAGTAGGGGACGTCCTGGGCCTCCACCGTGGCGGGTTCGAGGTCGTCGGTGAGCCGGGCGTCGTCGGCTGCGGTCCCGTCGTAGGAGGCGGCCTCGATCATGTAGGTCCAGCCGTCCGGGGTGGGAAGCGCCTGACCGACGAGGTAGTCGAACCTTCCGTCCTGCGCCAAAACGGCCTGCTGCGCGGTCATGGCCTCGACGGTCGAGTAGGTCAGGACGTAGTGCCGTACCGAGTCAGGCGCGGGGACCAGGGAGAGGGTGGCGCGGGTGATGATCCCGCACTGTCCCAGCCCGCCGAGGACGGCGCGGAAAAGGTCCGGATGTACGGTGGCCGAGCAGGTCTTGATCTCGCCTTCGCCGGTGACGACCTGAACCTCGAGCACGTTGTCGACCTGCCTGCCGTGGCGAACGATCTGTCCGCCGAGACCACCGGCCGAGAGCGTGCCGCCCACGGACAGTTCCAGGTAGTCGGTGAAGGCGGGCGGGGTGAGGCCATGGGACATGGAGGCGCGGACGAGGTCGCTCCACACGACTCCGCTCCCGACGACGGCGGTGTCCTCGTGTATCTCGATGGTGTTGAGCGAACCGAGTTCGACGACGAGTCCGGAGGGTACCTGGGCCTGTCCGTTCGTCGAGTGTCCCTGGCCCCGCCCGGCGACCTTGAGTCCGCGTTCGCGGCAGTGGCGGACCATCGCGGCGACGTCCTCGGCCGAGCCCGGTCTCAGGACCGCGGCGGGCTGTTGGTGGACCAGGCCTCCGAAGTCGGTGGCCGCCGCCTCCAGAGCGGCCTGGTCGAAGCGCAGCTCACCGTCCAGCGCGGGGACCGCGCCGAAGGGGTTGCCGACGCCGTCGGAGCTGGTCGGGTCCGGCTGGGCGGTGGGAAGTTCGGGTGTCATGGTTGCTCCAGATCGGGCTTGGATACGAAGGCTGCCCCGACGCCGTTCGAGTCGTGGCGGCGCGCGCGGTCCCGCAGGACGGGCGGCCGCTCCGGGTACCGGCACACTTCGCGCAGGGGATGCGCATTTCGGAGCACGGCAGCCTGACGTGCCGTCAGTCGCGGTGCTGCGAAGCGGACATGAGCCCCAAGCGCCTCCCGGCAGGTGTCGGAGTGACAGCCTTGACACGCTATCCGGGGCCGAGGGCTCATTGCCGCCGCTTTCGGCGGATTCCTGACAGAGGCCCGACACCTGCCGGATTGGGACGCTCCAGTTGTGGGCAGACCCCGCCCGCCTCACCTGTGGCGCCCTCGCCGTACACGGACGCGTCAAGCACGGACCCACGGCAATCCAGCCGCTGTCTCCGGCTCAGCGGGACAGCGCAGGAACCGCCGTGACAGGACGCTGGTTCGTGCCGTCCACCGCCCTCAGCGGTCAGTCCTTCACCGAAGCCCTCTTGATGGCCTCACGAATGCGGGAGTACGTGCCGCAGCGGCAGACGTTCTCGATGCGGTCGATGTCGGCGTCCGTAGGAGCAGAGGTCCGTTTCAGGAGGGCCGCCGCGGCCATGATCTGGCCCGGCTGGCAGAAGCCGCACTGGCTCACGTCGCAGTCCAGCCAGGCCTGTTGGACGGGGTGGAGGGTGTCGCCGTCGGCCAGGCCCTCGATCGTGGTGACCTCACGTTCCGCGCAGTCCGCGACCGGAACGACACATGGCTGGACCTCCGCGCCGTCGAGGTGACTGGTACAGGCGCGGCAGACTCCCACGCCGCAGCCGTACTTGGGGCCGGTGACGTTCAGCAGGTCACGCAGCACCCACAGCAGCGGCATGTCGGCGGGGGCCTCGACGGTGACCGGCTTTCCGTTGAGTACGAAGGAGTAGGAGGGCATCGGTACCTTCTCGGACGGTGAGCGGAGAGTGGGTCAGAAGTTGAGCGGGAAGCGGCGGGGCTTGGTGCCGGTGGCGCGGGCGTAGGCGTTGGCGACGGCGCCGGCGGCGGCCGGGACACCGAGTTCGCCTGCGCCGCCGGGCTCGCCCCGGGACGGCATGATGTGCGCCTCGAAGCGCAGCGGGGCGTGCCGTTGGCGGGCCCAGTGGAAGTCGGCGAAGCTGCTCTCGCGCACCGCGCCGCGGTCGATGTGCAGGCCGGCCTGGAGCACGGTGGAGATGCCGTCTACGGCGGTTCCCATCAACTGGGCCTCCAGGCCTCGCGGGTTGACGGCGGTTCCGACGTCCGCCGCCATCACCACCTTGGTCACGCGGGGGTTCTTCGGGTCGGTGGCGTCGATCTCCACCAGGCAGGCCACGCAGGAGCCGTACTCCTCGTGGACCGCCACGCCCTGGGCATGTCCGGCGGGCATGGTGCGGCCCCAGTGTCCGGCGGTCGCGACCTTGTTGAGCACGATCTTGACGGCCTTGCTTCTGAGTGTGGTCCGCCGGAAGACCACGGGGTCCTTGCCCAGTCGTGCGGCGACCTCGTCCACGACGATCTCCTCGGCGGTGCGCACCGTACCGGAGTCGACCGAGCGCCAGGCGCCCAGCGGCATCGCCAGCCCGACCGAGCCCGAATCGCCCGACAGACGGCCGAAGTTGTACAGTCCGCTGTCACTGGGCAGCGGGCCCGCCGCACGGGCGGCGGGCCCGCCCTGGGCGGCCACGCCCTCGAACGACTCGCTCACCGAGGCCGTCGCATGGGCGAAGGCGACCACCCTCCCCCGTGCGTAACTGGCCCGTATCCGGTGGTGGGAGGCGGGGCGCATGCGGCCGTGCCGGATGTCGTCGGCGCGGCTCCACATCAGCTTGACCGGGAGTTTCGCCTTCTTCGAGATCTGTGCCGCCTCGATCGCGGCGTCGTAGTCGAGCCTGCGTCCGAACGAGCCGCCGCCCCGCACCACATGGACCCGGACCTTCGACTCCGGCAGTCCGATCTCCCCGGCGATGGCGCTCCGCGCGCTCTGCGGTGTCTGCGAGGAGAACCAGATCTCGGCACGGTCGGCGCGCACGTCGGCCACCGCGGTCAGCACCTCCATCGGCGCGTGGCTGACGAAGGCGAACGCGAACTCCGCCTGGACCTGTGCCGAGCCGCTGGGCGCGGAGCCGAGCCGGGGGACGGCCGCCCGGAGCCGGGAGCGGATGGCGGCGTCGGACAGCCGTGCCAGCGGGCCGGGCGCCCAGGTGATCTTCAGCGCGTCGCGGGCCTTGAACGCGTGGTGGAAGGAGTCCGCCACCACGGCGACACCGCCCTCGATCCGGACGACCGCGCGGACGCCGGGCAGGGCGCGGGCCTCCCGGTCGTCGACCGAGACGGCCTTCCCGCCGATCGTCGGAGGCCGGGCCACGACCGTCGGCCTGGCCCCGGCCGGTGTCAGGTCTCCGGCGAACTGCGCCTTGCCGGTGACGATGTCGCGGGCGTCGATGCGGGTCGTCGGGCGCCCGATCACCCGGTGCCGGGACGGCGGCTTCGGCTTGCCCGGCACGGCCGTCCGGCGAATGCCGGCGGCGGCGGCCGTCAGGGACCCGTAGGTGGCCGTGCGGCCGTCGGGGGCGATCACCGCCGTGTTCACGGTGCGCAGGGTCCGGGCGGGCAGGTCCCATCGGCGGGCGGCGGCGGTCACCAGCCGGGCGCGGGCGACGGCGGCCAGCCGCCGGGCCGGCCCGTACAGCGAGCTGACCGAGCTGGAACCGCCGGTGAACTGGTTGCCTCTGGTCCGCGCGTCGGCGAGCGGGATGTCGACGTCGACGAGCCGGGCGTCGAGCTCCTCGGCGATCATCATGGCGACCGCGGTCGTGACGCCCTGGCCGACCTCGGCGCGCGGCAGCCGTACGACGATCCTGTTGGCCCGGGTGACCTCCAGGACCAGCCTCTCCTCGTCCTCGCCCGTCACGAGGACGTCGGACGGCCGGGCGGCGCCGTCCGCCTTCTCCTCTGCTCCCTGCGCGGACGGCGCGTCGCAGCCGAGCGGTGCGGCGATGGTCAGGGTCGTCGCCGCGAGGGAGTAGACCACGAACTTCCGGCGGGACAGCTGGCGGGCCAACGGACACTCCTCTGCGAGAACACGGCACCGGTTCTCCAGGTATGAGGTGTAGGTGCTCCCCGGGGTTCCCTGGGGGCGTCACCCACTGCCCCGAGGTTCCCTGGGCGCATCACCCACTGTCCCGGCGCACACGCACGAGCACCCGTGACGGGGGAGGGTCTCCGCGGCTGTCGGTCCCAGGACGAGCAGTTGTGCTCGGCGTGGGGATCGGCCGGCCGGATGCCGCCCGGTCCGTGAGCCGGCGACTGCACCGACGTCGAGGGCGGCGCCGAAGCGTGCAGGACAGGCCAGAGCGGGGCGTCGGGTGCGTTCGGGTCGCCGGTGTCCGCGAAGCGCGTCCAGTAGTCGACCACGCGGTCGGACAGGGCGCGCTGGGTCTCGGTCGGCGGCCGCTCGGTGGGCAAGGAGGAGAACAGGTACGGCATCTCGAAGCCGCGCGCCGCACCGAAGGGAAAGGCCGGGCCGGACGGCAGACCGGCGAGGACCGGAGCGTGCGGATCGTTGAACTCGTAGCCGTTCAGGGCAAGACCGGCAGCGTGTGCGGCCATCGTCCTTCCGGCTGCGAGTGTGGTGCAGGCGAAGGACCGGTCGGCCAGGACCGCGGCCCAGGCCAGTGCGGGCGTCGGGTGGCCCGATGCCGGGTACCGCGCCTCGACGGCCGGGGCCGAGAGCCCGAAGGCGTCCGACAGGCGGGCACGGTAGTCGCTTGCGGTGCGGATCGGGAACGCGGCGAGCGAGGGCCGCTTCCGCCCGTCAGCCTGCGGCAGGGGCGTCGGCATCGTGATGCTGGTCCCTCGTCGGCACCGTCACCGGTGGACGCGTACTGAACATGACGGCCGCTCACAAATGGCTGACAAAAGGACTGTCGCTCTCGATAGCCGATGCCGCCTGAACGAAGTCCGCCGATCAGGGGAAATTCGGCATCTCGCCAGTTGCCGTGTCATGTGGGCTTCATGACACGCCGCCAGTGTCGACGATCACACATCACGCCGTATCGGAGAACCGAAGCAAGATCATGTGTTAGACCCCTCTGAGGCTCGAAGAGGGAGGAGGGGAAGGCCGCGGATGGTCCACCTACGGGCGACGGCGAGTCCCACGAGGCGCGGACCATGACGCTCGCTCTTTATGGACCGGTGAAGACAGGAATCACCGAACTGACCGGGATGTCCCGACACGGGGCATCGAGCTTGCACGTGGAAAGGATCCTGATGGATGCATCGAATGTGCGGACGGTCGAGCAGGTCGTCGACACGGATCGCTACCCCCTGCTGGAGCCGGACAGCGACGCCTGGAAGGCCGTGGTTTCCCGCACCCGGCAGGAACTGGAGACCATTGGCTGCAGCATACTGCCGCAGTTCATCCGCCCCGCCCAGCGTGAGGCATTGCGGCGGGAAGGCGTGGAAGTCGCCCCGCGCGCGCATTACGAGGTCGAAACGGTCAACGCGTACAACATAGCCGTGGATTCCTCGCTGCCGGAGAACCATCCGGGACGCATTCCCATCCAGCGAGGCAACGCGTTCGTGGCGCGGGACCAGATTCCGCCTGACTCCATCATCCATCAGCTCTATACCAGCGAACCGTTCCAGAGCTTCGTCGCCGACTGCTTCGGGCTGCCGCGCCTTCATGAACTCGCGGATCCGCTGTCGGGGCTGTGCCTCAATGTGGTCACCCAGGGAATGGAACACCCCTGGCACTTCGACACGAACGAGTTCACGGTGAGCATGCTCACCCAGGAGTCGCAGGCCGGTGGGGTCTTCGAGTACTGCCCCAACATCAGGTCCGCCCAGGCGGAGAACTTCGACGACGTCCGGGACGTGCTGCTCGACAAGGGCGAGCGCATGATCCGCCGCCTCGCCCTTCAGCCCGGCGATCTCCAGCTCTTCAAGGGCCGCTACTCGCTTCACCGCGTCACCACCGTGCAGGGCGGGACCGCACGCCACTCGGCGATATTCGCGTACAGCGAGCGAGCCGGAGTCATCGGCAGCGTGGCGCGGACCCAGCAGCTGTTCGGCCGTGTGCTGCCCGAACATCGCGCCGCCGAGGGCCGCGCGGTCCGAGTCGACGAACTGCTGGACTAGCCGTCGACCAAACGCAGTTGACGCACCAACAGGCGGTCGCCCGCTCCGCAGAACACAGAGGAGTACGCCCCCGTGCAGTTCGACACCAGCGGTAAAGTCCTACTCGATCACATCTACACACAGCCCGACCCGAGGGCCTACTTCGGTACGCTGCGCGAACTCGGGTACGGCATCCCCCAGCTCGCCAAGCCCTACTTCCTCAAGGTCATCGACGAATACCGCGAGTCGCGGCACGTCACGACGCCCCGTGTTCTGGACATCGGATGCTCCTACGGCATCAACGCGGCTCTGCTGCGGTGCGACGTGTCCATGGACGACCTGTACGAGCGCTACTGCGACGAAGACGTCCGCATCGAGAGCCGCGACGCACTGCTGACCCGCGACCGGGAACTGGTCCGCACCCGCCGGCGGCTGAACAACGTGCGGTTCACCGGTCTCGACACCTCGCACGAAGCGCTGTCGTACGCCCTCTCGGCCGGATTCCTGGACGACGCGGTGCGAGCCGATCTGGAGACGAACGACCTCACGAAGCGCCAGCGCGAGAAGATCGCCGGGACGGATATCGTCATCTCGACGGGCTGCATGGGATACGTCACCGAGAAGACCGTCGCACGGGTCGTCGAGGCGCAGGACGGGCACAGGCCGTGGATGGCGCACTTCGTGCTGCGGATGTTCCCGTTCCACCGGGTCGAGGAGTACCTGGCCGCCTCGGGATACGAGACCGTCCGCGTCGAAGGCGTCTTCCCGCAAAGGCGGTTCGCCTCCCCGGAGGAACAGTCCCTCGTCCTCGACACACTGTCGTCCGTCGGAGTCGACCCGCAGGGTCTGGAGACCGACGGCTGGCTCTACGCGCAGCTTCACATCTCGAAGCCGCGCGGCACCGCGTAGTACACGGCGTGGCGACAGGCCGCCCGGTCCGGGAGATCCCCCGGCCCTCTGCGCGTCGCCGCACCCGACGCCCCTCCCGCACGTCCCCCGACCCCACACCACGGCACCGATAGAGGGTTTCAATGAACGGCAGTCAGGAACCGGCCACGACCACCTTCGCCCATGAGGACCATCTGCCCCGGGTGCCTCTGCCCGGGCTGGAGGAGACCTGTGAGCGATTCATCGACTGGTGTACGCCACTGCTGACCGCAGAGGAACTTGCCGCGACCGAGGCGGAGTTGACCTCGTTCCTGCGACCCGACGGTCCCGGTCGCACACTCCACGCGGCACTGGAGCAGTACAACGCCGGTGAAGGGGTGCACAGCTGGCTCGACGTCTTCTGGCCCTCCCGGTACCTGGGGCGCCGGGACCGCATCGCCCTCAACGCGAACTTCTTCTTCCTCTTCAAGGAATCCGGCGAGCGGCAGGTGGACCGGGCGGCCGGGCTCATCGCCTCGGCCGTCAACTACAAGCTGCGGCTGGACGAGGAGAGCATTCCACCGGTCGTCCAGCGGGGTCAGCCGCTGTCGATGGAGCAGAACAAGTTCCTCTTCTCCACGACGCGGATTCCCGGACGACTGCAGGACACTGTCCGAGCCCCCTACTCCGACGCCTGGCCCGGGCCGTCGCCGGCTCGCCACATCATGGTCTTCTTCCGCGGCAACATGTTCCGGATGGACGTGATGGGTCCGGACGGACGCCCGCACACCCTGGACGACCTGGTGACCGGGCTGCAGTCGGTGATGAAGGCCGGTGCGGTCCGGGCCCCCTCCGACACCTGCGCCGGACACCTCACCACAAAGGCCCGTGCGGAGTGGGCCGCCAGCAGGGAGGAACTGCTCGCCCACCACCCCGCCAACGCGGAGGCGCTCGAAGAGATCGAGTCGGCGCTGTTCTGCGTGTGCCTGGAGGACTTCGTACCCCGCAACACCCAGGACGCCTGCGACCATCTGCTCCACGGCGACAGCGGCAACCGGTGGTTCGACAAGGCGGTGTCCCTGATCGTCTTCGAGGACGGCACGGCGGGCATCAACGTGGAGCACTGCGGTCTCGACGGGACCACCATCCTCAGCTTCGTCGACGCGCTGCTGGGCACGCCGGCGGAGGAGCAGTCGCGGCAGTCCGGTGCCCTGTCCCAGGGCATGCCGGCTCTCGCGCCGGTCGAGCTGGTCCTCGACGACGGGCTGCGTGCCGACATCGGTGCCGCCGCCGAGTCCTTCGCCGCCTACGCCGCCGACACCGCGACCTCCGTCCTGTCGTTCGAGGACTTCGGCGGGAACCGGGCCAAGCAACTGCGCATCTCCCCGGACGCGTTCGTGCAGATGGCCTATCAACTCGCCCACCAGCGCGCCAAGGGGCATGTGGGCGCCACGTACGAGTCCATCGCCACGCGGCAGTACCGGCGCGGACGGACGGAGGCCATGCGCGTCGTCACTCCCGAGGTGCTGCGGTTCGTCGCCGCCATGGACGACCCCGACGCCGACGCGGCGACCCGCAGGGCGGCGTTCCGGGCCGCGGCCGTCAAGCATGTGGAGCGTGCGAAGCAGTGCCAGGCGGGGCAGGCGCCCGAGCAGCATCTGTGGGAGCTGCTGCTGATCCAGAAGCGGCGTGGTGACGAGCTCGGAGTGAACGAGCCGCCCGCGCTGTACGAGACCCCGGGCTGGCTGAAGATGCGGGACGACTATCTGAGCACCAGCTCGGCGCCGTCCACCAACATCCAGTTCTTCGGTTTCGGCTCGACCAGCAGCAAGTGCATCGGCGTCGCCTACGTGCTGCTTCCCGACCGCTTCAACCTCTACCTGAGCACCCCGCGCCCGGTGGCCCATGAGATGGCCCTGTTCGCGGACCGGCTCCGGGAAGCGGTGACCGAGCTCCAGGACCTGCTGTCCACCGAGGTGCCGGAGGACTCGGCAGCCTGACCGGCGCGCCCGTACGCCCCCGTGCCCGGCCGGGCACGGGGGCGTACGGCGTGGAGCCCGCGGCCCCGCCACCGGCAACCACGCCGCCGCAGGACCGGAGGCGGCCAAGGCCGGGGCAAGCCCTCCGTTCGTCACCGAACGTCACCACCGAACGTCACCCTCGATCACGTTCCGCGCCCACTGTGCGATCCACTCATGTGGGCGAAGCCGCCCGGGGTGAGTTTGAATGAGGTGTGCGATCAGGATTCTCGGGACCCTGCCGCCCGGGTTCTGGCAGGGCTCCGGCGCTGTGCCGGGGTCGGCGAGCGGGCTGAGAGATCCGTATGGACTCCACCCCCTCCCCGTCCCCCGCGTCGCCGTTCGACATGGTCAGCCGCGCTCTGGGGCGGTACATCCCGCGCCGCGAAGCGGCAGCGGCCGCCAGGCCTGCCGACCCGCGGGGCGAGCGCGCCGTGCGCCGAAGCGTGGAGTCCGACCCGACACCCGCTCGTCACGAGCAGATCCTCGGCGCGGTCAACCTGGACCGGGAGCTGCGCGTCACGCGCTGCAATCTGGACGCCCCCGTCTTCGCGGGAGTGGAGGCCCCGATCGGCAGCCCTCTCGTCGACCTCCTGCCTCCCTGGGACGTACCGACGGTCGTCCGGCGGCTGCGGCAGGTCCTGGAGACCGGTGAGCCGCACGTCGCCCGGGTGCAGCGCCTGAGGCGCGCCGACGGCTCGGAACTGGTGGTCTCGATGAGCATCCTGGCCGCCGCGGCGCCCCAGGAGGGCCTGACCGTCACTCTGATCGCCATGGCCAGGAGGCTGCACCTGTACGCCGCCGAGACCGCGATCGGCACCTCGCTGGACATCGGCGAGACCGCGCAGTCGCTGGCGGAGTCCCTGCTGGCCTGGGGAGACGTGGCCGCCATCGACCTGGACTTCGCCGTGTGGACCGGTGAGGTGGTCACCGGGCAGCCGCAGGGCCGCATCCGTCTGCGGCGGGCTGCCCTGGTGCCGGAGCGGGCGTGGCCCGACGGCTACGTGACTCCGGGCGACGACCTTCCCGGCGACGCGAGCCGCCTGCTGGCGCACGCGATCCAGCGCGACGACGCCGCGCAGGCCATCGTCATACCCGACCGCGAGGCGATCCTGCGGGTACTGGGCAGCGCGCGGCTGGTACGCGCCCTGGTCCCCGGCGACCGGGCGGCGGGCGTGGCGTGCATACCGCTGGTCCTGGACGGCACACCGCCCGTCGTGCTGGGTGTGGCGGAGGTCTGGCGGCGGACGGAGCGCCCCTTCCACGACAGCGAGCTGCTCGACCTCCAGGAGCTGGTGGCGAGGACCTCCCACCACGTGGACCTCGCCCGCCAGCACCAGCGCGAGCACACACAGGTGCTGGCGTTGCAGCGCAGGCTGCTGCCACGGTCCAGCGGCGACACCATCGAGACGGCCAGCGTCTACCAGCCCGCCACCCCCGACAGCGCGGGCGTCGGCGGCGACTGGGTGAACAGCTTTCCGCTGCCGGACGGCCGTACCGCGCTGGTGGTCGGAGACGTCGTCGGACACGGCCTGGGGGCCGCGGCGACCATGGGACAGCTGAGCATGGAGGCCCGCGCGCTGCTGTCCGCCGGGCTGGCGCCCGACGAGGTGCTGGAGCATCTGGACGAGACCGTGTCGCTGCTGGACGACGCGGAGTCAGGGCTGGCGGCCGGTTACAGCGCCCTCGGATCGACCTGCTGCATCGCCGTCTACGATCCGGTGAGCCATCAGGTGGCCCTGTCCAGCGCGGGCCATCTCCCTCCGGTCCTGGTGACGCCGGAGGGGTCGGCGGAGCCCGTCGCCGTGAGCCCCCACCCGGGACTCGGTGCCGAGTTCGCGCTGCGGGAGCCGTTCGACGTGCACACCTTCGCCGCGCCCCCGGGCTCGATGCTCGCCCTGTACACCGACGGTCTGGTGGAGGACCCCACCCTGTCGATCGACGACGGCATCCGCAGGCTGGCGGACGCCGCGGCCACGGTGCACCCCTGGGACGATCTGCCGCAGGCGGCGCGCCACCTGGTCTCCGTGCTGGCTCCGGTGCGCCAGCGCGACGACGTGACCCTGCTGCTCGCGCGCATGATCGGCTATCGCAAGGGGGACACCGCGACCTGGCGTCTGCCCGCCCGCGGCGACGCGGCCACCCGGGCCCGCACCCTGGTCTCCGCGCGGCTGAAGCAGTGGCGCACCAGGGCCGACACCCGGGACCACGTGCTGCTGGTGGTCAGCGAACTGGTCGCCAACGCGGTCCGCTTCGCCGACGGACCCGTCACGGTACGGCTGATCAGGGCCGGTCACGAACTGCTGTGCGAGGTGGGCGACACCGGCAACGGCAGGCCGCGGCTGGGCCGCAAGGGGCTCCTCGACGACGGCGGCCGTGGCCTGCACGTCGTCCACCGCCTCACCACGCGGTGGGGAGTGCGGTGGACGGACACCGGCAAGGTGGTCTGGGCGTCGGTCGCGAGGTGACGCGACCGCGGGCGAGCCGGGCGGCGGACGCTCGCCCGGCAGCGCCACCGTCGGCACGGGCCGCGCGGACTCGCGCTAGAGCCACTCCCCTTCCAGTGCGGTGGCCGTCAGGCCCGGCGCCGCCGCGAACAGGACGGCACGGCTGCCCGCCTCCTGACCGGCGTCGTGCGCCCTGCGCAGGATGTCGAACACGGCGGCGCCTCCGCGGTTGCCGCTGGTGTAGCTGTCCCTGCTGTAGTCCAGCAGCCCCGACGGCCACCCGGCGGGCATCGTCTGCTCCATGTACTCCAGCACGCGCGTCCCGCCGGGGTGCGCGAGCAGAACGTCGGGGTGCCAGGCGTCGGGGTCGTCCTGGTAACGGGCGCGCAGCCACTCCCACATCGCGGTGACCGTCTCCTGCACGGCGCGCGGCCCGCGCCGGTCCATCACGAAGTGGGTGCCGTCGTCCCGCGTCTCCAGGCGGTGCAGATCCTGGGTGTCGGGCACGGTGTGGTGCCAGGCGGCGTCCAGCCGCACCACCGACTCGGCCCTCGGGCGGCCCGTCACCACGGCGGCGACCGCGGTGTCCGCGAACAGCAGCCGCACGATCAAGGACTCGAGCGTGTCGTCGGCGGGCTGGTACGTCGTGCTCAGCGCCTCCGCGATCACGACCAGCACCACCCGGTCCGGGTCCGCGGCCACGAGATCCGCCGCCAGTGCCAGGGAACGGGTCCCGGCGATGCAGGCCCACTGCGTCGCCGGCAGCATCATCACGTCGCCGCGCAGCGGGAGCTTGTTGGCCAGAGCCACGTCAAGGCCCGGCAGTGCCGGGGTGGTGGAGTGGCTGGTGATCAGGCAGTCGACGTCCGCGGCGTCCAGTCCGGCGATCTGAAGGGCCCCGCGCGCCGCGCGTTCCCCGCCGGCCTGTACGGCCGCCCAGGCCGGTGCGGTGCGTTCCTGGACGGTCTGCGGCGCGGGTATCGCCTCCAGGGCGGCTATCACACGGTCCACGTCCCCTTCGCCGAACCCGTCGCCGACCAGCGCCTCTCGGGCAGGACCGACACCGGCGGCCGGCAGGACGCTCCCGTTTCCGGGCGCGACGGCGGCCTCCAGCGGCAGCATCCATCCGCGCGACTCGATGCCCGTGCTGGCCGCGATGCCGTCGATCCGTGGCGCCCACGCCGCATGGGGGTGCCGGCCGCGCACCTCCTCCACGATCTGGCTGGTCTTCACGGTGTGTTCGCCGTGTATCACGGCAGGCGGGCACAGGTAAGCGGCCATGGGGCAGCACCTTTCTACGGGGAACCAGACGGGGGATCAGGGGCGCCTGTCACGGGTCACTTGGGCGTGGTGTGCCCAAGTGAGCGACGGCAGGCCCCACTTCGGGCTTCGATGTCCGTTTCGAGCATGGACGCTTAACGGACATTTGCGCTGTGATCTGGGCAACTCTGGCGGGTACTGAAATGCGTGACACGCGACACACGCGGCCGCGCGACGGGCCCGCCCCGGCGTGAACGAGGTGCGGGGAGATCCGCCCGCACACCGTTCCAGCAGACGCCCGAGACCCCTTCTCCGAACTACGGCCTCGGCCTGCCCGGTTCGCTCAAGGCCGCCTTCCGCGTCGGGCCATGGCCGTCCGGCAGTCCGTCACCCCTGACGCGATGCAGGGCCGAGCGGCCGCGACCATCACGTTCGTCGGTATGGGCATGACCCCGCTCGGCTCTCTGCTCGGCGGAATCCTCGCGGAGCGGCAAGGGCTGCGCGCCGCCCTGCTGATGACTGCCGCGGGCAGGACGCCGTCTTCGGCGGTGACGGCCTGCTCACCGCTCTCACGACTGGGACGGGAGTGTCGGCCGCCCACGGCACAACAGGCCGCCGACAGCTGCTCGTTCCGGCCGACGACGGTCCTGGTTGACGGACAAGGGGACAACACGGGAAGCCCGAGTCAGGGACGCTCCACGCGGAAGTCGCCGTTGGCCGGGTGGGGTTCCGCGAGGATGTCGCCCGAGGAGCCCAGCTTCGCCCTCAGACGAAGCGTCGCGCCGGGCTCCACGCCTTGGAGGAGCTCGCGCCGGATGCCCAGACTCAGCCCGGAGCCGGTCAGGTTGGGGGTGATCAGGTCGGCCGTGCCCGGTACGGGAAGGGACTCGAGCACCTCGCAGGTGGCGAGGTCCCAGTCGTCCAGCCGTGGGTGGACGGTGAGGCCGAGGAGCCGCAGGGTGAGTGCGGTGAGGTTCTCGATGGCCTGGACCATGTGTTCACGCCCCCACGGGTGCCGGGGACCGGCGGCCGTCGAGGTACGCGACGAGCGCCGAGGCGATGGGCAGCCCGGTGTGCGCCTCGTAATAGCTGTACGCAGGCATGGGGTTGACCTCGAAGCACACCCACGCGCCGTCGGGTGTGCGGCGCAGGTCGATGCCCGCGAGCGGCAGTCCGAGCGAGGCGGCGAGGTCCACGCAGCGCCGGGCCGTGTCCGGGGGCAGGTCGTGCGGGGCGAGCCGGGCGGACTCCCCGCCCTGCCCGGCGTAGCGGTAGTCGATCGCGTCGCTGTCGACGGCCGCGGCGTAGGTGTCCTCTCCGACGACGTGGACGCGTACGTCCTGGCCCGGCACATAGGCCTGGAACTGGGTCGGGAGCCCGCGGACGAGGACGAGACGGCTCTCGTCGGCGTCGGTGAACTCCCTGACGATGGAACGGATGCCGCTGACCGACTTGTAGACGATCCGGCCGTGCCGGGCGCGGAACTCGAGGATCTCCTCGGGGTCGTCGCTGATCAGCGTCTGCGGTACGGCGAAGCCGGAGCGTCCGATGAGCTGGGCCTGGTACGGCTTGGAGGAGTTGGACTCCATGGCGCGGGGCCGGCTGACCACGACGGCCGGGGCCGTGTCGAGCCAGCCGACGAACCATTCCTGGAACGCCGCCGCCCGGGCCCGGGCCGCCGGGTTCCCGTGGGCCGGCGGCTCGAGCGGGCGGGCGTACACGGCCGACACGTCGGCGAGCGGAACCCGCATCCCCTCGACGGTCAGCCGGGCGTCCAGCGCGTCCGTTCCGACGACGAGGTCGTACCCGGCGGTGCGAGCCTGGTCGATCACCAGGTGCCGCAGACAGGCGTCGCGTGCGGCACCGATCGCGCGGGTGAGGGGGGGATCGTCGGTACGGCCGAAGAAAAGGATCACTCGGGCCTCCTCGTGGGTTGTCCGGCGACCGCCACCATGAAGGAGGCTGTGGCCTCGACGTGCGGCGGGTCGTCCAGGCGCGGGCACAGGTCCACGTCCGTCACGACGGCCCCGGTCGCGCGGGGCGCGAACCGCAGCTCGAAGTGCCGTGTGCCGAGCACTTCGGCGAGGCGTCGGCAACGTTCGCCGTGCTCGTCGGCCCGGGGTCCGATCACTCGGTCCCCGGCGACGAGCAGACTGTCGCGGTACCCCGGCGGCGCCTGCGGCAGTACGTCGACCGGTACCGGAGATCCGGCGCCGCCCGGCCACGCCAGGCGCGGCACGTGCCGCTCCCCGGGGTCGGGCCGGCCCACCAGCCCGCCGCGCGTCGCCCCGCCCCGCCGGCCCACCGGCAGTCCGCACTGTTCGGCGTGGACGAGGGCCGTCGTCCGGGAGACCGTGCCGTGGGCGGTTCCGAACGCGCTGATCAGGCCGATGACCCGGGGCGCCAGGGAGAGCAGCCAACTGGCGACCAGGGCCTGCCGCTCGCTGTGCGTGTACAGGGCGTCCTTGGCGCGGGGCCCGCGTTCGGCGCCCGCGGCGAGCGGCAGGCCCGGCAGGCGGTGGAGGACCGCGCCGATGTTCCCGTCGTCGAGCACCTGACCGGTGGGCAGGGTGATCCGGGTGGACGCCGCTCCCCCGCCGCTCACCCGGTGGCTCCACCGGGCACGGGCGAGGTCGGCGGGCGTGAGGGTGAGGACGCCCCCGTGGCCGCCCCGGGCCGACAGCGCGCGGGCGACCGCCGCCGCGCCGCCGTCGCCGGGTGCGGCCAGGACCAGGAGGGTTCCGCTCACTGCTGGGGGAGGCTGTCGTACGACCGTTTGGCCTGCGCGTCGCCGGCCTCGACCGCTTCGCGCAGTTCGTCGCCGCCCGTGCCGTACTGGGGTCCGCCGATCAGGTCGGGCCGCAGGTCGGTGCCGATGAACGGCTCGGCGGCCTCGCCCGCGCCACCGGCCCCGCCCGGGGCCTCCTCCAGCGCGGCGAGCCGAGTTTGAAGGTCCACGATGGCGGCGGCGGTGGAGTCGCCCTCGCCAGCCGTCGCTCCCGGCCTCACGGGCGGCGGAGGATTGTCGAAGTCGTCCTTGATCTCCTTGAACGGCGGCTTGTGGTCGGCCCGGTCCTTGCGCTCCTTGAAGGGCTCCTTGGACTTCACCTCCCCTTCCTTGACGTCCTTGAGGTCCTTCAGCTCCTTGGGCCGCTCCTTCGCCTCCTTGAGGGGTTCCTTGATCTCCTTGTGCTCCTTGATCTCCTTGATCGGGGGCTTTCCGCAGGAGACCGCCACGGAGGCCGTCATGGTCGCCGCCGACGGCGAGATCCGGGTGACGGAGACACAGGAACCCGCACCCGCGTGGGTATTCGAGTCGGGTGCGCTGGAGGAGGTGAACGTGGTGTTGCCGCTGCTTCCGGGGTAGGGATCGCCGTCGTCGCCGCGGTTCTGGTTCAGTTCGAGGTTGCGTCGGTTGTCGGCCTGGACCAGGCCGACCTTGTAGTGGTTCTCGTCCCGGTTGTTCGGCTGGTTCTCGTCGATGTGCCAGATCAGCAGTCCGTCCCCCGGCAGCGAGGCGTCGTACCCGGTCCGCTGACGGTTCTCCAGGAGGAAGTACTCGCTGCCGCCCGCGCCGTTCTTCCAGAGCCGGTGGACGGTGTGGCTGGACTTGACGTCCGGGAACGACTCGGTGCCGCCGGTGGTGACGACCTTGGTCGTGGCCCAGCCCTGGTTGACCTTGCACCAGGCGGACGGGTGCGTGGGGATGTCTCCGCCTCCGCCCCAGGAGCCGGCTCCCATCAGGCACCACGAGCCGACGCCCTCGGAGCTGTCGTCGGTGTCGTAGAGGTCGGGGAAGCCGAAGAGCAGATGCCCGAGTTCGTGCGCGCAGACGCCGATCTTCGCGTCCTCGGAGATGGTCAGATAGCCGAAGACCCTGGTGCCGTCGGTCTGGTGCACGGCGGGCAGGGTCGCCTTGTGCGACCAGATGTGGAACGGCTTGCCGGTCTCGTCGGCGGCGGGCCCGGCGTGCACCACGATGAAGGCGTCGACAAAGCCGTTCCCGTCGTTGTCGAACGGCGCGAAGTTCACGTTCGGATCCGCGGCCTGCACGGCGGACCTCGCCATCTGCGGTGACCGGAACGGCCCGCTGGGCCTGCCGATGCCGAAGTTGCCCGCCGCGTAGAAGTCCATGGTCTCGGGCATGCGGAACGGGCCGTGCACCTCGCCGACGAGGTCCACCATGCCGTTCGTGACCTCGCGGTAGTACTCGCGCACACTGCCGTGCGGCATGGCGCCGAGCGAGAAGAACAGCTTGTCGAGGTCCGCGGCCGCCTTCGTCATCGGCTTGTCCGAGAAGTCGACGAGGACGACGACGGCTCTGATGGTGCCGCGCAGCGGGGCCCTTTCGGCCGCCGCCGCGCTGATGGTGGCGCCGGGGGTTCCTGGCGGAAACTCCTCCGGCGGGAAGATCGTTCCATCGTCGAAGCCCAGCGGCGTGGGGGTGCTCGTGAACCCGAGCAGATTCGTGAGTTCGCCCGGACCACCGCGTACCTGGTCGAGTTCGTCCAGCATCCGCTGGCGCAGTTCCGGACTGGGGGCGACGGCGCAGAACGAGGAAGGGACGGCGACACGGTCAGCCATGGTCGACTCCAGAGAGTGATGGAATGTCACCTACCGTGTTCAAGGTAGCCGTCGCCGGCTGCGGGGCCACGCTCGGCGAACGGGCCCTCGGCACATGCACTCGCCTGGTCGGCGCACGGGCGCACCGCCCCGTACACCCTCACGCCCCCGCACGCCCACGACACCCCCAGCCCCCTTCCGGTTTGCCGTCCTCGACCTTGAACACGGACACGACAGGGGCACGCCGGTCGCCGTGACAGGGAGGGAACCCTTCAGGTCAGACGCGCAGCCCGAGCGTACGGACGTCACGGGCCGCAGAAGCCGTCGCATTTTCCGGCGTCTTCCGAAGCTGCCCGAAGTCCGTCGGGCGCCATACCGGGTCGCCGTATAGAAGCGACGCCTCGCGACCGATTACTTGCATATATGCAAAGCGGCCGAGTAAGGACGGTTCGGCGTCGCGTACCGAGCTGCGCTTCGAATAGGGCTCAGGTAAGCGATTTCCCGGTCACGCGCCTGCACCTACGGGTCGGGGTCCGGGAGAAGCGGCCCCGACGACCGCCCCCAGGGCCCGGGTGCGGGCCCGCGACTCAGCCGCAATGTCGACATGACCTGGTCAAAGAAGGTGTCGCTGTCGCCCGCTCGCATCCCCCGTCCGGCAGGTGCCCGCCGGTCACGTCCACCTCACCCGCATCCCTGCTCGATCAGATTCGACCTTCTTCGGTCACATCAAGTCCCCTCATGGCCTCGAAAAAATCGACTTCGACTCCACATCGATACGATCAGCGTCTCTTTCTTTCATCGCGGGATACGTACGCCAGATGCGGCAATAAAAGTCCACGAGGATAGGTCGCATACGCCCGACTGGCGATAATGTGAAACCTCAACCGGATAGGGGATTCCGGGTTCTGCTCTCAGTCATGGCCGCCTTCTCGACAGGGCTCGCCCATGCCTGATGTAGGTGCAACAGCGGTCGCAGCCGTCTGCCTCGACGGGGCGGCCGTATCGGGGGGTGCGAACAGTGCAGTCGAACCACGGGGCGAACTTTCTCGCGGCCGATCTCAGGGCCGCGTTGCGCGTCGCCGACCATCTGGCCGCGGGGCCGGGCGGCGAGGACGGGGGCGGGGACTCCCCCAAGGCGATACCGCCCCTCGGACAGCAGGTGGTCGCGCTGGTGGCCGGGTCGGGCCCCCAGCCCACCCGCTACGACTGGCGATCGGCCTGGCAGGGCGTGCGCGCCGAGGAGTACTCCCGGCTGACCCGGGCGGGTCTCGGATGGGCGCTCACCCGCTTCGCGTCCGGCCTGTTCCCGGCGCTGGACATCCTGGAGGTCGGTTGCGAGCGCCTGCGGCTGAGCCGGCTCGCCCACGCGCCGTCCGCCGCCGTGCCGGAGCTGATACGGCTCGCCGAGTCGTCATGGACGGCGGTGGCGCCCGCCGCAGGGGTACTCCCACCGGAGCGAACCGTGCGCCTGTTCACCCTCGCGGGCGGCGCACAGCACGCACCGGCGGGCGTGGACAAGGCACTGCGCGAGGCCCTGGCCGCCTTCGTGCGGGCCAACCGCCGCGACACGAAGGACCCGTTGCTGCTCGCCGTCCGCGCCACCGGCTGGGAGCCCGTCGAGCGGGCCGCCGAGGCGGTCCGGACGGAGGCGGGGGCCCTGCTGTCCCTGCGGCTGCCCGAGGGCTGGCCCATGGCACCCGAGGACCTGGTGGCCGAGCTTCCGCTGCGCGCCACGGTCTGGCTGGCGGCCGCCCGGGTCGACGGAGGCTCGGGGGCGGTCGGCCTGGTACGCCGACCACTGTTCCCGGCGGGCAGCCGCGCTGACGGCCGTACCGCCGGTCCCGTGGTGCACGTCCCGGTCACCGCCGCGCCGTACGACGTGACCGGCGGCGAGAGCGTCGCCGCCGTCGTCACGGCCGGCCACGACGAGCCGCCCTCCCAGTGGCAGGCCCTGCGGGTCGACCGGCTCCAACTCCCGCCCGGCTCCCGCGCCACACTGTCCTACGCGCTGCACGGACACCAGCACGTGGAACTGCGGCACGCCGGACACCACAGCCCCGAGCCCACCCCTTGGGCCCACCTGGCCGCCGCCACCCCGCGGCAGCTCCCCCGGCCCCGTCCCCTCGACCTCATGGTCGCCGTGGAGATCGCCGGCCCCCAGGGCGACGGGGGCACCGCCGTCGGGGAGCGGCTCCAGGAAGCGGCGGCCGTCGTCACCGCCGTACAGGACGCGGTCGGCACCGAGGACACCCTGCGGGTGGGCCTGATCGGCTACCGCGACCACGACCCGCTGCACCGGGCCGGCGAGAACGACCCCGTCGTACACCGCCTGGGCATGTCGGCCGCGCCGGACGCGGTGCACGTCCTGACGTCCTGGCGCCCCAGTCCGCTGCGGCACGACTTCGCCACGGGGCTGGAACACATACCCCGCGAGCTCTCCGGCTGGCGCCACCTGTGGCGGCCCGGCAGCCAGCGGGTGCTGCTGGTCGTCGGCTCCCGCCCGCCGCATCCGCCGGTCCGGCCGCCCCAGGTGCTGCGGCGCGGCGCCGCGGTGCGGATCTGCCCCGACCGGCTGGACTGGCGGACGGAGCTGGAGGAGGCGCGCCACTACGACGGCCTGGCCTGTGTGGCGGTCGTCGACGAGCCGTTCTGGATGGACCACCTGGCGGGCGAACCCCACCTGGCGCACTGGGCGAACCACGCCTGGGGCGAGTTCGGCACGGAGGGGCGGTTCGGCGCGGGGCACGATCCGCGGGTGATCGCCGCCGCCGTCGCGGCACCGGCCCTGAGCCTGCCTCAGGACGGCCCACCGATCCGCCTGGTCGTCGCCGACGGCGCGGCCGGTGACTGGGAACAGGCCGCGGCCGGCTGACCAAGACAACGCCCATCCCTCCGGTGCGCGCGGGCTCGCGGACCGGACCACCACCGCAGGCGGACGCGTTCCGCCGACCGTCAGGCAGGAGCACATCCATGGTCGACGACGACACACCGCCCGAGCGGGCCAGGAACGGCGAACCCGACCGCGGGCGGGACCGGGAGCAGTCACCGCTCGACATCCTGGGCCGGTCCACCCTCGTGGGACGCAACGCCCTACCGCCGGCACCGGCGGCACCAGCGGCACAGGCGGCGCCGGCGATGCCCTCCACCGCACCCGGGCCCGTGCCGCCCGGCCCGCGCCAGGAACCGCAGAGCGCGCCGAAGGACAAGGCGCGCGCCTCCGCCGCGCCCCGTGTCGCCCCCCGGGCGCTGCCCAGCGTCTTCCTGGAGAAGGCCGACGACCAGGACCCGTCGGACCCCGCCGACAAACGGGGGAAGAAGAACGGCAAGAAGTCGCCGACCCCGCCTGCGGACAGCCCGCCGGACCCCCGTCAGCCCTCGGGCGGCCGGGCCGTCGCACCCGCGTCCGCGATCACACTCTGGGGTGGCAACAGCAGCGGGAAGTCCACCCTGCTCGCCGCCCTGTCCCAGGCCGTACAGGACCCGCTGTACGGCAAGTGGGCCCTGTACCCCGAGGACCACGCCTCCCAGGCGGTGCTCGACAGGCTGGAGAGCAGCCTCTACCGCAACCGCACGTTCCCCAGCGCCACCATCAGGCCGGAGGGTCTGATCCGCTTCACGCTGGCCGGGGACCTCGGCGGCACCCGGTTCTCGCAGTCGAAGCGCAAGTTCCTCCGGCGGGGCGCCGACCGCGCCAGGGACCAGACCGAGTTCCAGGTCAGCGTCCGCGACATGCCCGGCGAGGCGTTCGACCTGCACTCGGACACGGGGAAGAAGTACGGGGACGAGCTGATCAGGGATCTCAGTGACTCCCGTGCCATGGTCTACGTCGTCGACCCGGTCCGCGAGTGGCTGGTCAACGGCGAGGACGGACCTCTCACCCACGACACCCGGCAGAGCGCCGACTTCTTCAGCGGGGTCCTGCGCCGGGTGGCCACCGAGATCCACATGCGCGGGGAGCGCCAGGGCAACCATCTGCCGCACAGCATCGCCGTGTGCATCGCCAAGTTCGACGACGACCGCATCTTCCGCCTGGCCTGCGACCAGGGCAACATCCGGATCAACCCGCGGACCGGGCAGCCCCAGGTCGTGGACGCCAAACGGCTCTACGACGGGCTCTGCCACGCCATCCCGCAGAGCAGCCTGCCGGAGATCCAGAAGCTCATCGGCCAGTACTTCGCGCCGGAGCGTGTCGGCTACTTCGCCTGCTCCGCCGTCGGCTTCTGGGTGGACCCCGACCGGGGGTTCGACATCGAGAACCCGTCCCTGATCAACCACGCCGAGGACACCGTCCGCTTCCTGGCGACACCCCGGCCTGTGAACGTCCTGGAGCCGTACCTCTTCCTTCGGGGATTCGGCCCCGTGAATCCCTGATCAGGCAACCGACAGCGTACGAGGAGGAGCACACCATGGCATCGGGGCTGATCGCCGACTGGGCGCTGTGGGGCAAGGTGCCCCGCACGACCCGCGGTTACGAGGTTCTCGCCGCCCATCCGTCGGACCGCAGCGGCGAGTTCAACGACGCCATCCAGCACTGGACGCCCGGCACACCGTCAGCGGGCGACCGGCTGCCCTGGATCACCATCGGCTGTGCCCCGCAGGGTGCGGGCACAGGCACGGTCGGCGTCTTCCTGCTGGACGAATCGGCCGACTTCGACATCTCGAACCGCGTCATCCACCGGATCAGCCACTTCGCCGTGCCCTACCCGCAGGTGCGGGACGCGGGGGTCGGCTGGTGCGCCCTGGCGCGGGCGACCAGCACCGCCGCCGAGGGCCTGAGCAGGCGCACAGGCCCGGTCGAGCTGGCCTACGGCGAGGAGGACCTGCTAGTCAACGACATCGCCGCGAACATCACCACGAGCGTCTCGGCAACCACCAGGTGGCTGGCGGCCGCCGCGGCGTATCTGCTGGACGGCCCGGTGGCGGTGACCGGCAACAGCGGCTCCGGACCGTTCGGCGTGCTGCGCATGCTGGACACCGTGGCCGCCCTCCTGCCCTTCGGGGTGCGCAGCACGCTGTCCGCGGCAACCTCGATCTCCCCCGGCGCCCAGGTGCCGATGCGCCTGTTCTGGGGGGATCCGCTCGACACGCCCGGGGTGACCAGCCTGCCCCTGAGCGGTGAACTGCCGGACCTCGGCGGACTGTCCCAGCAGGCGCGTACGTATCACGACCTGCTCCTCGAGAACTGGACCGAGCACGGCGGCGACGCGGTCGTCCGCCATCTGGCCGACGTGGGCGAACCGCTGGACATCGCCGACGAACGCACACCCGAATACGCCTTGGAGGTACTGACGGATCTCAACCCGGCGCTGGCCGCCGCCCAGGAGATCAGCGAAGGACGACCGGTGACCCGCGAGCGGATGCGTCACGTCCTGCTCAACAGCCCTCAGATCAGCACCGGGCCCCTCACCGTCCTGATGGGCCAGGTGATGGCGGACCCGAACCCCGACCTGGAGGCGGTGGCGCCGCGTCTGGCCGAGAAGGTCGTCTCCCAGGCCTTCCGGGACCAGCTCCGCAGGGACCTGCTCGACGGTCAGACGCGGGCGGCCCTGGCCTCCTTCGAGAACATGCGCGCCGCCCGCACCGCGGCAGGACTCGACCTGGACCCCCTGGACGAGATCCTGGCCGGTGTCATGGACGAGTCCCTGGACGTGTGCGGACCGGGCGAGCCCGACCCGGTGACCGAGTGGCTGCTGCCCGGCGTCGCCCCGTTCGCCGAGGGCACCATGGACCTGACGCAGTCGATGCTGCGCCAGAGGCCCGGCCTGGCGAGCCGACTGGTCCGCGCCCTGTACGACCAGCCCGAACCGGGCCCGCTGGTACGGTCCTGGCTGGACTGGCTGTGCGGCGAACGAGATCCCCGCCGAAGCGTGGAGATCGCCGGCAGCGCCGAACTGCCGTTGCTGTACTCCGTGCTGAGCACCGGCGTCGGTCTGGCCGGGGCGAGCCGCAAGTGGGACGCTGGCCAACCCGGCGCGTCCGCACTGCTGCTGGAGGGCGCGGTCGTCTGCGGCCACGGGAACGAGGTGCTGCAACACCCCGGTTTCCTCGACACCCTGGTCGGCACCCTGCGCCCGGGCGCCGCGGGGCCGGACGGCACGGACCCCGGGGAACTGCTGACCCGTGCGCTCGCGCGGCGACCCGACGGGCTGCGGCCCGAGGCCGCAGCCCTCTGGGACGTCCTGTGCGCACTGAAGGGACTGCCTCCGTCCGGCTTCACCACCGTGATCGCCACGCCGCCCGGTACGAGCGGCCCCGAGACCCGGGTCGCCACATACGCCAGCGCGCTGAAGGCCGTACTCGAGGGCAAGCTGCTGCGCCGGTACGCGGCGGACATCGCCCGCAACCTGCTGGCCGGTGTCCTCGCCGTCGACCCGGACACAGGACAGGGCCCCGGCCCGGCCGGCCGCACCCTGACCCTGCACATCCTGGACTGGTCCGACTCGTATGCGCAGCCCGTTCTCGACTCGGTGCACGCGCTGGCCGCCGAGACACCGCACTGGGACGAGACCGACAAGGACGCGGAGTGGCTGGACAAGATCGCCCTCCGGCTGCCCCCGCTGAGATCCGTGCTGGTTCTTCGCGAAGTGCTGCGTCTCGCGCAGCAGGCCACGGACACGGCTGAGGACTGCGACGCCCTGGCCGCCCGGGCCGGCGCCGCCCGGCGTGCCGGGGCCGGCAGCGACCAGCTCTGCGCGGCCCTGATGTTCTGGGCCGTCCGAGGCGAGGGGCGGATCGGGGAACGGACGCTCGCCGTGTTCGACGCCTATCAGAAGGACCTGACCCGATTCGTCGGGGCGGGCCGCGCCTTCGAGGAACGGGCCGAACTGGAGAACGCCATCGCCGGTGTCCACTCGGAGCACCCGCTCCTCACGTACTACTGCGACCACGTGACCCGGCTGCTGACACGGCAGGACTCGGAAGCGGTCGGCGAGATCCGGAAGCTCGAGGACCAGCGGTTGCTGTTGAAAGGCGAGATGGAACGCCTGCGCAAGCTCAAGGCCTCCGGCCACACCCGTACCTGAACCACGTATGCCTCAGGGGGACTCACACCTCATGCTCACCATCCGGGCAACGGCCCGCCGCGCCGTGCTGCTCACCCTCACCGTCCTGATGGCCGTCCTCGGCCCGGTGCCCGCGCTGGCCGCGGACCCATCTGTCACCCCGGACGGCATATACGGCTCGCTCAAGGTCGACGACGTCCCGGCGGCCTACGTCGTCCTCGTCGACGCCTCCAGCTCCATGAAGGACAAGGGGCCCGACGGCGTACCGCTCTACACCACGGTCAAACGCCGGCTGGCCGACTTCCTCGGCTCGCTCAAGCCCGCCGACCAGGTGGCCGTCATCACCTTCGGCCGGGCCACCAGCGTCGTACACCCGCTGTCGCCCGCGAACCGTACGGGCGACGTCGTCGACAAGGAACTCCCGCGCTCCGCGGAGGAGTCGGCGAGCAATCACGGCGACGCGCTGAACGTCGCCGCCGAACAGCTGGAAGGCACCACCGCACCGGTGGCGGCGGTCCTGATGCTCACCGACGGTGCCCTCAAGGCCGAGGGCACCCCCTACGCCCGTCTGGGAAGCCCCGCCTGGAAGGATCTGAAGAAGCGCTACGCCGCGCTGAGCGCGGACCGGCAGATCATGGGCTACGGACTGCCGCTCGCCGAAGGCACCGGGCTCTCCGACATCCTCGGCAGCGCCTTCGCCTCACCGCGGATCCTGCCGGTCGACCCGACGGCCCTCGGCTCCCAGCTCAACGACGCCAAGAACCAGGTCCGCAAGCAGAAGGCGCTGAGCGTGCTGCGCCCCGACCGCGGCCGCGGCGTCGCCGTGTCGCTCGGCGGCGACGGGGTGCGCCCGGCCGGGAACGGGAAGGTCACGGTGGCGGCCGGGTCGGCCACGGGGTCCCACAGCCGCACCCTGGAGGTGACACTGAGGTCCAGGGCCCGGCACGTGCCGCTGACCGTCCGGCTCTCGGCCGACGCCGGCGCGGGGTCGGCGCGGGTGAGCGGGGCCGGTCCCGTCACCCTGCAGCCGGGCAGGAGCGAGACCGTGCGTGTGCAGCTGACCTGGCGTCAGGACTCGCAGTTCGGACTGTTCTCCGGGTCCAGCGACTTCCGGTCACAGGTGACCCTGCGCGCCGAAGTCTCCTCGGAGTGGACGAAGGTGGTCCAAGGCTCCCTCGGGGAGGCGAAGTTCTCCCCGGGCGAACCGGTCCTGACCGAGGTGGAGTTGCAGGGCACGGTGCCCGACCACACACCCGGCTGGCTCTACCCGCTGGTGCTGCTCGTGCTGCTGCTCGGCGCAGCGGCCGCCGTACAGGTCCGCAACCGGCGCAACCCGCAGCTGTCCGGAACGCTGATCGTCACGGACCTGCGGTCCGGCAGTCGCCAGCCGATCCCCCTGCACGGCCGCAAGGTCGTCCACGAGATGGATGCCGGGCAGGCGCGCGCCCAGGTCGTCGTGCGCGGCCGCCGGAACGCCGATCGCGTGGTGCTGTGGCTGCGCTGCGAGCGCGCGGCCGCGCAACAGGGCGGTGAACGGCTCGTCGACACCGGCATCTGCGAGCTCGGCAAGTCCACCGTGCTGTGCGGCATCGGCTTCTCGCACGAGACGGAGAGCGCGATGGCGGAGTCACGGTGAGGCGTCCGGGTCGGCCGCCCGAAGTCCGCCCAACGGCAGGGACGTGGGCCCGGCCGCCCGAAGTCCGCCCGGTGGCAGGGACACGGGCCCGGTGACACCACTCTGACGCGAGCGATGCCTCGACGGCCGCCAGGAGACGACACCTTGGCGGCCGTGAAGCCGCTCGCGCCCGAGTCGACCACCACGTCGAGCATGCCGTCGTTTCCTGGCGGCACCCCGGCCTGTCACGTCCTGGAGCCGTACCTCCGCCTCCGGGGACGGGGCCCCGCGAACCGCCGATGCGGCAACCGACACCGTACGAGGGGGAACACCATGGCAGCGGGGCTGACCGCCGACTGGGCGCTGTGGGGCAAGGTGCCCCACACCGCCCGCGGCTACGAGGTCGTCGCGGCCCATCCACCGGGCCGCAGCGGCGAGTTCAACGCCGCCATCCAGCACTGGTATCCGGGAACACCGTCCGCCGGTGACCGGCTGCCCTGGATCACCATCGGCTGCGACGCGGGGGGTGCGGGCGGCGGCACCGTCGGAGTCTTCCTGCTGGACCGTGCCCGGATCACCCACTTCGCCGTGCCCTACCAGCAGGTGCGGGAAGCGGGTATCGGGTGGTACGGCATGGCCCGGGCGGCCGGCGCCGCCGCCGAGCACCTCGACGAGACCCGTACCGGCCCTGCCGAACTGGCCTTCGGCGAGGACGACCTCCTGGTCGACGACGTCGCCGGTCACATCACCCCCGGTGTCTCGGAGACCACCCGGTGGCTGGCGGCCGCCGCGGCCTATCTGCTGGACGGCCCGGTGGCGGTGACCGGTGCCGACGGATACCAGCCGTTCGGCGTGCTGCGCATGCTGGACTCGGTGGCCGCGCTGCTGCCCTTCGGGGTGCGCAGCACGCTCTCCGCGGCCACCTCGACCTCCCCGGGCGCGAAGGTGCCGATGCGCCTTTTCTGGGGAGACCCGCGCGGCGCACCCGGCGTGACCAGCCTGCCCCTGAGCGGCGAACTGCCGGATCTCGGCGGGCTGTCGCCGCAGGCGCGCACGTACCACGACCTGCTCCTCCAGAACTGGACCCGAGACGGCGGCGAGGCGGTCGTCCACCATCTCGCCGAGGCGCGCGAACCGTTGGACATCATCGACCTGCGCACACCCGAGTACGTCCTGGACGTACTGGAATCCCGGAACCGTGAGCCGGCCGTGAGGCAGGCCCCCACGGACCTCGACCACGTCCTGAGCGCCACCCCTCGGACGGACGCCGAGAAGGTCTCCGCCGTCCTGGTGACCCGGGTCCTGCCGTACCCGGACGCCGACCTGGACGCGGTGGCCCCGCACCTGTCCGAGGACGTCGTCTCGCAGGTCTACAAGAGCCGACTCGTCAACGGCCTGCTCGACGGTCAGGTGGAGGCGGCCTCGGCCTCCTTCGAGCGGATGCGTGCCGCCCGCGCCGCGGCCGGGCTGGACCTGGGCCCGCTGGACCAGGTCCTGACCGGTGTCATGGACGAGGTGCTCGCCGTCGGCGGACCGGGCGAGCCCGACCCGGTGACCGAGGGACTGCTGCCCGGCATCGTCCCCTTCACCGAGGGCACCATGCCCCTGACGCAGTCGCTGTTGCGCCGGAGGCCCGGCCTGGCGAGCCGATTCATCCGAGCTCTCTACGACCGGCCCGAACCGGCCCCGCTGGTACGGGCCTGGCTGCTCTGGCTGTTCGGCGGACCGAACCCCCGCAGACGAGTGGACTTGGCCGACAGCGCCGAACTGCCGGTGCTCCACGCCATCCTGAACACCGGCACAGGCCTGGCGGAAGCCGGCCGCAAGTGGGCGGCCGGCCAGCCCGACGCGCCGACCCTGCTGCTGGAAGGCGCGGTCGTCTGCGGCCACGGTGACGAGGTGCTGCAACACCCCGGCTTCTTCGAGGCGCTGGCCCACTCCGTGCGCGGCACGTCATCCGCGCACGGCACAGAACCCGGGAAACCGCTGGGACGCACCCTCGCGCGGCGGCCGAACGGGCTGCGGCCGGAGTCCGCGGCCCGCTGGGACGTCCTGTGCGCACTCAAGGGGCTGCCTCCATCCGGCTTCACCGCCATGGCAGCGGCGCCGCCCGGTCGGAGCGGCCCGGAAAGCCGGGTCGCCGCCTACGCCGCCGCGTTCGACGCCGAACTCAGGACGAAGCTTCTACGGCGGCAGGCCGCGGTGATCGTCCGTGACCTGCTGGACGGCGTCCTGGCCGTCGACTCGAACACCGGCGAAGGACCCGGCCCGGCCGCCCACGCCCTGACCCTGCACATCCTGGACTGGTCGGATGCGTACACACAGCCCGTCCTCCACGCCGTACACCGGCTCGCCACCTCGAAACCCCACTGGGACGAGACCGACCAGGACAGGGAGTGGCTGAGGCGGATCTGCGACCGGCTGCCCGCACTGCGGTCCACGCTGGCCCTGCGCGAGCTGACCCGCTTCGCGGCGCAGGCCACGGACACGCCGGAGATCTGCGACGCGCTCGCCGCCCTCGCCCGCGCCGCCGCTCGCGCCGGGGCCGCCAAGGACGAGCTGTGCGCGGCGCTGATGTCCTGGGCCGTCCGCGACCGGGACCGGATCGGGGAACGGATCCTCGCCGTGTTCAACGCCTACCAGGCGGAGTGGGCCCGAGACGCCGGGACGGACCGCGCCGCGGAGGAGCGGGCCGCCCTGGAGACCACCCTCGCCCTGACCGAGACGGACCACCCGGTTCTGAAGTACTACTGCGACCACACCATCCGCCGGCTCACCCAGCAGGGTTCGGACATGGCCGACGAGATCCGGCACCTCCAGGCGCGGAAAACACTGCTCGATGAAGAGATCAACCGGTTGCACCGGCTCAGGGCCTCAGCCGCCCGAACCCGCACCTGAACGACGCACCACCCAGGGGGACACACACCTCATGCCTATCGACAGGGCGACAGCCCACCCTGCCCTGCGGCCGACGGAGAGGACGCTGCCATGGTGACCCCGCTCGACCCGGACACCGATCCGCCCGAGGCGGCGGGGTTCCGGCTGCTCGGAAAGCTCGCCACGGGCGGCTTCGGCAAGGTCTACCTCGGCCGGCGCTCCGACGGCCGTCACGGCACCGACACCCTGGCGGCCGTCAAACTGCTCAAGCCGGAGTTCACCGAGGACTCCCAGCACATGCAGCGCTTCCACCAGGAGAGCAAGGCGCTGAAGCGCTGCGAGGGAGCCCGCATCCCCGAGTTGCTGGCCCTCGACTTCCGGGTCGGCGAGCGGCCCACCCTGGCGACCCGTTTCATCCCGGGCCTCTCCCTCTACCGCGTCATGGACGCGCACGGCCCCCTGCCCCGCGACGCGGTCCACGCGGTGGCGGCCGAGCTGGTGGACACCCTCCGCACCGCGCACGACAAGGGCCTGCTGCACCGGGACCTGCACCCCGGGAACATCCTGCTCACCCAGGACGGCCCGTGGATCATCGACTTCGGGCTCACCCGGATCAGGGGCCAGCGGGTCACGCTGGCCCTCGGCACGGTCATGGGCCACCCGGAGTTCTGCGCTCCGGAACAGATCCGCGGCCTGGACCGGACCGACCAGGCGACCGACGTCTTCGGCATCGCGGCGATCCTGCTCTACGCCCTGACCGGCCACGCTCCCTACACCGGGGAGGCCGCGGGCCACGCCATGCTGATCCGCCGCCTCACCGGGATGGAGCCCGACCTGTCCGGGCTGCCGGACGACACCACCGGCCGCCTGATCCGCGCATGCCTCGACACCGACCCGGCCGCCCGCCCGAAGCTGGACGAGATCGCCGACGGCTTCGGCCCGCCGGGCACGCTGCGGCTGCCCAGGGAGGTGGTCCGCAGCCTGGCCGCCTACCGGGCGGAGCTCCAGGACTTCCTGGCCGCGGCGGGCAACGCCGCCGAGCTCACCGTCCCGTTCCGCCCGGGGCGGCGCAGTTGGAGCGCCCGCGTCGGGGAGTGGCCGCAGAGCGTGGTGGCCACCGAGGACGGCGGTGTGGTGACCGCCGACGGAAGCGGCGCCGTGCGCTGGCTGGAAGCCGCGACCGGCGCCGAGGTGATCCGCCGCACGGACCTCGCCGCACCGGTGCAGCTCTGCGCGGACGGCGATGTGCTGGTGATGTGCGACGCCGACGGCCGGCTGGAGTCCTGGAACAGCCGGGACCGCCGCATGTGGTGGTCCCGGTCGGCCGGGACCGTCGTCGGCGCACGGGTGCTGCTGCGCCGGCAGAGCGTGTTCCTCGGCGAGTCCACCGGCCGCCTGCATCACTTCGACGCGGTGACGCGCCGCATGTGGTGGGCGACCGGGCCCTTCACCGACGCCTCGGGCGCTCCCGCGCTGCCCGTGGCGGCCGGGCCCCGGCACGTGTACCTGTCGGCCGCGGGCAGCGGGGAGATCCTCTCCGTCAACGACGAGGACGGCACACTCACCTGGGAGTCCCCGGTGGTGCTGCCTGCCCCCGTACTCGCCGCGCCGCTGCCGCTGGATGACCGCCTGGTGGTCGCGGACGGCGAGGGCACTCTGCGCTGTGTGTCCGCCGCCGACGGCTTCCCCGTCTGGGAGGTACGGCTCGGCGCGCCGGTGCTGACACCGCCCGTGCGGGTGGCCGACACGGTGATCGTCGGCGACGCGGCGGGCCTGGTCCACTGCCACAGCGCCGCGACCGGCGAGGGGGTCTGGCGCACACCGCACTCGGGGCAGGAGGAGTTCTTCGCGCTGTGCACGGACGGCGCCGCCGTCTACGCGGGCGGGTGGAGCGGCCGGCTCCATCTGCTGGACGCGGCGGACGGGACGTCGTTGCAGAGTTTCGACCTCGGCGGACAGATCCTGGCCACGGTCTGCGCCCCGGGCGGCACGAACGTCCACGCGGCGTCGTCCGGCGGCACGCTCCACGCACTGCCCTCGGCGCTACCGGGGCCACGGTAGCGCCACGGCCTCGGGGGAGCGCCCCGCCGCGGCCCACTCCCCCGAGGCCACCCCATCGCGTGGGCCGCCTCGGTCACGAGCTCCTCCAGGTCCTCCCCCGACGCCTTGCGGTCGAAGGGCGCGAGGGGCCTCGGCGATCGCCCGCCGGACCGTCCCCGCTCCGTTGGCGGCAGACAGACGGTGAGTGCTTCCCGGGCCGAGAGAACTCCCTTTCGCCGAGCCCTGGATGGTCGCACACGTCGACGTTCCCGGCACGGCGCAGCCCCATGGCACTCGGCCCACGTCGCCGCGCCCGTTCCATGAGCCCTTCCTCACAATTCCAGTCATTGTCGACGCATTTGCATTCGGCCAGCCCGAACCCTGTTATGTGCCACAGGGTTTGGGATCGTGCGGGCCGGAACTCCGGTCGTCCTGCCGCTACCTGCGAAGCAGGCCTTCCGAGGCGGCGGTGTCGACGATGTGGTCCTCCGGGGCACCGACGAGGGCGGGGCCGACGTATGCCGCCCGGACTCGTACTCCCGTTCGTGCAACCGCGCGTCGGCTCTCCGCGTCCGTCGGTACGATCACCGAGCGCGAGCGGGGGCTCGTGAGCGAGGGGGCGGGGATGGGCAACGACAGCATCGTTGTGCGCAGAAGGACTTGGCCGTGGGGGGTTACGGCGTCGGTCGTCACGGCGGGCCTGGTGCTCGGCGGCTGCAGTTCCGGGGACGACGGCAAGGCGGCCGAACCGAGCGCTTCGGCGCCGTCGAAATCCGCGGCCGCGTCCGCGTCGCCCTCGGGTGGTGACGCGTCGCCGCTGTCGCCGCTCGAGGCGGACCCCGCCAGGGTGCCCAGGACGAAGAGCCGGGCCGAGGAACTGGCAGCGGCCGTCACGCTCGAACCCCAGGGCTGGGGCGCGGGTTTCCAGGCGCAGCAGTCGGCCGAGAGCACCCCGGGCACCTTCGCCGTACTGGACGAACAGTGCCGGTGGGAGCGGCAGTCACTGCCCCGGAGCGTGCTGGCCTCCCTGACCCGCTACAGCGAGATTCCCGCCGCCGGCGGCAAGGGCGAGCTCAAGGTGAGCGCGTCGGTCACCGTGCACACCACCGTGGGCGACGCCGACGAGCGGCTGGCCTCCACCCTGGAGGAGCCGTTGCGCTGCCGGGAGCAGCAGGTCCGTGCCGATGAGTGGATCGCGGGACTCCAGTCCACCGCCACTCCCTATGGCCAGGGAAACAACACCTACGCCGACGACCAGATCGTGGAGATAGGCAAGTACCTCGACGGCAAAGTCGAGCAGTCCTATTTCTGGTTCGTCACCCGCCTCGGCACGGTGACCGTGGCGGTGTCGGTGAAGGGCGCCAAGGGCTACTCGGACAGCGAGTTGAACGTCTACGCGTCGTCCGCCACCAACGCGATGCTCGACGGCGTGAAGTTCCAGCTCGAAGGAGACAACTGATGGAGCCGCTGCGTTCGTCGGATCCCGCGCGTATCGCGGAGCACCGCCTGCTCGGGCGGCTCGGCGCCGGAGGCATGGGCGTGGTGTACCTCGCGCGTACGCCGGGCGGCGCGCTGGTGGCGCTGAAGGTGCTGCTCGCCGAGTACGCCGAGGAGCCGGGCTTCAAGGAGCGGTTCCGTCGCGAGGTCGAGGTGGCCCGGCGGGTCGACAGCCCCTGGGTGGTACCGCTGGTGGACGCCGATCCGGACGCCGAGGCGCCGTGGCTGGCGACGGCGTTCGTGCCCGGGCCGTCGCTGGCCGAGGCCGTGAGCTCGTACGGGCCGCTGTCCGAGCGCGGTCTGCGGGTGCTCGGCGTCCGGCTGGCCGAGGCGCTGGGCGAGGTGCACCGGGCCGGGCTGGTCCACCGGGACCTCAAGCCGGGCAACGTACTGATCGGCCATGACGGGCCGCGGCTCATCGACTTCGGCATCGCCCGCGCACCGGAGGACCGGACGCTCACGGCGACCGGGATGGTGGTCGGCACGCCCGGCTATCTGTCTCCCGAGCAGGCCGAGGGGCGTGGCGGTGACGGCATCGGCCCGGCGAGCGACGTGTTCTCTCTCGGGTGTGTGCTGGCGTTCGCGGCGACCGGCCGGGCGCCCTTCGGCAGCGGGGCGCTGGACGCCCTGCTGTACCGGGCCGTCCACGACCCGGCGGACCTGGAAGGGGTGCCGACGGGGCTGCTCGACCTGCTGGGCCGCTGCCTGGAGAAGGATCCTGCGAGACGGCCGGACGCCGGTGAGCTGGCCCGGGAACTGACGGCCGACGCAGCCGTCCAGAGCGAAGGGCCAGGCGAGGCCGCGCCTCAGGACGAAGGGGCGTCCGCGTGGCTGCCCGAGGCGGTCTCGCGGCTGATCGCCGAGCGCTCGGCCGCCGCGCTCGCGCTGCCGGACATCGAGCACACGCTGGCGCCGACCGAGACGCCGGCCGAACCGCCGACCGCTACGGGCAGCCCGGCCGAGCCCGAAACGCGTGAGACGTCCGCGGCGGCGGAGCCGCGGGACTCCCGTCCGGCCGGCCGGCGCCGCTTCCTGCTGCTCGCCGGCGGGGCCGTGGCGCTGGCGGCAGGCGGGGGCGGTGCCTGGTGGGCGGCCGCCCGCGACGGCGGCTCCGGAGGCAAGGGTCCCGCTGCCACGGCGTCCTCACGCGGGCCGGTGCACACGATCGCGCTGCACGGCGACCTCAGCGGCCCCTACCGGGCGACGGGCCGGGCCCAGGAGCGTGGACTGCGGCTCGCGGTAGAGGAGTTCAACGCGCGCGGCGACGCGCCGTTCACCGTGAAGGTCAAGGCCGTCGACGACGGGGGCGATCCGGCGGCATCGGCCCGGGTGGCCAAGGATCTCACCGGGGATCCCACGGTTCTCGCCGTGGTCGGCCCGACCACCGACGACACCGGGCAGGCCGCGCTCGCGACGTACGACGCCGGACTGCTGCCGGTCGTCGGCCTGTCCCCCGGCACGACCAATCTGACCATCCAGGGGTTCCGCTCTTTCCTGCACGCACGGCTGCTCGACGCCGTGCTGCCCATCTTCGCGAGCAACTACCTCCTCGGTACGGCGCGTTCGCGCAAGGTCGGCATCGTCGTCGACCGACCGGCCGGCGCCTACGGGACGAATCTGGCGAGTTCCCTCAGCAACACGCTCGCCAACGTCCCGCACCCGTCCGTGCCGGAAGTGGTCAGCGCCATGCGCCGCGACTTCGGCACCGCGGTGGACGGGGTGCTCTCCGCAGGCGCCGACTCCGTGTTCTTCGCCGGTCTGCCCGACCGCGGAGCGCTGATCGCCGCGACACTCCGGGAGCGCGCCTTCCAGGGTGCGCGGGTTTCAGGCCCGGCGCTGCTGGACGACCAGTTCCTGACGCAGGCCCAGGAAGCCGCCGAAGGCTGGGTGATGGTGGCCCCGGTCATCGACGCGACCCGCAAACCCGAGGCGCGGAAGTTCGCCGCCGCCTACCGCGAACGCTTCGAGGAGGCGCCGCCCCGGTACGCGGCGGAGGCCTACGACGTGACCTCGATGCTGCTCGAGGCCCTCGCCGCGCTGCCGTCCAAGGGCCGCACCCGGCAGAACCTGCTCGCCTCCGTGCGGGAGGGGAAGTACGAGGGCATCACCAAGAACATCGCCTTCCAGGAGAACGGCATGATGGCCATCGACGGCAGCGGCGCCTACGTCTGGCGGGTGGACCAGGGCGGCTTCGTGTACGACGGCCCCGCGCCGCTCACCGCCTGATGGAGCCCCTGCGGACCGGCGACCCGTCCCGGATCGGCCGCTACCGTCTGCTGCGGCGGCTGGGCGCCGGCGGCATGGGCGTGGTCTTCCTGGCCCGTGCGCCGGGCGGGGCGATCGCCGCGGTGAAGACCGTCCGGTCCTCGTTCGCCGACGAGAGCGGTTTCCGGGCCCGTTTCCGCCGTGAGGTCGAGGCCGCACGGCAGGTCGACAGCCGCTGGGTGGTCGCGCTGCTGGACGCGGACGCCGAGGCGGAGACACCGTGGCTGGCGACCTCGTACGTACCGGGGCCCTCGCTCGCGGAGGCGGTGGACCTCTTCGGACCGCTGTCGCCAGCCTCCGTGCGAGTGCTGGGCGTGCGGCTCGCCGAAGCGCTGGAGACGGTGCACGGCGCCGGACTCGTGCACCGCGACGTGAAGCCGGGGAACGTCCTGCTGGCCCCGGACGGGCCGCGGCTCATCGACTTCGGCATCGCCCGCGCGCCGGAGGGCACCGCGCTCACCTCCAGCGGAATGATCGTCGGCTCCCCCGGCTTCCTGTCGCCCGAGCAGGCGCGGGCGCGGGGCGGCGAGATCGGCCCGCCCAGCGACGTGTTCTCGCTGGGCTGCGTGCTGGCGTTCGCCGCGACCGGGGTGCGGCCGTTCGGCAGCGGCGCGGCGGCGGGGGTGCTGCTGCGCACGGTCTACGAGGAGCCCGACCCCGCGGCGCTGCCGGATGCTCTGGCGCCCCTGCTCCGAGCCTGTCTGCACAAGGACCCGGCCGACCGCCCGAGCCTCGCGCGGCTCCGGACGACGCTCGGGGAGGAGGCGGCGGCCAGTTCCGCCGAACCGTCCGACTGGCTGCCCGCGGCGGTCACCCGGCTGATCAACGACAGATCCGCCGCCGTGCTCACCCTCGGCGCGATCGAGCCGACCCAGGTGTCCGCGTCCGCACCGTCGGACGCGGCGAGCACCGCGTCGGCGGAGGCCCTGACGCTGACGGCCGTCACCGCCACCCGCCCCACCCCGCGTACCGTCGGCCGCCGGGGGTTCCTGCGCCTCGGCTCGACGGCGGGACTCCTCGCGGCGGGCGGCGGCGGGGCCTGGTGGTGGAGCACCCGGACGGAACCAGGACCGTCCACGCCGTCCGGAGCCGGCCGTCCGCGCCCCGAACTGGCCGTCGCGTTCCACGGCGACCTGACCGGCGCCGACAAGGAGAGCGGGAAGGCCCAGCTCAACGGCGCCCGGCTGGCCGTCGAACAACTCAACGCGCAGAGCGACCGCCCCTTCCGGCTGAAGCTGCGCCCGTACGACGACGGCGGCGACGCGGGGCGCGCCCGCGAGCTCGCCGCCCGGCTGTCGAAGGACGCCGAGGTGCTCGCCGTACTGGGCCCCACCACCGACGCCTGCTTCAGCGCCACCGAGAAGACCTACACCCGTGCGGTGATGCCCGTCGTGTCCGTCTCGGTGGGCGCCGACACACAGGGTTCACCGATCGAGTCGAACACCTTCCACTGCCATGCGGCCCTGCGCGTCCCGCACGGCCTGCTCGCCGCCCCCTGCATCCGCTACCTCAGCCGTCACGCCGACTCCCGTCAGGTGTTCCTCGTGGACGACCGGGCACAGGACCAGTTCGCCTGGGCCCTGTGCGACCAGACCGAGCGGGCGCTGAGGCGGAGCGGCCGGGACGCCACGGTGACCCGTGTGGCCGCCGGGAAGATCGACTACGCCTCGCTCGCCGCCGAGGTGAGGGCCGCCCGCGCGGACGCGGTCCTCTTCACCGGCGACGCGCCCCGGGCCGCCGGATTCGCGTCGGCGCTGACCGCCGCCCGGTTCACCGGCGCCCGGCTGGCGACCGAACGCGCTCTCGACCCGCGCTTCCTCACCTCGGCAGGCGCCGCCGCGACGGGCTGGGTCTTCGCCACCTCGTTCACCGACGCGACGGCCGACCCCTCCGCCCGCGCCTTCACCGCGGCCTACCGCGCCCGCTTCGACACCGACCCCGGCTGGTACGCGGCGGAAGCCCACGACGCCGTGATGTTCCTGGCCCAGGCCTGCGACAAGGACGGCACCCCCCTGACGGAACGCGGCGCGATCGCCCGCCGGATGCCCGAGATCACGTACTCCGGCATCACCCGCACGGTGAAGTACGAGCAGGGATACGGCTACAACCACGACGCGATGTTCTGGTTCCGCGCCGACGACGGAGAGTTCCGGTATCTGGGGCAGTATCTGGACGCGGCGGTGTCGTGACGGGGGACTTCTGATGCTCCACCGCTTCCAGGGTCACGAGCCCAGGACCCGTCAGCGTTCTCTTGTCCTGGTCCACCACCACCCCATCACCGCCCACTCCACGTTGTTGGGCTCCGGCAGGGTTCGGCGCTCGAATTCCTCGTCGATGCGCGCAATTAGGCGGCCCAGGTCCCTTTGGGCACCTGGAGGAAGGTGCCGCATCACCCTCTCCAGGTCATCGCGGGCATCCTCCACCTCAAAACCCGGCGAACAGACCTCGGAGGCGTTCAGGTAGCGGCCGGGCTGCTTGAAGGCCCACTCGAAGCGGGAGAGCGCAACGGCAACCGCGTTGGGCCACATCTCCTGGTCTTCAACTCGGCGGATCGCTGCCCGAGTCCGCGCGGAGACACCACGGACCCTGAGGACCGGCCCCTGCCATCGTGGCCGCCACCGCTCTGCACGGACGGCCTTGGGACGCCTACGCGGCATCGCCCTTTCGGATCAGCATGAGGGCATCTTGCCATGGCTGGGCGCTGGAGTAGGCGCCTCATTACGCTGCCTGTGGAGTACGAGGCCGTAGGGGCTCGCGGAAATCGGCGAAGGCGCGCTGACCTGCAGCGCCCTTTCACACGGATCGCTCAGCGCCGTAATAGCCGTGGCGCATCCGGAACCTCATCGGGTCGGTGCCGGACGCCTCGATGTGGGCGATCAGCGTCGACCGCACCGGCTCCGGCAGTTGCCTGCCGTGCGCCTCGGTCCACTCCAGAGAGGCGAAGACCTGTGCCGCGCCGTCGAGTTGGGTCGCGCTTGGCGACTGGGCGGCGAGCGCGCTGAGGATGAGGGCGGGGTCTTCGGCGAGCAGTTGCTGCTCGACCGCGATGTCGTACCACTTCAGGCCGCCGGTGGACCCTCTGGCGGACACCCCGGCCCAGGCCAGCAGGACGCTGATCCGCTCGATCCCGTCGGGGTAGCAGGCTCGGACGAGTGCGGCGAGGCGATCCTCGGCATCGCCGACTCGATCCGACCAGGCTTCCATGTCACTCCCGGGCGGTTCGGAGAGTTCCATGGCCGCGTCGCGCAGGGCGTCGGGCGCCGCCTCGAGCCAACGCAGTCGACGCCGGTCCTCCTCGGCCTCTTGCACGGCCAACTCCGCCTGAGCCTCGCGCGATCCGGTCAGGCCTCGCTCTGCCAGCCATTCGGTGAGTGCGGGACCATCCAGCAGGTCGGCATCGCAGTCACCGATACCGCGAACACCGGTCTGGTGATGCAGCGTCCAGCAGGCGATCAACTCGTCGTCCACGTCGTGAACCAGGATCGTCGGCCAGCCCTGGCACCGGCACCGATCTCCGGTACCGCCGTCCACGATGGCCAACAGCTGAGCCAAGTCGGCGATCTCGGCGCCGGTCACCACGATCCGCGCCACGCCCGCGGAGTTGACCTCGCTCGGAGGCCCCTCGGTGATCAGGACGCGCTCAGCGCGGTTCAGCACTTCGCGGAGGCGCGCAGTCGTCGGCGCACCCTCGTCCGTACCCGTCGTTCCCTCGTAGATCACGTCCGTGAGGATACCGGCGGGACCGGGGACCGCAGGCCGAGCCACTGCTCGGCGTCCCAGGCCCGGAACCGCTCCACCTCGGTGAATCCCAGCCTCGCTGCGAGGCGCATCGAGCCGACGTTCGCGGTCTGGGTGGTGAGCACCACCGGCTCGCCGGGAAGTACACCGTCGAGCCAGGCGAGGGCCGCCGTACACGCCTCGGTGGCGTATCCGAACCCCCAGGCTCGCGGCAGGAACAGGTAACCCAGATCAGCCTTCCCCACAGCCGCCGGACGGCGGTGCCCCGTGGCTCTCCTCAGCAGAATATGGCCGATCATCGCCCCGTCGAGATCGACGACGAAGCTCCCGGGCCACCGCGCGGGCACTTCGGGCATCTCGCGCTCAACCTCTTCACGCGGCCGGGGACCGCCGAGGTAGGAGTGCACCTCTGGCGAGGTGAACAACTCGAGGAACGCCGCACGGTCCCGGGCCTCGGACTCACGCAGCACGAGCCGCCCGGTCCGGATCGGGGCGGGTGGCCAGGCGACGGGTCCAAGCTCAGTCATCCCTGGCAACCTACCTCACGCCAGGGCTCCTACCGACTCCCGGCCAACCTTCCGCAGTGGACCTCTACTTCGATCCGGTGTCCTTGCTCGGCAAGGCACGCACCGTCTTCCAGGGGCAGTGGGCGGACCGGCAGTGGCTCAACGTGCCCGGTCCGTTCTACGGAGCCGAGACCGACAACTGCGGGACCGGGCGCATCCACGCCCCTGGACTTGTCCTGTACGAGGGCGAGCACTTCACCGAGTACGTCTACCGACAGCCGCGAACGGCACACGAGTTGCGGCAGCTGGTGAACGCCGCAGAGGTCGAGGTGTTCTCCGCCTACGGCTGTGACGGCGATGCTCACTGGACGCCGGAAGCGGTTCGGCGGTGGTGGCGCGACCGGGCGCGGGTCGTGGAGCACCTGGTGACCCGACGCGCCGACTGGGAGGCCGACGACGAGAGGTCGGGCCAGGGCACGGCCGCCGCTGCGCACGACTACGCTGCATACATCGACGGAGAGCTGGCCACACACCTCCGGATCTACCTCCTCTGGCTGGAGGAGCGCCGCTCCCCCACGACCGCGGACCGGCTGCCCCACCTCTGAACTACCCCGGCCCTGCGCTCGGCCCACCGGCAGCGGTACCCGTCTTCGCCGGTGAACCCGTCCCTGACCAGGTTCGGGGCAGGGTCGGGAAGTTCCGGTCAGGTAGCGGCGTCCTCCCGCGGACGGCGCGGATCTCCCTGACGTCGCCGGTGGAAACCTTGGATGGAAGCCTTGGACCAGGCCGCCGCGGTCGAGCGTGCAGGTCGATTACCAGGTGGGCGACACGTCCGATCCGAAACCGCCTCCGGCCGGACGCTTCTCGAAGTGGAGGTGGGGGCCGGTGGAGTTGCCGGTCGAGCCCACTTCGCCGATCTTCTGGCCGACACTGACCGAACCGCTCTTGACGGTCTGCTCGGAGAGATGGCAGTACCAGTAGTCGAATCCGTGGGCGCGCAGCACCAGGAAGTTGCCGAAGCCCTTCTTATCGAATCCGTGGCGCACGATGGAACCGCTGAGCACCGCGACACAGCGGGTGCCGATCGGAGCGGCGTAGTCCACGCCGGTGTGGTAGCCCAGGCTCCAGCGAGACCCCTTGATCCGGTAGGCGGTGGTGATGGGACGGCCCGGTACGGGTGATGCGGCGCGACCGCCGCCGGGAGAGGGCGCCGGGCTCGGGACGCGGAGGCGGTCCCAGGAGGTCTTGCCCGGTATGCCGTTGGCGTCGGCCCCCTCGAATCCGATCTTGCGCTGCCAGGCGGCGTACGACTGCTGGTCCGCCTCCGTCCAGTCGGGTCCGGGACCTGACCGGTACTTGCCGCACCCCTCCGCCACCAGGCGTTTGCCCATCGAGGCGATCAGCGCGCTGTGTCGTCCCTTGCGGAAGAATGTCGTTCCTGGGAATGGTGCCAGGGCAGGCATGACCTTGTCCCTTCAGTATGGAGCCGGATCCAGGTTCGGATTGGCCTGTTGCACGCGCGAGATGTCGCCGTACCGCCGCCAGATGTAGTTGATCGCTGCCGAGATGTTCGCCACCGGGTCGTAGATCCGGTCGGACGTACCCGCCTGGTGGTTCTCGGCGAAGGTCCCGGGAATCACCTGGGCGTAGCCGCGTGAGCAGTTGAGCCTCGCACCGTCCGACTGGAAGGGACCTGTCGCGTTCGAGTCGTTGAGGTTCACCGCGTTCGGCTTGTACGCCGACTCCCGGCGCACGAGGGTCTTGAGACTCGCTCCGTTGGCGACTCCCGTGACCCAGCTCCTCGGCGCGCCGGTCAGGTCACACGCCTGCTCGGCGAACGCGAGGGCCGTGGGCTCGCCGAGCGCCAGGCCCGAGTTCCTCGAGAAGCGTACGGAACTCTTGGCGATGGCACCGGGGTGGCGGCAGTCGACGGTGAATCCGGCTCTGGCTCCGAGTTTGGCCAGTGAGGCGCATCCCGGGAATCCATCGGCGGCCGAGCCGGTGAACCCCAGCATGTGCTGCCATTTCCTGTAGGCCGTTCTCGTCTGCTCGCCGAAGAATCCGGTGGCACCGGCGGGGATTTCTATGCCGACTGCGATGAGTGCGTTCTGCGTGGCCTTGATCTCGCCGTTGGTCTTGCCGAAACGCACGTTGGACAGAGCAACCATGTCGCCTCCTAGGGCATATGGAGGTCGCTGGTTCAGAAGCGCACCTGGGCGGTCACGGCCTCGCGTGGGAGGCCTCAGACGTTGGGGACCGCGAGCCTGTCCCAGCTGAACGGGCCGGGGACACCGTCGGCGGCGGCCCCGTCGAAACCCAGCTTCTCCTGCCAGGCGGTGTACGACCTCACGTCGCCCGCTCCCCATACGTCGAACGCGGTGCTGGACGTGTAGCGGCCGCAGTCCTCCGCGACGAGTCGGCCGTGCATCGCCGCGATGACGGGCGACTTGCGCCCCGCCGAGAAGAACGACGCACCGGGGAAGGGCTCGAACCGCAGCTCGGTCAGGGGCGGTTCAGGTGGCTGGGACCCGAACTCCGGCCAGGAACCGGGGTCTACGTGGTCGTTCTCCGGGACGTGGGCGTGGGCGTACCACCCTCCTTGCGCCCGCCACTTGTCGGCCGGACACGTATTGCGGGACAGAGAGGTCGGGCGGCCCATGGGCCAGACGTCCGGCACGTCCCACGAACTGATCCATGCGTGGAGTTCGTCCCAGCCCCTGCAAGGGGTGTCGACCAGCCTCGCGAACACCTTGCCGTTCACACGGCAGTGCGGGAAGAACAGGGACTCGACCTGGATCACGACTTTGCCGGCGCGGTTGGTACGCGTACCCCCGTCCTTGTCGGCCACCGCTTTGCTGCGGGATGTGGCGGGGAAGAACTGCGCGAACGCCCCGGTGAAGGGGTCCCAGAGGATGTGCGGGGCCTTGCCTCTGCCGCTGCCGGTGAAGAAGCCCTTCAGATTCGCGAACGGCAGCAGATCCAGGGGGTCGTCGGCGGTGGCCGTCAGGTCCCCTGTGATGTGCGCTATCGCCTTCGCCGGGAATTCCGGGTCGCACGGCGCGTGGTCTCCGATGTCCGTCTTGAGGGCTTGGGGCATCCATGGACTGGGCATGGTGGAATCCTTCCCTCTCGCGTCACACGTGATCGCGGGGCGGAACGGAGAAAGGAGGCCGGCGGACAAAGGACTGTGCGGACCCTTCCCCTCTCCCGGGAAGACGGGCACGCGCGCGCGGCACCGTCAGCCACGGCCGCCATTCGACGCACGCCGGGCCGAGCAGCCCGTCTCCGGGCCACCCGCCGGGGCCTGTGGCCGGCCCCGGCCGTCACGCTATGACCGTACGAGACCGGTGTCAGCGGAGCGTCATCACGTCGTCATCGGTGCGGGCCCGAGGAGTGACCCCGGTGTCGTCGGGCCATCGTCGGGGTCGGGCCGAAGGCGTCGGCGAGGCCGGTCAGGACGGAACCGGACCAGTCGCTCTCCCCGAACACGCTGACCGGCATCGCGAGCACGCCGTACTCGTGCTGGAGCGTCTGCGCCGGGATGTCGGCCGGGAAGAAGTAGTTGCCGGGACAGGTGCGGCTCGCCGTGGGAATCGCGCCGAGCACGTCGTCCGGCAACCGTTCGAACAGCCGCTCAGCCCGTGCGGCCAGTGCGCCGGCGACCTGCCGGGGCACGTCGCTGTGCTCGGTCAGCAGGCGGTCGGCGAGCCTCAGCTGTGCCGGGGTCGGCGGTTCCGCCCGGAACGCCTCGGCCCATTCGGTCTGCGCCGGACCCAGCAGGACCACACCGAACGTGCGTGGCCACAGCCATCCCTTGGTCACGGAATGCAGCAGGATCGCACGACCGGTGTCCAGCAGTCGCCGTGTGCCGGCGGCGAACGGTGCTCCCAGGTCGTAGACGCTGTCGATCAGCACGTGGCGGTGTGGTGACTCCCGCAGCCACGAGATCACCGCGGCGCACTCGGTGTCGGACAGGTACCGGCCGAGCGGCTTGCTGGGGTTGGCGAGCAGCAGATACTCGGGCCGGTGGTCCACCGGCGACCTCGGCAGGTCCGGAGCGGGCAGCGTCGGGTAGGACACGGGCGCCAGGCCCGCGGCACGGGCCAGCTCGAAGTAGACCGGGTACACGTCGCCGGGCAGCCACAACCGCGCTCGCGCGGCGCGCAGCCGTTGGAACACCACACCGAGTCCGTGCCGGACCCCGCGACAGACCATGGCGCGACCGGACCACTCCTCCGGCAGCTCGAAGCGCCGCAGCCAGGCACGGGCGAGATCGCACCGATGCACTGTGCTCAGGTCGCCCGGCGGTTCCGGTCGCATCGGAGCGAGCGCCCGGTAGACGTTGGTCTCGGCGGCGTCCAGGAGCGAGGGTGAGGCACTGAGCCGCCGCTGCCGGAGTTCCTGGAACTCGGCGAACCTCATACCCCCGCACCTTCCGACACGATCTCGCTGGCCCGGTCTTCCAGGGAGGCGTAGCAGCGTCCGTCGGCCATGACGTTCCAGCTGCGTGCGATCCCGGTGGTGCGTTCCCAGAGCAGGCTGGGCTCGGTGTACGCGGCGATCCGGATCGGCCGTCCGTCCCAGCTGCCGTGGTAGACCGGCGCGCCCCAGGGCAGGCGGCTCGCCAGTTCGAAACCGTGCTGCTCGGCGAACCGGGTGACGACGGACAGCGAAACCTGGTGTTCGCGGCTCCAGACGTTGGCGGTGCGGTCGAAGTAGAGCGATTCGGTACTGGTGGACACGTAGAGCTCTTTGAAGCAGACCTCCTCGACGCCGAGAGCCGCGGCCCACGAGAGGTAGTCCGCGACGCCGGACGCGTCGGCGACGCCGCCGTGCTGGAGCACGCAGATCAGCCTCGTCCGCAGCCCCGGCCAGCGGTCGCGTTCCGCGCGCCAGGTGCCGATCACCTCGCTGACCGGTGTGCGCAGCATCATCAGCCGCTCGTTGACGGCGTCGTCGTGGTGGTGCCGGGAGACCGCCAGCACGCTCAGGCCCGCGGCGCTCAGAGCTGCCAGGCGGCCGGCCCGGTCAGCGTGCTCGCCCTTCGCCAGGGTGTGCGCGTTGGTGATCAGGACGACCTTCGGGAAGGCCGCCGAGCAGGCGGACACCAGTCGCAGCTGCTGCTCGAACGGTATGAGCGTGGGCTCCCCGCCGCCGGTGATCACCGCACGCTCGGCACCCGCCGCACGGGCGCGCTCCAGCCAGTGGGCGACCGCGTCCCACGGGACCCGTGCCGGCGCCTGGTCGCTGGAGATCGAAGCCGAGGAGAAGCAGAACGAGCACCGGGCCTGGCAGGCGGAGGCGACCGGCAGCACCGAGACCGAGCGCGGCCGCGTGTCGGCGTAGCACCGCTGTGACGCCGGGTGCAGTTGCAGGGAGGCCGCCATCGCATCCTCAACGGTTGTCGGGCGCAGGGTGAACTCGTCGCCTGCTCGGTCGAGTTCATGGACCGCTGACAACCGGATGCGCGCCTCGTGCAGTTCCATGCCGAGGCCGGTCGACACGTTGGGCACCAGCTCGTCGGGGTCCACCATGGTTTCCAGCACCAGCAGCCGGTCGCCCGGAATGGCCAGCCGGTCCAGCAGACGTCCCGCCTTGCCGACACCGATTCCCAACTCCGCACGGGTCAGCAGGTGGAAACGGTCGGGGAAGGTGCTCTCCGGAATCCCCGCCTTGCCGTAGGAGAACGCGTACTTGTCGAAGCCCTTCGCGAAGTTCGAGAGCACGATGACGTGGAAGCGCTGGTCGCCATGGTTCATCCCGTCATCATGCACGAACGGGCCCCGGACGACAGGGGCTGAACTACAGGCGGAACGCGGTACCCCCGTTCCGATCTGTCGTCGTCGAAACCAGGTGGCCACAGCTCTGGCACCGCCGGTACCGTCAGGGCCCCGCCAGTCGCCCCCGCGGCTGCCAGTGAGAGAGCAGATCCCGTGGCCGACCAGCGAGCAACGACGACCCTGTGGCGCCCCACCGGCCCCAAGGAGCTGGAACTGGTGCGGGAGACGGACTGGCGTGCGTGGCCGCCCCGGCTTCCCGAGCAGCCGATCTTCTATCCCGTTCTCAACGAGGAATACGCTGTCAAGATCGCCCGGGACTGGAACGTCGAGCAGGACGGCGTCGGCTTCGTCACCCGGTTCGAGGTCGAGTCGGAGTTCCTGCGCAGGTATCCGGTCCGGCAGGCAGGCGGACGGACCATCCTGGAGCTGTGGGTACCGGCCGAGGAGCTGGAGGAGTTCAACGCCCACATCGTCGGCAAGATCAAGGTGGTTCACGAGTTCCGGTGAGCCACGGCCGTCCCGGCGGCACTGCATGTCGGGAAGCCGTGCCGGGGGCCTCGTCGGCGGCCTTGCCGGCAGTCGGTGAGAGTCGCCGCCGGGTCAGGTGAGATCGGCCCAGGGAGTCGGCGGAGCCGAGGCGAAGAAGCGCAGGAGACCCAGGAGTCGACTGGCCGGGGGCGCGGTCCAATGGCACGTGACGACATCCGGAGTGCGCACGCCGGCGCATCGGGCGGCGGGGTGACCGCGGCCTCCTTGACCAGGTCGGGGAGGAATCGCCGGGCTCGCGGAATACGCAGTACCAGGCCGTCCCCGAGAAGGTAGGCGCGATCGGCCGCGCCCGAGGGGATAGGCCGTACGTCTGCGGCAGCGGTTCCGTGCCGGGCGGCGACGGCGGCCGGCGTCTCGTGACGTGCCTCGTAGTCCTCCATGGTCAGGGATGTTCACACGGGTCCGCCTCACGCGTTCGTGTCCGGCACCTGAACGCCCTTTACCGCGACTACTACCAAGGGCACACGCAGACGACAGCAAGAGGACGACGCACGTCGGTGCCGTGCCCGCGCGGATCGCGCGACGCGACGGCCGGTCGACGCGGACGGCAGCGAATGGGAAGTCCGGCTCTGACCTGGATACTGGTGGCGGCCGCCGCGCTCGTACCCGTCGTGAGCACGCGCGACTGGCCGCGGCCGGCAGTGGGGAGGCCCGGTTCGCGGAGAAGGAGGTCGCCGACATGCTCGAGGCTCCGGGCCTCGCCTGCCGGGACAGGCCCGGCCTGATCGGCGGCGAGCTCGTGTGGGGCAGTCGGCTCGACCCCTCACAGGAAGGCCTCTGGCGGCCCCTGACCGGCTGACCTGGCGGATCCTCTCGACCTGGCAGATCCTCGCGGATCCGCAACCTTTTGTTGCGCATCGGCATCCGTCGGCGTAGGCTGATGTGCAACCAAAGGTTGCGAAAGGGTCGAGTCATGGAGTACGGCAGCATCGAGCGCGACATCCACGTCGACGCGTCACCCGAAGTGGTCTTCGAGGTCATCAGCCGCCCGGAGCACATGCGGGAGTGGTGGCCGGACGAGGCCGGCTTCGAGCCCGTCGCGGGGGCGCCCGGTGAGCTCTTCTGGCGCGACGACACGACCGGCGAGACCATGACGGTCGCGCTCACCGTCGTCGAGGTCGACCCGCCGACGCGGTTCTCCTTCCGGTGGTGCTACACCGGCGCCGAACGCGACGGGGACTCGCTGCTGGTCACCTTCGACCTGGTACCGAAGGACAACGGGACCGTCGTGCGGATGACCGAGACCGGGTTCCGCGAGATGGGCTGGGAAATCGCCGTACTCGAGGAGCGGTACCGCGATCACACCAGCGGCTGGGACCGCTACATCCCCCAGCTGGGCACGTACGTCGCGCGGCTGGTGTCGACCCCATGAGCACGCCCGCGGACGACGAGCTGTGGTCGGCGATCGGCGATCCGACCCGACGCACGCTGATCGACCTGCTCCTCGCGTCCGGACCGGGCACGGCCACCTCGCTGAGCGCGGGCCTGCCCCTCACCCGGCAGGCCGTGTCGAAGCACCTCGCCGTGCTCGACCGTGTCGGCCTGATCCGCGGAGAGGCGGCGGGCCGCGAGCGGCGGTACCGGATAGACCAGGCACAACTCGCGCGCGCCGCCGCGCAACTGGCCACGGTCGGGGCCACGTGGGACGCCCGACTGCGCCGGATCAAAAGCATCGCGGAGGCGATCGAACGCAGCCGCACCGACACCGAAGGAGCATGACAATGGTCGACATCCTGCACCGGATCGGCGCCGTCGCGCCGCTGGACGACGTCTACCAGGCCATCGCGACGCCCGAGGGCCTCGCCAACTGGTGGACGACCGACACCACCGGCAAGAGCGAGGTCGGCGGCACGCTGCTCTTCCGGTTCGGTGACGTCGGTGGCTTCGACATGGAGATCCTGGAGCTCGACCCGGCCGGCCATGTGCGGTGGCGCGTCACGGACGGCCCGGCGGAGTGGGTCGGCACCGAGATCGACTGGCGCCTGAGCCGTCACGAGGACTACACGATCGTCCTCTTCAAGCACGAGGGCTGGCGCGAACCGGTCGAGTTCATGCACCACTGCAGCACGAAGTGGGCGACCTTCCTGATGAGCCTCAAGGAGTTCGCGGAGTCCGGCCACGGCAGGCCGGCGCCCGACGACGTCCGGATCAGCGACTGGCATTGAGAGCGGAGCACCGCACCGTGGCGTCGCACCGGGGGCGACGCCACGGCCGCCCGCCATGCGTGTGCCGGGCGGCAGCGCGGACCGACGGGTTTCCCGGACGGCCGGGCGGTCTGCCATGATCGCGCGGTGAGTGACGAGAGGCCGTCCGCGACGGAGGCCGTCGAGACGCATGTCCCGTCGTTCTTCGCGGGGCACTCCGTGGAGGCCGTCGTCCCAGCTCTCGGGTCGCAAGGGCAAGACAGGGGGTGCGACCTGCGCGTACTCGTCGTAGGCCCCGGTCCCCGCGCCGACAGCTGGGCCTACGTGACCGCCGGATGCTGGGCGCTGTCGGAGGAGGACGGTCACGGACTCGAGTTCGTCATGACCGCTCACGTTCGCGACCAGCGGTTCACCGAGCTCCTGGCGATGATCGCCTCCTACCACGGCGGAGGACACCGGCTGGAACTGGAACACAGCATGCCGATCGGGGAACCGTGGGTTCCGGGCTCTGCCTGCGACCACCTCCTGATCAGCCTGCCCTACCTCCACGGGCCGGACCTGGAGCACTGTCCGCTGCCCCGGGGCGACGCCCGCATCCTGTGGACCCTGCCCGTGACCGCCGCGGAGGTCGCGTTCCGCAGGCAACACGGCACCGAGGCGCTGGAGCAGTTGTTCGACGCGGCGCAGATCATTCCCACTGATCCGTTCAGGAGATCTGTCGTCTGACGCAACGCTTAAGCCTCCTGTCGAACGGACCCAACTGCCGCGTCCGCTGTGCGGGATCACCGCTCCGGGACTGGGAGGTCATGCCGATGGAGAGGCCGCGGATACTCCTCGGCGGCGACGAGGCGTGGCTGGAGCCGGCTCATGTCGACGGGGACGACTGGCGGGTGACCGCTGATCGGGCCTCGTGCACGACAGCCGACTTCCCCGCCTGCCTCACCGTCGAGGAGGTCGCCGACTTCGCCGCCCGGATGCTCTCGCATCTTCGGGCGCCGTCGGGCCGCCGCTTCTCGGCGGCGGTGACTCCAGGACGGAACAATCCGCTGACGCTGAGAGCCGAACCCGTCGACGACGGCTACACCTTCTTCGTTCGCCTGACTCCGAACGGCGACGACGACGCCTGTCACTTGCAGATGGAAATCGACCCGGTCCATGTCGCGGAGCTTCGTGACGTGTTTGATGGGTTGCGGGTGTCATCGGGGGTCTGAGCGCACAGGTGTGACCGCGACAGAGGTGACCGTGCCTCGAGACACAGGCGTGGCTGCGCGCCCGCATCGGCGCCGCGGCCCGGCCGGCCGTCGTGCACCTGTTCCTCCGTCACGGGTTCGACAGGGGGCCCTCGACCAGGTCCGCGCACGTCTCCGTGTCTCCAGCCGCGCCGGCGAGCAGCCGCCAACGTGGTGGTCCTCAACGGCTCCTGAGCCGAGCAGTCAGGCGCTCGACCAGTTTGGGTCTTCTGCTTGGCAGCGGGCCGTCGCAGGGTTAACGTGCCTCAACCTCATCCCGCTGAGCGTGTTCTTCCGACTGTCGATCGATCATCGGCCTGCCGTGAGAGGACCTTCATGCCCACACGTCGTAGCGCGACGGCAATCGCCACCCTGACCGCCGCCGCACTCGTCTCCCCCCTGCTCCTCGCCGGACCGGCCACCGCGGAGGCCGACAACCCGAGCTGGGCCAACCGGGGCGACGCACTGGCCAGGAAACTCGTCAAGGAGTCCACGGCCAAGGACGCCTTCCGCCATCTGAGAGTCTTCCAGGCCATAGCCGACCACAACGGCAGTACCAGAGTGGCCGGTTCGAAGGGCCACGCCCTGTCGGCCGCCTACATCGAGGTGGTCCTCAAGGCCGCCGGCTACAAGCTCTCCCGCCACGAGTTCGACTTCGTCTACACCGACGAGATCGCCGAGTCGCTCACCGTGGTCTCGCCCGCGCCGCGCGACATCCCGATCGAGCTGATGACGTACACCGCCAGCGGGCCCGAGGGCGGGGTGACCGCGGACCTGGCCGTCGCCCCCGTGGACGCCGACAACACGCACGGCTGCGACGCCACCGACTTCGCGGCCGGCGCCTTCACGGGCAAGATCGCCCTGATCAAGCGCGGTGGCTGCACCTTCGCCATCAAGCAGGCCAACGCCCACGCGGCGGGCGCGGTCGGCGCCATCGTCTACAACAACACCGCGGGTGCGCTCAACGGCACCATCGGTGACTCGACCCTCGGCAAGATCCCCACCGGCGGTATCACCCAGGCGGACGGCGAGGCGTTGGCCGCCGAGGCCGCCCAGGGTCCGGTGAAGGTCACCCTCGACGTCCGCGAACTGCGGGAGAACCGCAAGACCTTCAACGTCGTCGCGGAGACCCGAGGCGGCGACGCGGCCAACACCGTCTTCCTCGGAGCGCACCTGGACTCGGTCTCCGAGGGCCCGGGCATCAACGACAACGGGTCCGGCTCGGCAGGCATCCTCGACGTCGCGCTGAAGCTGGCCAAGTCCCAGCACAAGGTCAAGAACAAGGTGAAGTTCGCCTGGTGGTCCGCCGAGGAGTTCGGGCTGCTCGGCTCGGAGGCGTACGTCGCCTCGCTGACGGAAGAGCAGAAGAAGCAGATCAAGCTCTACCTGAACTTCGACATGATCGCCTCGCCGAACGCCGCCTACTTCGTCTACGACGGCGACGACTCGGACGCCACGGGCGCCGGCCCCGGCCCCGAGGGTTCGGCCCAACTCGAGAAGGGCATCACCGACTTCCTCGACTCGAAGAACATCCCGCACGAAGGCACCGACTTCACCGGCCGCTCCGACTACGGCCCGTTCATCGAGGTCGGCATCCCCTCCGGCGGCACCTTCACCGGTGCGGAGGGCATCAAGACCGAGGCGCAGGCCGCGAAGTTCGGCGGCCAGGCCGGTGTGGCGTACGACGTGAACTACCACGCGGCCGGTGACGACATCAACAACATCGACATGCGGGCGCTCGACGTCAACGTCGACGTCATCGCCGACGCGGTCGGCCACTACGCCTACGACCTCTCCCCGCTCACCCGGCCGGTGGTCTCCACCCCGACGGACGGTGACTCGGGCAGTGGCGGCGGCCTGCACGACGGCCACGCGCATGTGAGCGAGTAACCGTCCCGACCCGTGTGGTGCGGCCTCCCGCCAGAGGGCCGCACCACACGCGCGTCCGGACATACACGCGTCCGGTTCACGAAGCCGTCCACGACAGTGCCCGTCGTGAGAGCGTGAGGCGGAGGGTTCGGCGGGCGGCTTGTTCGCTGTGGCCCAGGGCAGGGCGGCGACCGCCGATTCACGTTGGGCACGGAAGGAGAAGGCGGCGGTGTCCGACGGCCTTGCGTGGATCGCCGACGCGTGGCGTGGTGCGAGTCCGAGCGCCGGCGAGCTGTACGTCACCTGCGCCCGTGGTCTCACGCCTCGGCAACCGGCAGAGCGCACGGCCGACCACGAGCCTGTCGAGATCGGGCCCGAACTCACCGTCCAGGAGGCGTCCGCAATGGTCGACCTCGCCGATGTCTACTGTGTCGGCCGCACCGGCTCGATGGTCTGTTGTCCGATGCCGTGCGGGGATTCCCCGTCCGTCAAGGGGACAGGGGCCGAGGCGCCTCCACGTCACCTCGTGCGCAGGGTGAAGTCCGCCGCCCTCGTGTCCAGGGTGGTGCTGCCGTCGGCGGCAGTGGCCAGGACCGCGACGTGCCAGGAACCCTGCGGGGACGACGCGGCCTCGGCGGCGGTCACCCGGACCGTGTACGTGCAGCGCGCGGTGTCCGTGTCGACGGTCATGCAGATGGCCGACTCCTCCGCGGTCATCTCTTCGGCGGTCGGCGCCTTCTCGGCGAGGGCGGACTGCGCCGGATAGGCCAGCACCTTCACGCTCTTGACACCGCCGGACGCCGTGACCTCGGTGCTGAAGGAGAGCGAGCCGTCCCGGCCGCCGTCGGGGGCGGTGTAGCGGGCGGTGCTGTGGGCCAGGGCAGGGGGCTGGTCCCCGGCGTAGGCGAGGGCGAAGGCTCCTGCGCCGCCGAGGACGACGACACCGGCGGTCAGGGACAGGGCGACACGGCGGGACATGAGGATTCTCCGTAACAGTCTCGGTGGTGTGGAGCCGACGCTCTCGGTTGCGCCGCTGCACCGATACTCGCCGCGCGGGGCGGTCCCGGACGTGAGCACGGATACTCAACTCGGGCTGAGTGGTCGGAACGGGAGCGGGGTGTACGTACCCGCATGGGTCCGGGTCCGGAGTGAGGCAGTCAGAGCCGGACGACGATGAGGGCGACGTCGTCGCGGCCGCCGCCGGCCACGCCGAGGCGCTCCAGCACCGTGTCGGCGATCTGTTCGGCGCCCAGGCGGCCGACGCGCAGGCCGTCGTCACCAGCGACTTCGTGAACGGAACGGTCCGCGTCCAGCTCGACTCGGACGACCTTTCCGACTGGGGGCGGCTGCTGGAGGCCGAACAGGAAGCCGGCTCGACGAACCGTTCACCGCGGACTGGCCCCGGTCGGGGCGTACGGCCTACCTCCGATTCGTCGCCGACGACCCCTACATCGTTGAGGTCCACGACGGCGTCGGCGCCCAGATCTTCGTCTCCGTACCGCTCGACATGGGCGAAGGCTGGGTCACCGAATCGAGAGAACGACTGGCTGCCGCGCGAGCCGCCCTGAAGGAGGACGCGGACGAGTCCCTCCACACACGTCCCTGACGAGGCCGGTCGCTTCGTTCCCTCGGCTTCCAGGCCTCGCCTACCGCTAGCCGGCGTTGCCGCAGCGGGCCGAAGTGGGCGCGCGTCCCTGCCGCTCACCCCTTCGCGGGGCGGTGCCGCCAGGGGTCCGATCCGTTCGTGCTGCGCAGCCTCGTCTGCACGGGAGTGGGCGGGTCGGCGTCCGCCCGCAGTGCGGCGATCTCGTCGACGAGGCGTGCTGCCGCGGCGGCCGGGCCGGGCTGGTCGAGCTGAGCGGCGAGGGTGAGTGCCTCTCCGGCGTGGGCCGCCGCCTCGGCCAGGGCACCTCGGTCGCGTTGGACGGCGGCGAGGTCCAGGCAGGTCAGCGCCACGTACGGTCGAGCGCCGAGGACCCGGTTGCGGGCCAGCGCCTCGCGCAGCAGCACCTCGGCCTCCGCCGGGCGGCCGGCGGTCAGGGCGAGGCGGCCGAGTTCGCGACTGACCGTGCCGGAGAAGTACGCCGTTGACGTGCCGATGGCTCCCGGGTACGGCCGGAACAGGGCGAGCTGGTCGTACGTCAGCCGCGCGGCCTCGGCGTCGCCGATGAGCTCGATCAGGTCGACCAGGTGCATCAGCACCGCCGGCCACGTCGGGGTCGCGATCGGGAGGGGCAGCAGAGGGCGCAGCTGGGCGTAGACCTCCCGTGCCTCGTCCAGCCGCCCGGCGACGAACAGCACCCGAGCCCGCACCGAGAGGATCAGCGGCTGTCTCGGCACCCGGTCGAAGGCACCCCACATCTCCTCGGGCAGTTCCTCGGCGTCACCACGGACCAGGGCCAGTTGCTGGCACAGTACGTAGCTCATGGCGATCGCGGTCGGGTCTCCGCTGGCCCGGGCGAGTCCGGTGGCTTCCTCGTTGCATTGGCGGGCGGCGGCGAACCGCCCTTCCTGGGCGGCGCGGGAGGCGCTGACCCGGAGCAGGTGCCAGCGGGTCAGCGGCAGTGCGGATCGGGCGGCGATCGCCTCGATGCCGCGGATCGCTTCGTCGACCAACCCCATTCGGCCCAGCAGGTATCCGGCTTGGATACGCCAGTGGTGGCCCAGCACCGCCGCGAGCGGGTCGCCGAGCTGCTCGGCGCGGAACACGGACAACTCGCCGAGGCGCAGCCGCTCCGCGGTGTCGTCCGGGTGGGCCAGGGTCATCTCCCTGGCCCGTGCCGCGTCGAGTTCGGCACGCGGGTCGCCGGTGGCCTCGGCCAGAGCGAGGGCCGCGCGGGCGTGCTCCGCCGCCTTTTCGGGTGAGCCGAGATCGGCCAGGGCGGTGGCGAGCTGGGCGAGCAGCCGGGAGCGCACGGTGTCCGGCAGGCCCTCGACGGCCAGCGCCGCCCCGCACAGTCGGCTGATCGTCTCCGAGGCCTGCGGGAAGGTGACACCCCGCAGCACCAGGGCGGCCTCGGCGAGGAGTTCCGGCCGGCCGGTCGCTTTCGCCGCGTCGGCGGCTTCGACGCTGTGGCGCAGGCTGGCGTCGTAGCGCCCGGCAAGGTACTCGGCGCGGGCCAGCTCGATGAGCACCGGGGTGTGCAGGGGGTCCGTCGGGCCAAGTACGGCGGTGGCGTCCGCCAGGTGCCGGGCGGCGTCGGCGTAGGCGTGCCGTTCGCGGGCCTGATCGGCGGCGATCCTGGACCAGTGCGCGGCGGCGGCGCGGTGGGCGGGCTCCTTTCCGGCCCGTCGCCAGTGCGCCGCGATACGGGCCGCCTCGGCCGGGTTCTCGGCGTTTTCCAGTGCGCGCGCCGCGGCTCGATGCAGGGCACGGGCGGCGGCGGGGTCGGTTCGGCCGAGTACCTCGTCGCGTACCAGGTCGTGGGTGAAGCGGTAGGCGCGTCCGGGTCTGGTGGTGTCCGCCGTGGTGAGGACACCGGCGTGCCAGGCCGCCGTCAGCGCCTGGGCGACGAGGCTCTCGCCCAACTCCGGCAGGACCGCGGCGAGCTGGGTGGTGTCCAGCCGTTCGCCGAGCACGGCGGCGGCGCACACGACGCCTCGCTGCTCGGTGGTGAGTCCGGTCAGTAGCCCGCTGACGACGGTGCCGAGGTCGACGGTGTGCGTGCGCAGTGCCGTGACGAGCAGTGGCAGCCCGCCCGTACGCCGGTAGGACTCCGCCGCGTTCGGCTCGCCGACGCACTGTGCGACCTCCTCCCGGGTGAACGGCGCCAGCCGCAGCACGGCGGCCTCGTTGCGGCCGAGGTCCGCGAGCGCTCCCGCGGTCTGCTCGGGCCCGGGTTCCCGGTAGGTGCCGAGCACGAACAGCCCGTGTTCGGCCGCCCCGTCGGCGACCTGCCACAGCAGGTCGAGGCTGGCCGTGTCGGCCCAGTGCAGATCGTCCAGCATCACGGCCAGGGGTCGTTCGGCCGTCGCTTCGGCCAATGCCTGTCTCATTCTGGTCAGTTCCTGGAACCGGGCCGCTGCCGCGGCCGACTCCGTCGCCTCCCAGGGTTGTTGTCCCGTCTCGGTCCCGACTCCGTTCAGGAGACGGGTAGTTGATTGTTCCGCCGGCCCAGGGGTGACACCGGAAAGTCGTAGCGCCCGCTGCCAGGGCCACAGGGGTGGTGCCACCGCGTCTCTGGGGCAATGGCCTCGTACGACGGTGAAGCCCGCGGGATCGGCGTAGCGGTGCAGTGCCTCGGCGGCGAGGGTGCTCTTGCCGATGCCCGCCGGGCCCGCGAGCAGCACCACGGATCCGGTGCCGCTCGCCGCTTCCTCGATCCGCTCGGCGAGAAACGCGAGCTCCGTCTCGCGCCCGACGAAGTCTTCACGCGGCCGACGGACCGGACGCGGGCCGCGGGGGCGGGTGGGGGTGTGGGTGGGCGGCGCTGTCGCGGCGCCTGGATGCGGTTCTCCCTGTGACTGGTGGGACGCAGGCTGCTCGGCCTGCCGGCTTCGCGTGTGGGGCTGTTGGCCCGACGACTCGGCCCGCCGGGCTTCTTCCTGGGGTTGTTGAGACGTCGGCTCGGGCGGAGCCGCGCGGGCGGCGCGCAGCCAGCGCCGCCACTGCTCCTCGTCCAGCAGCCCCGCGTCGATCGCGCCGACGGCGCTGGGCCGGCCGCGGCAGTGTTCGAGCAACACCCGGACCAGGACCAGGAACGCCACCTCCGACCCAGGCAGATGCCTGCCCTGCTTCCAGTCACTGACCCGGCGTCCCGAGATCGGCCTGCCCCGCCCGGCGGGACGGCGTCGATTGGCCTCGGCCACCGCGCTCTTGACCGGAAGGTCCGCCGCCAGTCCCAGCAACTCGCCCAGCCGGTCGGCGAACACCTGCCGCGGTGTCGGCTCCGTCTCCCCCATACCCCGCCCCCAGAACGCCGTGTCCGGACCGGACCGGACCGGAAAACCACCCTAGGTCCTTCACCAGCGGTGACACACCCGCAGTGACGGAACCGCCACCCAACCAGGGGCGCGACTGCGTCAATTGGCGTGCGCCGGCCACAGGGCCGTGCAGGACAGCCAACACCCGTGCCGGGCGCCGCACTTGCAGCCGTTCATCCGCTCGGGGGAAGCGAGACAGGGAGGGGAAACATGGTCTGGCCATCGGCGCTACGCCAGTTGTTGAGGCGGCGCGCATCCCGGCGCCGGGCAGTGGGGGTGACCGCCGTGGGCGTGGTAGTCAGCATGCTGTTCGCCCTCGGGGCCACGGGCTGCGGCCCAAGCCCCAAGGTCACGGTCAAGGCGCTCGCCCGGGGCGTCACGAGCGCTTCGCCGTTCTTCCGCGGGGCCGGCCTGGCCGTCGACCTCATCGGCACCCTCTCCGCACTGGGCGGCGGATCCAAGTCGGGTGCCACGCCCGGGCTCTACGGCGGGACGCGGCGGAAGTCCAGCTGCGACAAGGGGCGGCTCATCGCGTTCCTCAAGGAGAACACGGAGAAGGCGGCGGCCTGGGCGGACGCTCGGGGTATCGACGTCGACCAGATCGAGAGCTACATCGGCGAACTCACCCCGGTGCTCCTGCGCAACGACACCTTGGTCAAGAACTTCGACTACGACGCACGGAAGAAGCAGAAGAGGTCCTTCTACGCCCTGCTCGAAGCCGGAGTGGCCGTCCTCATCGACGCCTACGGCCTGCCCGTGGTCCAGTGCCGCTGCGGCAACCCGCTGCAGAGCTTCGACAAGCCGCGGGACGACGTCGAGGTCGACTTCGACACGGACGTGGACGTGGACGTGGACGGGGGCAAGAAGAGCAAGGACGGAAAGGGTGGAAAAGGCAAGAAGGGCAAGGCGTGGAAGGGCTTCGACAAGAAGCGGATCGTGAAGGTCGAGCCCGCCGAGAAGAAGCTCGACGCCGTCCTCCTTGTCGAAGACAACCGTGAGGGAAGCGACACGGGCCTCGCGCGGCCGTCCGGTACGTCGGGCGAACAGGACAAGGTGGTGGAGGTCGTCGACCCGGAAACCCCCAAGGACGCCGAGGTGCCGGACGTCGTGGGCAAGTCGGCCGAAGAGGCTGAAGCGGCCCTGCTCGAGGCCGGGTTCGAGACCGAGACCGCCGCCGCGGACCCGGGTGAAGCGGAGTCCGCCGAGCCCGGCCAGGTGATCCGGCAGGACCCGGAGGCCGGCACGGTAGCGGCCCGAGGCTCGACGGTCACGCTGTACCGGGCCGAGGGCCCGGCGGTGCAAGAGGCCGATTGCGACGAGGTGGGCGTCGGCTTCGCCTCGTACGACGCCCTGGAACCCGGATCGAGCGGCGCGCTCGTCACCGCCGCGCAGTGCCTGCTGAGGGACGCGGGCTACGATCCGGGCCCGGTGAACGGGGAGTTCGGCGAGGAGACGGCGACGGCGGCGGTGAGTCTGCAGTCCGACCACGGACTCGAGACGTTGGGCGTCGTCGGGCCGAAGACGTGGACGGTCCTCCTGGCCCGCGGGGACACGCCTGAACTGCGGGCGGGCTCCAGCGGCGAAGCCGTCACCCGGCTCCAGCGCGCCCTGACGGCCACCCTCGGGAAGACCGTCGCCACCGACGGCGACTTCGGCACGGTGACGGAGGACGCCGTCCGCTCGTACCAGACCGCCCTCGGCATGGAGTCCGACGGCGTCGTGGGACCACAGACCTGGGCGGCTCTCCAGGCGGGGCAGTAGACGACGGAGGGACGGGACGATCATGGCGGAGAACGTCACACGGCGAGCGGCCTGCGCCGGCGCGTTGCTCGCGCTGGGCGCACTGCTGGGACCGGCACCGCAGGGAGCCGTCGCCGCGACCGGGGCACCGGACACCGCCCACATGGCGTGGCGCGGAGCCGGAAGCGACCCGAGCATCTACTGGTCGCGCCTGGTGAACGGGCAGTGGACGCGACAGCAGGGCTTCCCTGCGACCACCGCCCGGGAGCCCGACCTGGCGTACGTCAACGGCAGGGCGTACATGGCCTGGCGGGGTTCCGGGGCGGACAACCACATCTGGTGGTCCACCTTCAACGGCGCCTCGTGGTCCGGGCAGCGGGTGCTGGCCGACCGCAGGACGGCGAACTACCCGGCGCTGGGACGAGGGGCCGGTCGGCTGTACATGGCCTGGCGCGGGGCGGGGGCGGACGACCACATCTGGTGGTCCTCGTTCAACGGGTCGGCCTGGTCGGGGCAGCGGGTACTGGCCGACCGCAGGACGAGCGGTGCGCCCGGCATGAGCTGACGGAGCAGATCCGTCGCCCGAGGCCGGCTTCGCCGAGTTCAAGAGGGCTCGGGTGAACGCCTTCCTCTCCCACCCCCTTGCCCCACCTATCGAAAATCGATAGATTTCCATCGTGAGTCGTGGAAAGGGTGGGTCATGGGAAAGCTGACCGTGCGCGCGCTGCGTGCCGTGCTCGTGGTGGTGCTCGCCGGCACCGTGTTCGTGCAGGCGTTGATGGTGTGGACGTTGGTCAGTGGGAACGACCCGGAGGACGGGTCGCTCCCACTGACCCCGTTCCGGGTGCTCACCGTCATGGGCATGGTGTCGGCCCAGGTCACCCTGGTGTGTGTATGGCGACTGGTGGCGATGGTGCGTCGCGGAACGGTCTTCTCCACCGCCGCCTTCCGGTACGTGGACGGGATGATCGGCGCGATCGTGGCGGCCGCCCTCGTGTGGTTCGCGGTCACGGCGTTCAACGCGCCGGGCCAGCGGGAGGACCCGGGAGTCACCGTCATCATGGGCGGGGTCGGCGTGGCTATCCTCGGGGTCGCGCTCATCGTGCACGTGCTGCGGATGCTGCTCGCCCAGGCGGTCGCGCGCGACGTCGAGGCGGCGCGGATGCAGGCAGAGCTGGACGAGGTGATCTGATGCCGATCGCCGTCGACATCGACGTGATGCTGGCCCGGCGCAAGATGTCCGTGGGCGAGCTCGCGGAACGGGTGGGCATCACGCCCGCCAACCTGGCCGTCCTCAAGAACGGCCGCGCCAAGGCGGTGCGCTTCTCCACGCTCGCCGCGCTCTGCGAGGTGCTCGACTGCCAGCCGGGTGACCTGCTGCGCTGGGAGGCCGAGGACGCCGTGGACGAATCGGCCGAGCGCGCCGCGGAGGCCGTCGGCGGCGAGTGAACCGTGCTCGCCGCGCCAAGGTCGTCGCTGGTGAGCAAACCGTGCTCGCCGCGCCAGGGGCGTCCCCGGCAAGCGAACCGTGCCCGGCGGCAAGGCATCGCCGACCCCGCCCGCCCTCGGCCGTCGCGGCCTCGCGCCGTATCTCGGTCGCAGGTCGCGGATCCGGCCTGGCAGGCTGCCCGCCATGAGTTCCGAGCCCGTCCACCCCGACCCGGTCCGCCACCGCGACCACGGCACGTGACTCGTCCAGTTCACCGGCCGGGTTCTCGTGGTCTGCCCGACGTGCGGCGGCCGCGCGCTCGTCGCTCCTCGGCCCGGCGTCGAGGCGCCGAAGTACTTCAGCGCCCTGCTCTTCCAGTCCCGCCGTCTCGTCTGCGCCGGCTGCGGCGCGGTCGCCTACTGGACGGCCGAGGAGTGGGGCAGGGGCCTGGTCGGCGCGGTGCCCGGCGGCACCGAGGACCCGTTCTTCCGGCGGCCACTGTGGCTCCAGACCCGCTGTGCGGGACGGATTCTGTGGGCCTACGACGAGCAGCACGTCGACGCCCTGGCCGCCTACGTGAGCGCCCGGCTGCGCGAGCGTCGTGCCTCCCCGACCATGGCGGTGTTCGCCTCAGCCGTATTGGGCGGGTCACGCCGTGCCAAGGCGTGGTGTGGCCGCGGGTCAGCCCAGTTGTCCGACGGCCTCCGTGGCGATCCGCTCGAAGACGGCCTGGTCGGCCGCGAAGTCGGAGTCGGGGATCGGCCAGTGGACGACGATCTCGGTGAAGCCGAGTTCGCGGTGGCGGCCCGCGAAGTCGACGAAGGCGTCGACCGACTCCAGCGGGCGGCTCCGGTCAGGGGTGAAGCCGGTCAGCAGGATCTTGTCGAGCTCGGCCACGTCCCGGCCGGTCTCCGCGCACGCCTTGCCGAGCTTCTCGACCTGGCCGCGCAGGGCCGCGACCGACTGCTCCGGCGTGCCCTCCTCGTACAGCTTCGGATCGCCGGTCGTCACCCACGCCTGCCCGTAGCGGGCCGCCAGCTTCAGCCCGCGCGGCCCGGTCGCCGCCACCGCGAAGGGCAGGCGGGGGCGCTGGACACAGCCGGGGATGTTCCGGGCCTCCTCCGCCGTGTAGAAGTCACCCTGGTGAGAGACGGCACCCTCGGTGAGGAGCCGGTCGAGGAGGGGCACGAACTCGCCGAAGCGGTCGGCTCGCTCCCTGGGCGACCACGCCTCCTGCCCGAGCGCCGTGGCGTCGAAGCCGTTGCCGCCGGCGCCGATACCGAGGGTGATCCGCCCGTCGGAGATGTCGTCGAGCGAGATCAGTTCCTTGGCGAGCGTCACCGGGTGCCTGAAGTTCGGCGACGTGACGAGGGTGCCCAGGCGCAGGCGGTCGGTGGCCGTGGCGGCGGCGGTGAGGGTGGGCAGGGCGCCGAACCAGGGGCCGTCGCGGAAGGTCCGCCAGGAGAGGTGGTCGTAGGTGTACGCGGCGTGGAAGCCGAGTTCCTCGGCCCGCTGCCACTTGGCACGGCCGCCCGCGTGCCAGCGGTCGACGGGAAGGATCACGGTGCTCAGGCGCAGACTCATGCCACAGAGCCTACGTCGGAACTCAGAGGCCTCTCCTCCTGGCTCCACAGCGCCATGGCCTCACGGCCTCACGCATCAAGCGGGCCCCTGGCCCGGGCACATCGCAGCCGTGTGGCTGCACGAGCCCCGCGACCGAACGGCTCACGACGCCGCGTCGCCCTCATCCCCGTTCCCGAACCACCACTCGAGATCGTCGGAGCCCGCCACCCAGGCGTCCATGGCCTGCTCGGTCACGAGCGGACCGGCCGCCCGGCCGACCGTCGCCCGGACCTCCTTGCCCTCACGGGTCAACGCGCGAATCAGACTCCGGCCGGTACGGCCGCAAGACGCGACAGAGGGCCTGCCCCCACCGACGTCCGGTGGGGCAGGCCCTCTGGTCACGCGTCTGCCGTGGAGACTGGGGTCAGTGGGCGGCCACCGGGACCGGGACCTCGTCGCCGGCGCCCTCGCCGGAGGCCACCGGGGTACTGCCCGGCCGGCCCGCGTCGACCAGGG
>NZ_JBIALD010000013.1:0-248381 GCF_042873115.1 Streptomyces sp. NPDC005017 | reverse complement strand
GGGACGGCGGCGATGATCTCGCGCGGCGGGGTGTAGATCTTGTTGTGGCGGCCCAGGTAGCAGGGGTCGTGGTAGGTGATGATGCCCTCGACCGGCGTGACCGGGGTCAGCTTGCCCTCGTCCACCAGGTGCTGGAGCAGCTGGGTGTGGTGGATGACCTCGTAGTCGCCGCCGATCTGCGGGTACTCGTTGCCGATCGTGTTGAGGCAGTGCGGGCAGGTGGCGACGATCTTCTTCGCCGACTTCGGCTTCCTCGACTCGGGCGTGACGTTGCCGTCCTCGTCCATCTCCTCGCCGAACGCCATGTTCAGAGCCATGACGTTCTCCATGCCGAGCTCCTGGAACAGGGGCTCGTTGCCGAGGCGGCGGGCGGAGTCACCGGTGCACTTCTCGTCGCCGCCCATGATCGCGAACTTGACGCCCGCGATGTGGAGGAGTTCGGCGAAGGCCTTGGTGGTCTTCTTGGCCCGGTCCTCCAGGGCGCCCGCGCAGCCGACCCAGTACAGGTACTCGACCTCGGTGAGGTCCTCGATGTCCTTGCCGACGACCGGGACCTCGAAGTCGAGCTCCTTGAGCCATTCCAGGCGCTGCTTCTTCGCCAGTCCCCAGGGGTTGCCCTTCTTCTCCAGGTTCTTGAGCATGGTGCCCGCCTCGGACGGGAACGCGGACTCGATCATCACCTGGTAGCGGCGCATGTCGACGATGTGGTCGATGTGCTCGATGTCCACCGGGCACTGCTCGACACAGGCACCGCAGGTGGTGCAGGACCACAGCACGTCCGGGTCGATGACGCCGTTCTCCTCGACGGTGCCGATGAGGGGGCGCTCGGCCTCCGCGAGGGCGCCCGCCGGGACGTCCTTCAGCTGCTCCTCGGACGCCTTCTCCTCGCCCTCCATCGACTTGCCGCCACCGGCCAGCAGGTACGGCGCCTTGGCGTGCGCGTGGTCGCGCAGGGACATGATCAGCAGCTTCGGGGAGAGCGGCTTGCCCGTGTTCCAGGCCGGGCACTGCGACTGGCAGCGGCCGCACTCGGTGCAGGTGGAGAAGTCCAGCAGGCCCTTCCAGGAGAACTGCTCGACCTGGGAGACGCCGAAGACGTCGTCGTCACCGGGGTCGGTGAAGTCGATCGGCTTGCCGCCCGAGGTCATCGGCAGCAGACCACCCAGCGACGTGGCGCCGTCGGCGTTGCGCTTGAACCAGATGTTCGGGAAGCCCAGGAACCGGTGCCACGCCACACCCATGTCGGTCTTGAGGGAGACCGTGATCATCCAGATGAAGGAGGTCGCGATCTTCAGACCGGCGAAGAAGTAGGTGAGGTTCTGGAGCGTGGAGAGGTCCAGGCCCTCCAGCGCCGAGACGACGGGGTACGAGATGAAGAAGGACGCCTCGTAGCTGTCGACGTGGTGCATCGCGCCCTCGAGGGCGTGCAGCATGAAGATGCAGACGCCGACGATGAGGATGACGGTCTCGACGAAGTACGCCTGGCCGGTGTTGGAGCCCGCGAAACGGGACTTGCGGCCCGGCCGGTCGGGGCGGGAGAGCTGCCGGACGGCGATGAGCAGCAGGATGCCGAGCACGGTCATCGTGCCGATGAACTCGACGAAGACGTTGTACGGGGGCCAGTCGCCGATGACGGGCAGCAGCCAGTCGGCCTGGAAGAGCTGACCGGTGGCGTTCACGATGGTCAGCAGCAGCGTGTAGAAGCCGATCGCCACGAACCAGTGCGCGAAGCCCACGATGCCCCAGCGGTTCATCCGCGTATGGCCGAGGAACTCCTTGACCACCGTGACGGTGCGCTGCACCGGGTCGTTGGTCCGGGACCCGGCGGGCAAGCGCTGGCCGAGCATCATGAAGCGGACGATCTGCAGGACGGCCCGGCCGAACAGCGCGGAGCCGACGGCCATGAGGACCAGCGACACGATGATCGCGGCGAGTTGCATGGGGACTCCTCGAACCTGCGAGGGGTTCTTCGATGAGATTACTAAGCGGTAACTTATGCAGTCCGTCTGAGACTACCCGTATCCTCCGCCGCACTGTAGCCAGGCGCTCGGTGATCTGCGTCGCTGAGGCGGCCCTCAGTGATCACCCGCACACCGCCCCTGAGCTGGCCTCGCGCGGTGGAGAGCCTCTCACGCCCCCATGCGCGCGCGGCGCGCCGACCTGCTGCGTCATTCATACCAAATCATGACACTCCCCTAAATTGGTCCCGTGCTCTACGGGATCGCCGCGGCCGCCGCGGCTCTGTTCCTCGCCGCCCTGCTCGCGGGCCTGCCGCGCGCCCCCGCGCTCCGCTCCGGCCTGGTCGAACGCCGCCGCGGCAGGCCCGTGCCGCTGCTCGGCGGAGTGGCCGCCCCGCTCGCGACCGTCGCGGTGGCCGTGACGGGGGAGTCGGCTCCGTGCTGACCCGCGCGGGGCGTGGTCCGGCCGGCTCCGCGGGCGTGCTGTTCGCGCTGAGCGCGGTGGCCTTGGCGGACGTGGTGCCGGTGCTGTTCTCGCGGCGGCCGGCCGGGCGTCCGCCGCTGCGCGGCGGCCCCGGCCGTCTCGCCCCCCGGCTGCGGCGGCCCGGGCTCGCCCCTCGCGGTGACGGCGGTCCTCGGGGCGGCGGCGGCCTCGGGGGCGCTCGTCGGGGTACTCGTGCACACCGGAATCTTCGACGCGACCGCCGCGCTCCGGGTGGCGGGCGGGGCTGCGGGGGCGGTGCTCGCGCTGCTTCTTCGACCGGTCGTGCGGCGTAACTCAAGGGTATCGTCGCAGGTCACAGGCCCCTTGCGTGTAAGGAACGGATAAGAGTTGAGTCCCTGTGACTCAGGTCTGTTGACCGATAGGGGACCGTCATGCACACTTGAGTCCGTTCCACTCAAGTCAGCTGGAGGAATCAACCATGGCACGTGCGGTCGGCATCGACCTGGGCACGACTAACTCCGTCGTCAGCGTTCTTGAAGGCGGCGAGCCCACCGTCATCACCAACGCAGAGGGCGCCAGGACCACGCCGTCCGTCGTCGCCTTCGCGAAGAACGGCGAGGTGCTCGTCGGCGAGGTCGCCAAGCGGCAGGCGGTCACCAACGTAGACCGCACCATCCGCTCGGTGAAGCGCCACATGGGCACCGACTGGAAGATCGAGCTGGACGGGAAGCCCTTCAACCCGCAGCAGATGTCCGCGTTCATCCTGCAGAAGCTGAAGCGCGACGCCGAGGCCTACCTGGGCGAGAAGGTGACCGACGCGGTCATCACCGTCCCGGCCTACTTCAACGACTCCGAGCGTCAGGCGACCAAGGAGGCCGGTGAGATCGCGGGCCTCAACGTCCTGCGCATCGTCAACGAGCCGACCGCCGCCGCGCTGGCGTACGGCCTCGACAAGGACGAGCAGATCATCCTGGTCTTCGACCTCGGTGGCGGCACCTTCGACGTCTCGCTGCTGGAGATCGGCGACGGCGTCGTCGAGGTGAAGGCGACCAACGGTGACAACCACCTCGGCGGTGACGACTGGGACCAGCGTGTCGTCGACTACCTGGTGCAGCAGTTCAAGTCCGGTCACGGCGTGGACCTCGCCAAGGACAAGATGGCCCTCCAGCGCCTCCGCGAGGCCGCCGAGAAGGCCAAGATCGAGCTGTCCTCCTCCACGGAGACCTCGATCAACCTGCCCTACATCACCGCCTCCGCCGAGGGCCCCCTGCACCTCGACGAGAAGCTCACCCGCGCCCAGTTCCAGCAGCTGACCGCGGACCTGCTGGAGCGCTGCAAGACGCCGTTCCACAACGTCATCAAGGACGCCGGCATCTCCCTCAGCGAGATCGACCACGTCGTCCTCGTCGGCGGCTCCACCCGTATGCCCGCCGTCGCCGAGCTCGTCAAGGAGCTGACCGGCGGCAAGGACGCCAACAAGGGCGTGAACCCGGACGAGGTCGTCGCCATCGGCGCCTCGCTCCAGGCCGGTGTCCTCAAGGGTGAGGTCAAGGACGTCCTGCTCCTCGACGTGACCCCGCTGTCCCTCGGTATCGAGACCAAGGGCGGCATCATGACCAAGCTCATCGAGCGCAACACCACGATCCCGACCAAGCGGTCCGAGATCTTCACGACGGCCGAGGACAACCAGCCGTCGGTGCAGATCCAGGTCTACCAGGGCGAGCGCGAGATCGCGGCGTACAACAAGAAGCTCGGGATGTTCGAGCTGACCGGTCTGCCGCCCGCCCCGCGCGGTGTCCCGCAGATCGAGGTCTCCTTCGACATCGACGCCAACGGCATCATGCACGTGACCGCGAAGGACCTGGGCACGGGCAAGGAGCAGAAGATGACCGTCACCGGCGGCTCCTCGCTGCCGAAGGACGAGGTCGACCGGATGCGCCAGGAGGCCGAGCAGTACGCGGACGAGGACCACCGCCGTCGCGAGGCCGCCGAGACCCGCAACCAGGGCGAGCAGCTCGTCTACCAGACGGAGAAGTTCCTCAAGGACAACGAGGACAAGGTCCCCGGCGAGGTCAAGACCGAGGTCGAGGCCGCCGTCGAGGAGCTGAAGACCGCGCTCAAGGGCGAGGACACCGCCGAGATCCGCACGGCCACCGAGAAGGTCGCCGCGGTCTCCCAGAAGGTCGGCCAGGCGATGTACGCCGACGCCCAGGCCGCGCAGGCCGCCGGCGGCGCCGGTGCCGAGACCCCGAAGGCCGACGACGACGTCGTCGACGCCGAGATCGTCGACGAGGACCGCAAGGACGGTGCCGCGTGACGGAGGAGACCCCGGGCTTCGAGGAGAAGCCCGACGTCCCCTCCGGCGCCACCTCCGACGACGCCGAGCCGAAGGCCGACTCCCCCGCGAACGCGGAGGGGGCGGCCCCGGCCGGGGACTCAAGCAGCGACGCGGGTCTGGTGGCCCAGCTGGACCAGGTCCGCACCGCGCTCAACGAGCGCACGGGCGACCTCCAGCGCCTCCAGGCCGAGTACCAGAACTACCGCCGCCGGGTCGAGCGTGACCGGATCACGGTCAAGGAGATCGCGATCGCGAACCTCCTGACCGAGCTCCTGCCCGTGCTCGACGACATCGGGCGCGCGCGGGACCACGGCGAGTTCGTCGGCGGCTTCAAGTCCGTCGGCGAGTCGCTGGAGACCGTCGCCGCCAAGATGGGCCTCCAGCAGTTCGGCAAGGAGGGCGAGCCCTTCGACCCGACGATCCACGAGGCCCTGATGCACTCCTACGCCCCGGACATCACCGAGACGACCTGCATCGCGATCCTCCAGCCGGGGTATCGCATCGGCGAGCGCACCATCCGCCCCGCGCGGGTGGCCGTCGCCGAGCCGCAGCCGGGCGCGCAGGGCGTCAAGTCCGAGGCCGACGAGAGCGCGGCGGGCGACGACAAGGACAACGGCCCTGAGGAGGGCTGACGTAGAGACCGGACGGAAGGAGGGACGTCGAGGGTGAGCACCAAGGACTTCATCGAGAAGGACTACTACAAGGTTCTCGGCGTCCCCAAGGACGCCACCGAGGCCGAGATCAAGAAGGCGTACCGGAAGCTCGCCCGCGAGTTCCACCCGGACGCCAACAAGGGCAACGTCAAGGCCGAGGAGCGCTTCAAGGAGATCTCCGAGGCGAACGACGTCCTCGGCGACCCCAAGAAGCGCAAGGAGTACGACGAGGCCCGCGCGCTGTTCGGCAACGGCGGTTTCCGCCCGGGGCCGGGCGCGGGCGGCGGCTCGTTCAACTTCGACCTCGGCGACCTCTTCGGAGGCGGCGGCGGTGCGCAGCAGGGCGGCTTCGGCGGCGGCTTCGGCGATGTGCTCGGGGGCCTGTTCAACCGGGGCGGTGCCCCCGGCGCCGGCACCCGGACGCAGCCCAAGCGCGGCCAGGACATCGAGTCCGAGGTCACGCTGAGCTTCACCGAGGCCATCGAGGGCGCTACCGTCCCGCTGCGGATGTCCTCCCAGGCCCCGTGCAAGGCCTGCTCCGGCACCGGCGACAAGAACGGCACGCCCAGGGTGTGCCCGACCTGCGTCGGCACCGGGCAGGTCGCCCGTGGCTCCGGCGGCGGCTTCTCGCTCACCGACCCCTGCCCGGACTGCAAGGGCCGCGGCCTGATCGCGGAGAACCCCTGCGACGTCTGCAAGGGCAGCGGCCGGGCCAAGTCCTCGCGCACCATGCAGGTCCGCATTCCCGCCGGGGTCTCCGACGGGCAGCGGATCCGGTTGCGCGGCAAGGGCGCGCCCGGTGAGCGCGGCGGTCCGGCCGGCGACCTCTATGTCGTCGTCCACGTGGGCGAGCACCCGGTGTTCGGCCGCAAGGACGACAACCTGACCGTGACCGTGCCGGTGACCTTCGTGGAGGCCGCGCTCGGCGGCGAGGTGCGGGTGCCCACGCTGGGCGGCCCGGCCGTCACCCTGAAGCTGCCCGCCGGTACGCCCAACGGCCGCACGATGCGCGCCCGCGGCAAGGGCGCGGTCCGCAAGGACGGCACCCGCGGGGATCTGCTGATCACCGTCGAGGTGAGTGTCCCGGCGGAGCTGTCGGGGAAGGCTCGTGACGCACTGGAGGCGTATCGCGAGGCGACCGCGGCGGACGAGGACCCGCGGGCGGACCTGTTCGAGGCCGCGAAGGGAGCATGAGCCAGATGGACGGCCGTCGACGCAACCCCTATGAACTGACCGAGGAGACCCCGGTCTACGTCATCTCGGTGGCGGCCCAGCTCTCCGGCCTGCACCCGCAGACACTGCGCCAGTACGACCGCCTCGGCCTGGTCTCGCCCGACCGCACGGCCGGGCGCGGCCGCCGCTACTCGGCCCGTGACATCGAACTGCTCCGTCAGGTGCAGCAGCTGTCGCAGGACGAGGGCGTCAACCTGGCCGGCATCAAGCGGATCATCGAACTGGAGAACCAGGTCGCGGCCCTGCAGGCCCGGGTCGCGGAGATGGAGGCGGCGCTCGACGGGGCCGCCGCGGCCATGCGTCAGCGCGAGGCCGCGGTGCACGCCTCGTACCGGCGAGATCTGGTGCCGTACCAGGAGGCGCAGCAGACCAGCGCGCTGGTGGTGTGGCGGCCGAAGCGCCAGCAGCCGGGGGACTGATCCGAAGGCTGTGCACGGCAGGGGCCCGGAGGTTCTCCCGAACCTCCGGGCCCCTGCCGTGTGCCTCGTGCCGGCGGCCTCCGCCGCGGGTGATCGTCGTGTGGCGGAAAACCGAACACCGTTTGTGATCATGACGCGCGTAGAAAGCGATCGCTTGTGCAGGGATTTCGCTCTGTCTTCACATACTGAACGGAAGGTGATGTTGCCATCTCGTTAAGTGATAACTCTTGACGCTGAGTGTGGCGCCGCGTTGTCTTTTCAGTCACCTGGGCGTGATGTCGCGCCCATGTCCGTAACACACCGAAGTGAGCCCCTGAATGCGTCGTATCGCCATGACCGCGGTCGCGTCCGCGCTGACCCTCTCGCTCGCCGGCTGCGGCGTTCTCGACGCGACCGGGGGCGGCGACGAGGCGAGCCCCACCAGGGGCAACGACATCAAGGTGGGCCTGCTGCTGCCGGAGAAGGTCAACTCCCGGTACGAGAAGTTCGACTACCCGATCATCAAGGCCAAGGTCGCCGCGCTCACCAACGACAAGGGCGACGTGGTCTACGCGAACGCCGAGCAGAACGCGGACAAGCAGGAGAGCCAGCTCGAGAAGATGATCGCCGACAGTGTCGACGTCATCCTGCTCGACGCCGTCGACTCGCACGCGATAGCGGGCGCCGTGCAGCGCGCCAAGGACGCCGGCATCCCGGTCATCGCCTACGACCGTCTGGCCGAGGGCCCGATCGACGCGTACATCTCCTTCGACAACGAGCTCGTCGGCGAGGTGCAGGGGCGCACGCTGCTGGACGCGATGGGGCCGCGGGTCGACTCCTCCGACAAGATCGTCATGATGAACGGCTCGCCCACCGACCCCAACGCCAAGCAGTTCAAGAACGGCGCCACGTCGGAGCTGAACGGCAAGGTGACGATCGCCAGGTCCTACGACACCAAGGACTGGGACCCGAAGAATGCCCAGGCCAACATGACCGAGGCGATCAACGCGGTCGGCGCGGGCAACATCGCCGCCGTCTACTCGGCGAACGACGCCATGGCCGGCGGCATCATCAAGGCGCTGGAGGCCGCGGGCGTCACCGACCTGCCGCCCATCACCGGGCAGGACGCCGAGCTGGACGCGGTGCAGCGCATCGTCTCCGGCGAGCAGTTCATGAGCGTGTACAAGTCCTACCCGGCCGAGGCCGAGGCCGCCGCGGAGATGGCGGTCGCGCGGGTCCAGGGGCGTGACATCCAGTTCGACGCGCTCACCCGTGACAAGGTCGTCAGCCCGACCCAGGAGAAGGTCCCGGCCCAGCTGGTCGGCGTGGTCGCGCTCACCCGCGAGAACATCGCGGAGACGGTGATCGCCGACGGCATCTACAAGATCTCCGAAATCTGCACGGCCGAGTACAAGGACGACTGCGAGGCGATCGGCCTCATCTAGGCCCTCGGGGTCGCCGGACGCCGGATCTGGGCCCGCCACAGCACCCTGGCGGCCTGGATCCGGTTGCGGACCAGCAGCTTGCCGTAGATCGTGCGGATGTGGTCCTTCACGGTGTGCGTGCTGATGCCGAGCCGGTCGGCCACCACCGTGTTCGAGACGCCCTCGGCGAGCAGTTCCAGGATCTCCGTCTCCCGCACGCCGAGCGTGCCCAGCCGCTGCCGGGCCTCGGCGGACTCCTCGGTGGCCCGGCCCGGCCGTACGAAGGCGTCCACGACGAACCGCGCGGCACCGGGAGTCAGCGCGACACTGCCGGCCGCGGTGGCCCGCACGGCCCAGTGCAGATGCGCGACGGCGTCCGCGCGTAACAGGATGCCGCGCACGTCGTGACGCGACAGCGGACCGGTGGCCCGCTGCGACAGACGGCCGAGCAGCACGGTCCGCGCGGGGCCGGGCGACGGGCCGGACCGAAGGGCGTTCAGCGCCTCCTCGGGGTCGTGGTGGCTGTCCACCAGCACGTGCGGACGGATGGCCCGCACCGGCTGCGGCGCCTGGTCGGCCCGCCCCTCGCCGACGGCCCAGATGCCGCCGTCGCCCTCCAGTACCTTCCTGACCTGCGCGCGTTCCGGTGACGTACGGCCGAGGACGCCCACGCGTATCACGTTCCGTCGTCCTCTCGGTTGGCTGACGGACTGATTGCCTGGCGGCGGAGACACGCGGGGGACAGGCATCACCCCGGCGCTCGCCGGGTGGCGCACCGTGAATCGCCGCATTCCGTGCGAGGGTCGACGGCGGGCCGGGCGGGCGTCTCCGCGGGGCCGGCCCGTAAGCCCGTACGACGGCGACGCCCCTGGGGTGCCATGGGCGGCCGCCGGAAGCGGCCGGCCTCCGCCCGCCCAGCATGCCCACGGCGTCCGAGCCGTCGCCACCTTCAGCTTGTTGCACGAGGATGTTCATGGGGCGTGGACGTACCCGCGCGAAGCGGTGGTTTCCGGTGCTCACCCCAGGGGGAGCCGTGTTGCGGGAGCCGACCCGCGCCGCGCATAGTTGCGCTGCGAGACGCGGGAGTCGGGGGTGGGACGGGCGATGGCCGGGCACGGGACGGAGGAGCACCCGCACGGTGCCGACCGGCTGTGCGCTGCCGGGGACCGCGTCTACTCCCGTGCCGTACGGCGCGGCAGGGTGCCCCGCAGCGACGCCGACCACGTCTCCTGCCTCCTCGACCTCGCCCTGCTGCACCCCGACCCCGCCGACATGGCCTGGCTGGTGCCGACCGCGCCCCAGGAGGTCATGAAACGGCTGCTGCGCGGGGTCTACGACGAGGTCAGCGCGAGCCAGGGGCGTGTGGGCGCGGCGGTGGCCGCCGTGGAACGGTACGCCGGACTGGGCGCAGGCGATCCGCGGCCGGCCGTCGGCGAGGGCGCGGCGATCCGCGTCCTGGACGGCCCGGCCCGCATCCAGGCGGCCCTGGACGAGGCCACCGAGGCCTGTACGGCGGAGGTGCTCACCGTGCAGCCCGGCGGCATCCGCCGCGAGAACGAACTGACCGAGGGGCTGCACCGGGCCCTGGCCCTGCGCGCCCGCGGGGTGCGCATGCGCGACCTGTACAACCATGTCGCCCGGCACGGCCAGGGACTGCTGCACTACCTGGAGCTGATGGGCGACGCCGTCGAGGCGCGCACCCTGGACGAGGTCATCGACCGGCTCATCCTCTTCGACCGCACGGTCGCCTTCATCCCCGCCAACCCCGAGCGCACGGTGGCCCTGGAGCTGCGCCACCCCGGCCTGGTCGCCTACCTGGTGACGGTCTTCGACCGGCTGTGGCGTACGGCGGTGCCGCTGACCGAGAGCATCCCCGAGCCGCGCATCGAGGGCGTCTCCCACCGCGAGCAGTCCATCGCCGCGCTGCTCGCCGAGGGGCACCAGGACGCCGCCATCGCCGAGCGCCTGGGCATCAGCGTGCGCACCTGCCGTGCCCATATCGCCCGTCTCGCGGAGACGCTGGGCGCGGCCAGCCGTACCCAGCTCGGTGTCCGTATCGCCCAGGTCGGCCTGGACGGGGCGCCGCCCGACTCCTCCGCGGACTCCTCCCCGGGTGTCACGCTTCCCGATCCAGGATCGCCGAGCGCGCGATGAGATAGCCGAGCTGCGCCCGGCTGTCGCTGCCGAGGGTGGCGGCGAGCTTGGCGATGTGGACGCGCGCGGTACGGATGTTCATGCCGAGCCGGTCGGCGATGACGGCGTCGGTGTGCCCCTCCACGAGCAGCGCGGCGATGGCCCGCTGACGCGGGGTGATCCCGTCCAGCGTGGGCTGCTCGACGGCCTGCGGGTACATGGGGGTGGCCAGGCGCCACAGCCGGTCGAAGGCGGTCGCCAGATAGTCCACGAGCGCGGGGACGCGCACTTCGAGCGCGAGAGAGCCGTCCCGGTCGCCCGGGATGAAGGCGACCGCCCGGTCCACGATGATCAGCCGGTCCGTGATCTCGTCCAGCGTGCGGGCCTCGGCGTCGCCGCGCAGTTGCTCGTAGCGCGCGGCGACGAGCGGCATGTGCCGCTGGGTGTGCTGGTAGAGCGTGCGGATGCGCAGCCCGCGGTCCAGCAGCGCCTGGTCGCGCTCCAGCGCCACGGCCTGTGCCCGCTCGCCCCGGGTGCTGCTGTAGTTGCTGTTCGGCTGCACGCACAGCACTTCGTCGGCGGCCTCGGTCATCGCCTCGGTGATCGCCAGGTTGATCCGCTCGGTGCCGCTGAGCACGGTGATCGCGGGGTTCTCCGGGGGCGCGGCCGGCCGGCCGTCCAGGCGCATCAGCCGCTCGAACATCTCGGCCAGCCGTGTCTCGCGGTGGCGCTGCTCCGCGATGGCCTGGGCGGAGGACCGCAGGAGGCGGTGCAGCGCGAGCGCGGGGGCGGCCGGTTCCAGCCGGCCGGGGTCCGTGACCGCCGGATGCAGCAGCCCGAAGTCCAGCAGACAGGGCGCGGCTTCGGCCTCCTCGCCGCTCACATGCCCTTCCAGCAGGGCCCGTTCGTACAACTCGGTTCCGGCGGGGCACAGTTGGTCCACCCCGTGGTCCGGATGTGGCGCAGGGGTCACGCGTGTGCTCCCTCCTGGTCGAGGTTGCCGGATCCGGCGATGAGATAGCCGAGTTGTGCGCTGCTCGTCGTGGTGCCGGCATGCATCAGCGACTCGAGAGTCTCGGCCATGTGTGCGGCGCGTTCCCGTTCGTCGGCGACGCGCTGTTCGGAGGAGCGCAGGGTGCGGTGCAGGGCGGGGGCGACGGGTTCCAGCCGGTCCGGGTCGGTGACGGCGGGTCGCAGCACTCCGAGGCCGAGGACGCGGGGGGCGGCTTCGGAGGCCGGGCCGGTCACCGACCCGGACCGCAGGGCATGGGCGTACAGCTCACGGCCCGGTTCGCACAGTTCGTCCGCGCGATGGTCGTGCCCTCGAGTCGGCATTCAGTGATCCCGTTCCAGGATCCCCGACTGCGCTATGAGGAAGCCGAGTTGGGCGCGGCTGCCGCTGCCCAGGGCGGTGGCGAGCTTGGCGATGTGCGCCCGGCAGGTGCGGACGTTCATGCCGAGCCGGCGGGCGATGGCCTCGTCGACGTGACCCTCCACCAGGAGTTTGGCGATGGAGTACTGGATGTCGGTGATGCCGTCGGGGTCGGTCTCGTAGGGCGTGCCGGTGTGCAGGGGGACCGCCCGGCCCCACATGAACTCGAACACCTTGATGAGATAGCGCACCAGGCCGGGGTGGCGCAGTTCCAGGGCGACCTGGCGGTCGTCGCTGATGGGGATGAAGGCGACCGCCTCGTCGCAGATGATGAGTCGCTCGACCAGTTCGTCGATGGTGCGGTACTCGACCTTCCCGTTCGTGAACTGGTCGACATAGGCGAGTCGCTCGGGGCTGTACCGTGCGGTGTGCTGGTAGAGGGTGCGTATACGGACACCGCGTTCGATCAGAGGTTTGTCGCGTTCCAGCGCCTCGGCGAGCCTGTGCTCCGGCAGGCGGAAGCTCGGCTGGACGGTGAGCATCTCTTCCCGGCACTGCGCCGTCGCGAGGTCGAGTGCCGCGTTGATGCGGTCGAGCCCCTCCAGGACGGTGATCGAGTGGGAGGAGGCGGGCTCTTGGGCGCTGAGAGCCATGAACGGTTCGAATGCTTCGGCGAGTTCCACCGATAGCCTTCTCCGCTCGGTGATCTCGCGTTCAATGGGATTGAGCCGCTCGGCGAGGGCGACGAACGGAGCGACGGGGCGCAGCCAGTTCGCGTCGTCCGGATCGGGGTGGAGCAGCGCGAACTCCATCAGGCAGGGGACGGATTCCACGTCGGTCCGGCTGATGCGTCCCGTGCGCAGCGCTTGGGCGTAAAGACGTCCCCCGTCCTCACAAAGCTCAGTCACTGCATGGGGATGCGTAGATTTAGTCCGATTCGTCCCCAAAACTCCACCCCCCAGGGTCCTGAACATGCAGGAACATGATGCACCGATTGTGTGGCCATGACGTGCCTGAATGAGCCATCGTCTTATCCGACGGGGGAAGAGGGGACCTTCAAGTGAGGACGAAGCCGACTATGCGTAAGAGAATGCTTCGCTCGGTGCTGGTCGCCGCCTTCTCCGCCGTTGTGGCTCTCGGTACTCTGGGCGGCTTCTCCGGTACGAAGGGTGGCGAGCGGGCGGACAGTTCCTGGGCGGTGGGGCCCGCTGTGGTGAGAAGTGGCGATGTGTCCACCGGCGCCGACGACAGCTCGTGGGGCTGACATGACAACTCCACCGGACGACCGCTCCTTCCGCCGCGAGATGGCGACCGCCTACCGCTCCGGCTGGCACTTCATCGACCTGGTCACCGCTCTCCCCCACAACGGTGACTCCCTGATGGTGACCGTCTTCGGAGAACCGGTGGTCGTCACCCGGGACGAGGACGGCGACGTACGGGCGTACCGGTGCCTGCGTCGTCCCCGAGGGGCGCCGCAGCCCGTGCGGTGTGCCATCCGCTACGGAATGATCTTTGTGAACCTGGACCAGCGGGACCACCGGCTGGCGGACCCCAAGACCGCCCCCGAACCACGAACCATCTCGGCCACCCCCCGCAGTGCCTGACGCGATTCCCCCGTCGTAACAGATCGCCTCAGGCGCTTCCCCCCGCAGCGGCGTCACCGTGACCTGAACACGGTGACGCCGCTGCAGTTTCACGTGATTTACGCGGACTTGCGGCGACATGCGCCGAGGCCTCGCCGTGGCTGGAATCAGCCCCTCCCGAGCGCCCGGGTCAGCTCGATCTCGATCACGACCCGAGTGGGGTTCGAGGACGGCGTCCGCTCGTAGCGCTCGGCGTAGCGCCGTACCGCCTCGGCCACCCGCTCCGGGTCGTCGTGCACGAACGCCCGCCCCTCCAGTGTCGCCCAGCGCCTGCCGTCCACCTGGCACACCGCGACCGGAGCGCCCTGCGGGCCCGCTGCCAGCACGTTCCTCGCCTTGCTGCTGGCGCCGTCGGTGATCACGCGGGCGAGCCGCGCCCCGGGGTCGTAGGTCACCCCGACCGGTACGACGTGCGGGGTGCCGTCCGGGCGCAGGGTTGTCAAGGTGGAGAGATGGCGTTCCCGCCAGAAGGCGAGGTACTCGGGGTCAGGAACGGCCAGGTCCTGCGAGTGCGTCCCCCGGGGTGCGCGCGGGCTCTTCGTCGTCATGCCGGGAACCTAACCCCAGGGAACGGCCCCCGCTCACTCTTGAGTGGAATAGACTCAACTTTGTGTACGTTACCTGAGTCAGCACTGGGAGACGTGGCACTGACGGCTGACGCAAGGAGGAGAAGGCGAACGTGGACGCCGAGCTGACCAACCGGAGCCGGGACGCGATCAACGCGGCAAGCAACCGCGCCGTGACCGAGGGGAACCCGGACCTCACCCCTGTCCACCTGCTCCTGGCTCTGCTCCAGGGACAGGACAACGAGAACATCACCGACCTGCTCGCGGCCGTCGACGCCGACCAGGCCGCCGTGCGGGCCGGAGCGGAGAAGGTGCTCGGCTCGCTGCCCAGCGTGACCGGGTCCACCGTCGCGCCCCCGCAGCCCAACCGGGAACTGCTGGCCGTCATCGCCGACGCGCAGTCCCGGGCCAGGGACCTCGGTGACGAGTACCTGTCCACCGAGCACCTGCTCATCGGTGTCGCCGCCAAGGGCGGTGCCGCCGCCGACGTGCTCACCGCTCAGGGCGCCGGTGCGAAGAAGCTGCTGGAGGCCTTCCGCAAGGCCCGCGGCGGGCGGCGCGTCACCAGCGCCGACCCCGAGGGCTCCTACAAGGCGCTGGAGAAGTTCGGCACCGACTTCACCGCGGCCGCCCGCGAGGGCAAGCTCGACCCGGTCATCGGGCGGGACCAGGAGATCCGACGGGTCGTGCAGGTGCTGTCCCGGCGCACCAAGAACAACCCCGTCCTGATCGGCGAGCCCGGTGTCGGCAAGACCGCCGTCGTCGAGGGACTCGCCCAGCGGATCGTCAAGGGCGACGTGCCCGAGTCGCTGAAGAACAAGCGGCTCGTCGCGCTGGACCTCGGCGCGATGGTCGCGGGCGCGAAGTACCGCGGTGAGTTCGAGGAGCGCCTGAAGACCGTCCTCGCCGAGATCAAGGCGAGCGAGGGGCGGATCATCACCTTCATCGACGAGCTGCACACCGTCGTCGGCGCGGGCGCCGGCGGTGACTCCGCCATGGACGCGGGCAACATGCTGAAGCCGATGCTGGCCCGCGGCGAGCTGCGCATGGTCGGCGCGACCACGCTGGACGAGTACCGCGAGCGCATCGAGAAGGACCCGGCGCTGGAGCGGCGCTTCCAGCAGGTGCTGGTCGCCGAGCCGAGCGTCGAGGACACCATCGCGATCCTGCGCGGGCTCAAGGGCCGCTACGAGGCCCACCACAAGGTCCAGATCGCCGACGCGGCCCTGGTCGCCGCCGCCACGCTCTCCGACCGCTACATCACCTCCCGCTTCCTGCCCGACAAGGCCATCGACCTGGTCGACGAGGCCGCCTCCCGGCTCCGCATGGAGATCGACTCCTCCCCGGTCGAGATCGACGAACTCCAGCGCGCCGTCGACCGGTTGAGGATGGAGGAACTCGCCCTCGGCAAGGAGACCGACGCCGCCTCCCGCGAGCGGCTGGAGAAGCTGCGCCGCGACCTCGCCGACAAGGAGGAGGAGCTGCGCGGGCTCAACGCCCGCTGGGAGAAGGAGAAGCAGTCCCTCAACCGGGTCGGCGAGCTGAAGGAGAAGCTCGACGGCCTGCGCGGCCAGGCCGAACGCGCCCAGCGCGACGGCGACTTCGACACCGCCTCCAAGCTGCTCTACGGCGAGATCCCGACGCTGGAGCGCGACCTGGAGGCCGCCTCGGAGGCCGAGGAGGAGGCGGCGAAGGACACCATGGTCAAGGAGGAGGTCGGCTCCGACGACATCGCCGACGTGGTCGCCTCCTGGACCGGCATCCCGGCCGGCCGCCTGCTGGAGGGCGAGACCCAGAAGCTGCTGCGCATGGAGGAGGAGCTGGGCCGTCGGCTGATCGGCCAGACCGAGGCCGTGCGCGCGGTCTCCGACGCCGTACGGCGCTCGCGGGCCGGCATCGCCGACCCGGACCGGCCCACCGGCTCCTTCCTCTTCCTCGGCCCGACCGGCGTCGGCAAGACGGAGCTGGCCAAGGCGCTCGCGGACTTCCTGTTCGACGACGAGCGGGCCATGGTCCGCATCGACATGTCCGAGTACGGCGAGAAGCACTCCGTCGCCCGCCTGGTCGGCGCGCCCCCCGGCTACGTCGGCTACGAGGAGGGCGGCCAGCTCACCGAGGCCGTCCGGCGCCGCCCGTACAGCGTCGTCCTGCTGGACGAGGTGGAGAAGGCGCACCCGGAGGTCTTCGACGTCCTGCTCCAGGTCCTCGACGACGGCCGCCTCACCGACGGCCAGGGCCGCACGGTCGACTTCCGCAACACCATCCTGGTCCTCACCTCGAACCTGGGCAGCCAGTACCTGGTCGAGCCGATGACCTCCGAGGAGGAGAAGAAGCAGCAGGTCCTGGAGGTGGTGCGGGCCTCCTTCAAGCCGGAGTTCCTCAACCGCCTGGACGACCTGGTGGTCTTCTCCGCCCTGTCGAAGGACGAGCTGGGCCGGATCGCCCGGCTCCAGATCGACCGGCTGGCCCGCCGGCTGGCCGAGCGCAGGCTGACGCTGGAGATCACCCCCGAGGCCCTGGCCTGGCTCGCCGACGAGGGCAACGACCCGGCCTACGGCGCCCGGCCGCTGCGCCGCCTCGTGCAGAGCGCCATCGGCGACCGCCTCGCCCGGGAGATCCTGGCGGGCGAGATCAAGGACGGCGACACGGTCCGCGTCGACACCTTCGGCGAGGGTCTGATCGTCGGCCCGGCGAACGGGAAGTCCCTCTGAGGAAGTGAACGGAGAGTGACCGTCCGGCATCGCGCGGCCAGCCCCCCACCCGGGGGCGGGCCGCGCTGTGCTGCGATCGGCCGGATCGTGTCCGCCGAGGGCTGACAGGGGTAGTCGGGGGTTGCCACGCCCCTCCCCGCATGGGAGAGGATGACGGAATCCGTACGAAGGGAAATTCACGGTGAGCATCGACCCGTCCTCGATTCCGAACTTCGGGGGCCAGCCCCAGCCGTCCCAAGGACCGGCGGGCCCCGTCGTCCCGGATCAGGACCTTGTGAAGCAGCTCCTGGACCAGATGGAGCTGAAGTACGTCATCGACGAAGAGGGCGACCTCGCGGCGCCGTGGGAGACGTTCCGTACGTACTTCATGTTCCGCGGCGAGGGGGAGCAGCAGGTCTTCTCGGTGCGGACGTTCTACGACCGCCCGCACGAGATCGGGGAGAAGCCGCAGCTCCTGGAGTCGATCGACGACTGGAACCGGCGCACCCTGTGGCCGAAGGTCTACACGCACACGCACGACGACGGCGCGGTCCGTCTGATCGGCGAGGCGCAGATGCTGATCGGCACGGGCGTGAGCCTGGAGCACTTCGTGTCCTCGACGGTGAGCTGGGTGCGCGCGGCCATCGAGTTCGACCGCTGGCTGGTCGAGCAGCTCGGCCTCGAGCAGGAAGTCGACGGCGCGGAGAAGCCGGAGGACGGCGAGGGCGAGTAGCCCCCGGAGCCGGTCCGCTTCCCCGAGCGCGGCCCGGCCGCCTCGGCCCGCCCGCAAGGGCGTGCGCGGTCACGCCGGTCCCGGTGGCGGGTACGCCACCAGGACCCGGTACCGCTGTATCCGTACGAGAGCCCGGCCAGGGCACGGACCACCTCACGGTGGCGTGCCGGGGCCGGGCTCTCGCCGTGCCGGGGCCGGGACCGGTCGCTGCGGGCCCGGCGCCCGTACACAGCCTGTACACAGCCTGTGGGCAACTTTTCCGGGCGCGGGCGCGGGTGCGGGCGCGGGCGCGGGCACCGGAAACACCGGGCACCCGGGCAGCTCCGGTCGCGGCTGCCCTCAGCCCCGTACCGCCAGCCCCTTCAGCCGGGCCGCCGCCTCCGCCAGCACCTCGCGCCTCTTGCAGAAGGCGAACCGTACGAAGGGGGCGCCCGCCTCGCGGTGGTCGTAGAAGACCGCGTTGGGGATGGCCACCACGCCCGCCCGCTCCGGCAGCGAGCGGCAGAAGGCGAAGCCGTCGCTCTCGCCCAGGGGCCGGATGTCGGTGGTGATGAAGTAGGTGCCCGCGGTGCGGAACACCTCGAACCCGGCGTCCGCCAGCCCCGCCGCTAGCAGATCCCGCTTGGCCCGCATGTCCTCGCGGAAGGCGGCGAAATAGCTGTCGGGCAGCGCCAGCGCCTCCGCCACCGCGTACTGGAACGGGCCGGCGGACACGTACGTCAGGAACTGCTTCGCCGACCGTACGGCCGTGACCAGGGCGGGCGCGGCGGTCACCCAGCCCACCTTCCACCCCGTGAACGAGAACGTCTTCCCGCTCGACCCGATGGTCACCGTCCGCTCCCGCATCCCCGGCAGGCTCGCCAGCGGCAGATGGCCGGCGTCGTCGAACACCAGGTGCTCGTACACCTCGTCCGTGACCACCAGCAGGTCCCGCTCCACCGCCAGCTCGGCGATCGCGGTCAGCTCCTCGCGGGTGAGGACCGTGCCGGTCGGGTTGTGCGGGGTGTTGACCAGCAGCAGCCGGGTGCGGTCGGTGACCGCGGCGCGCAGCTCGTCCAGGTCCAGCCGGAAACTGTTCATCCCAGCGGCTCCGCCGCGGGCGCCGTGCGGGCGCAGGGTGACCGGCACGCGGGTGCCGCCGGCCATCGCGATGCAGGCCGCGTAGGAGTCGTAGTACGGCTCCAGGGCGACGACCTCGTCGCCCGGTTCGAGCAGCGCCAGCAGGGACGCGGCGATCGCCTCGGTGGCCCCGGCGGTGACCAGCACCTCGGTGTCGGGGTCGTAGGACAGGCCGTAGTGACGCTGCTGGTGCGCGGCGATCGCGGTGCGCAGCTCGGGGACGCCGGGGCCCGGTGGGTACTGGTTGCCGCGCCCGTCGCGCAGCGCCCGTACGGCGGCCTCCCTGACCTCCTCGGGGCCGTCCGTGTCCGGGAAGCCCTGACCGAGGTTGATCGATCCGGTGCGCAGGGCGAGGGCCGACATCTCGGCGAAGATCGTCGTCCCGAACTCGGCGAGCCGACGGTTGAGGAGCGGGCGCGCGGTGGAGGTCATGGCGGCCATCCTGCGCCGAACCTCTGGAGTTCCTCAACTCCGCTTTGGCGCGTACACGGGGTGGGCATCCCCGAGTCACGCAAGGAACGAGGCGCCCACGGGGGGCCGCTTCGGGGGAATCGGAAGGAGGGTGACGCCATGATTTACGGCATCATCCTGGCGGTGGTCGCGGTCGTCGTCGTGGTGGGGATAGTCGCCTCCGTGAGCGAGAGCCGGCACCGCAGCGACCTCCGGCGTACGACCACGCGCCGTCGCCGCAGCGGGGGCGACAGCAGCGGGTGGTGGGCCGGTGGCGGCGGGACCGGCAGCAGCTCGTGCGGCGGATCCTCGTCGTGCAGCAGCTCGTCGTCGTGCGGGGGCGGGGGCTCGTCGTGCGGCGGGGGCGGCGGCGGATGCGGCGGAGGCAGCTGACACGGGGCAGCTGAGCTTCGAACGGGGGAACGCATCCGCGCCGAGCGCCCGCCGGGGGAACGACCCCGGCGGGCGCTGTTTTCTCAGGTTCCCGAAGCGGCCGTTCCGGGCCGCCCGGGCGCGCGCGGCAAACCGTTCAGGCGTACGCCCTGCTTGAACAGTTGAGCTGTGGGGCCCTCTGAGGGATGGAAACCGCACGAACTTGGGTAAAAACGCTGTGGCGGGGCCGCGGTTCATGATTCCCTCTGAATCACCTGAGCGGCCCCCGGACGTCCCCCAGGACCCTCCCCGACCGGGCTGACGGGGCCGAACTCCCGGTGTGACGCCGAACTCCCGGTGCGACCGGGGCCGCCGGACCCACACACCGCCTTCTTCTGCGTGCTAGCGGAGCCGATCCATGCTCACGACCCTGAAGACCTCCTACACCGACACGCGCGCGGCCGATCTCGCCTGGGCCCTCGGACGCGAACCGCTCCCCGCCCTGGCCACCCTCGATCTCGAACTGACCGGGGCGAAGCTCCAGTTGAGACTCCTCGGAGCTTCTCACCAGGTGCTGCTGGAGGAGGACCAGGTCACCTGTTCCGAAACGGTGGCGTGCATCCCCGGCAGCAGCACCCCCCTGCCGCTCGGCGTCGCCAAACGCGTCGGCCACTGGGAGTACGAGTTCGCCGCCCGCGTCGAGGTGCTCTCCCCGGGCTCCTTCGCCGGCCGGGCCTCCGAACTGCTGGCCCTCGTCTCCGACCACCCCAACGGCCTCGCGGGCGTCTTCCCTGGCAACCCGCACGCCTTCACCGCCCTGCTGGCCCAGCGGCACGAAGGCCAGGTGCAGTGGCGCACCTGGCACGCGTACCCGCAGGACGGGCAGTTGGTGGCGACCCGCACCCGCGTGGGCGTACGGGAAACCGCCACGGCCGCGTGACGCGGGCGGGCGGCGCGCCGGGCGCACGGTCGTGTGCCGCGGCGCGTGAGGCCGTGCCCGGGTGCCCGCGCGGTGTCGAAACGTCCCTCGCACGCCCAACTCCCAGTTCCACACGTGTGGGTGACCAAGCGTGCCGGATGTGTGACGTAACGTCGCAGTCGTGATCGATCCGCACGCACCGGCGCCGCCCGGCGCCCCGCCTCCCTGGCGCCACCCCGCCCCGCTGCCCGTACGGCAGGGCACCGGGCGCTTCCTGGTCCTCGCGTGCGTGTTCGTCTGCGCGGCCTGCGCTCTGGTCTACGAACTGGAACTCGTCGCCTTCGCCTCGTACTTGATCGGCGACTCGGTCACCCAGGCCTCCGTGGTGCTGTCCGTGATGGTCTTCGCGATGGGCGTCGGCTCGCTCGCCGCCAAACGGCTGCGGCCGCGCGCGGCCGTCGGCTTCTGCCTGATCGAGGCGATACTGGCGCTCGTCGGCGGATGCAGCGCGATGGCGCTGTACGCGATGTTCGCCTGGACCGGGAACTGGGGAGGACTCTGGGCGGCCGGCCCGCGCACCCTGCTCGTCGCCTTCTCCCTCGCCACCGGCCTGCTCATCGGCGCCGAAGTCCCCCTGCTGATGGAGCTGATACAGCGCATCCGCCGCCAGGACGCGGGCGGCGCCGTCGCCGACCTGTTCGCCGCGGACTACGTCGGCGCCCTCGTCGGCGGCCTCGCCTTCCCGTTCCTGCTGCTGCCCTTCCTCGGCCAGCTGACCAGCGCCATGCTGACCGGCGCGGTGAACGTGGTCGTCGGCGGCGCCCTCGTCCTCGGCCTCTTCCGCGGCGACCTCACCCGCCGCTCCCGCTGGCTGCTGATCGTCATCAACGTCACCGTGCTCGGCGTCCTCGCCACCGCGGCCGTCCTCGTCGACGACTTCGAACGGGCCGCGCGGCAGGCGGTGTACGGCCGGGACGTGCGGGTCGCGCTCAAGTCCGGGGTGCAGGAGGTCGTCCTCACCGGCGGCACCCACGGCCGGCCCCTCGACCTCTTCCTCGACGGCCGGCTGCGGGTCAGCGGCCGCGACGAACGCCGCTACCACGAGGCCCTCGTCCACCCCGCGATGAACGGCCCGCACGCGCGCGTGCTGATCCTCGGCGGCGGCGACGGCCTCGCCGCCCGCGAGGTGCTGCGCCGCCCCGGCGTCGTCCGCGTCGACGTCGTCGAACTCGACGCGGCCGTCGTCCGCCTGGCCCGCCGCGACCCGGCTCTCTCCGCCCTCAACGGCCGTGTGTACGGCGACCCGCGTGTCCACGTCAGCACCGCCGACGCCTTCGGCTGGCTGCGCGGGGCGCCCTCGTCGGCGTACGACGTGATCGTCTCGGACCTGCCCGACCCGGGCATCACGGCCAGCACCAAGCTGTACTCGCAGGAGTTCTACGGCCTGGCCCGCCGCGCCCTCGCGGACGGCGGCCGGCTGGTCGTGCACGCGGGCCCGGTCGCCACCCGGCCGGACGCCTTCTGGACGGTCGACGCGACCCTGCGCGCCGCGGGACTCGCCACCTCGCCCTACCGTGTCGACGGCCGCGCCGCCGGGTTCGCCGCGGGCCCCGACCGCACCGCCCGCGCCTCGCGCGCCCCGCACGACTGGGGCTTCGTCCTCGCCGCCGCGGGCGGCCCGCCGGCCCTCGGCTCCGACGGCACCCCGGGCGCGCCCGGCCCCGCCGCGCTGGCCGAGGGCGCGCGGGCGGCGGAACGGACCCGGATCACGGACGCGCCGGTGTCCACACTCGTCCATCCCAGGTACTGAATCCTGTCGTCGGACTCCCGTCGTCGCCCGGAGGGCGGCCCCGCGGCGTCAGGTGCGTGCTCCGGGGGAGTGCCGGGTGCAAGCCCTCGTACCGGACGTACTCGGGCTGGTGCCCGGTGCGGCGAGTGGGGGCACCTCCCACGAAGTGGGGGAGCGTGCATGGCGTCGCGGGGCGGGCGGGAGTTCGACGACAGGGCCTGGGGTCCTAGGGACGCACCGGCCGCGGGGCCGTCCCTCGCCGGGCGACTCGAGCGAGTGATCCGGCCCCGTCGGGGAGGGTGTTTTCGGGTCCCGGCTGGGTAGGCTCGGCCGACATGGAGCATGAGGTGCGTGTGCCGGTCTCCGGCGAGCGGGTGCGGGCGGCCCTGGCCGACCCCGCGCGGGTGGCCCGGGCGCTCCCCGGGCTCCAGCAGGAGGCGGGCGCCGAGCCCGTCGCGGGCCGCCTCAAGGTCCGGATCGGCGGCACCACCATCACCTACCGCGGCACGGCCTCCGTGACCGCGCGCGAGGACGGCACGTACGCCGCCGAGGGCGAGGCGGTCGAGTCCCGCGGCACGGGTGCGGTGAAGTTCGCCCTGACCCTGAGCGTGCGGGACACCGAGGACGGCGCGGCCGTCGCCTTCAGCGGCACGGGCACCGTGGACGGCCGCGCGGCCGGCCTCCCCGACGACGCGGTCGCCACGGCGGTGACGCGACTGCTGAACCGGTTCGTGGAGCAGCTCGACGCCGGGGAGCCGGCGGAAGCGCCCGAGGAGGGGCCCGGGGAAGGGCCCGCGGCCGGGGAGCCTTCCGAGGGCGGCGCCGAGGGCGCCGAGGACACGGAGTCCGTGGCCGAGGTGTCCGCGTCCGTGTTCGAGACCGAGGTCCCGGAGTCCTCCCTGGACCCGCTCGCCGACGACGTCGAGGACCCGGACGGGCCGCCCGCCGAGGCCGCCCACGCCCGCCGCACGATGATCGGCCGCAGCGCGGAGGAGGTCGACCACGCCCCGCCGCGCGGGCGTTACGCGCCGGTCCCGGCGCCCCAGACCATCGCCCAGGGCTCCACCCTGCGCTGGGCCGCCCCCGCGGCGGCCCTGGTGGTGGCCACCGTGATCGTGGCGGGCAGGGCGCTGCGCCACCGACGCCGCTTCTAGGGCCCGTCCGGGGCCGTGGTCCCGCCGGGCCCCTGGGGTTCTGCGGAACCTGCGGACCGGTCCGATACGGCCCCCGGGGGCCCACAATCGGCCACCGTCACCCACCTGGGAGATCGTCGAAGTAGGGTCACCTCGTGAGTAACGACGAGATCACGCTGACCGCGGGCGAAGCGGAAGTGACGGTGACCCCCGCCGGCGGCGGCCGAGTGAGCGGCCTGCGCGTCGACGGCGTCCAACTGCTGAGGCAGGGCGAGCGCTACGGCTGCTTCCCGATGGTCCCCTGGTGCGGCCGCACCCGCGAGGGCCGGTTCCTCAACGGCGGCGTCGAGCACCGCCTGCCGCTCAACGCCCCGCCGCACGCCATCCACGGCACCGCCCGGGACGGCGCCTGGTCCGTCGCCCGTGTCACGGCGGACGAGGCCGTCATCACCCACGACCTCACCGACCCGTGGCCCTACACCGGCCGCGTCACCCAGGCCGTCGCCCTCGCGCCCGGCTCCCTGACCCTCACCATGTCCGTGGAGACGTACGACTCCTCCTTCCCGGCTCAGATCGGCTGGCACCCCTGGTTCAACCGGACCCTGAACGGCACCGACGCCGACCTCGCCTTCGACGCCGCCTGGCAGGAGGAACGCGGCGACGACCACCTGCCCACCGGCCACCGCGTCGACCCCAAGTCCGGCCCCTGGGACGACTGTTTCGGCATGCCCGACGGCGTCGACGTCACCCTCACCTGGCCGGGGCTGCTGGAGCTGAAGGTGACCAGCCCCGAGAAGTGGGTGGTCGTCTACGACGAGCAGCAGGAGGCCGTGTGCGTGGAGCCGCAGACCGGCCCGCCCAACGGGCTCAACACCCTCCCGCGCCTGGTCACGCCCCTGGAGCCGCTGGAGGCCACGACGACCTGGAGCTGGCGGCGGCTCTAAGCTGGTCGGCATGACGGATGCTCGTGGCGCACTGCTGGCGCAGATCAAGGACAAGGCCGTGGTGCACGGCAAGGTGACGCTCTCCTCGGGTCTGGAGGCCGACTACTACGTCGACCTGCGCCGCGTGACCCTCGACGGCGAGGCCGCCCCGCTGGTCGGCCAGGTGCTGCTGGACCTCACGGCCGAGCTCGACTTCGACGCGGTCGGCGGGCTCACCATGGGGGCCGACCCGGTCGCCGCCGCGATGCTGCACGCCGCCGCCGCCCGCGGCCGCCGCCTGGACGCCTTCGTCGTCCGCAAGGCCGCCAAGGCGCACGGCCTCCAGCGCCGGGTCGAGGGCCCGGACATCAAGGGCCGCCGGGTGCTCGTCGTCGAGGACACCTCCACCACCGGCGGCTCCCCGCTGACCGCCGTCGAGGCCGTGCGCGAGGCCGGCGCGGAGGTCGTGGCCGTGGCGACGATCGTCGACCGGGCCACCGGCGCCGCCGAGAAGATCCAGGCCGGGGCGGGTGTGCCGTACCTGTTCGCCTTCTCCAAGGACGAGCTCGGGCTGGACTGATCACGCTACCGACCAGTAGCGACCGCCCCTCGGACCACGCCTGGACCTGGCGGCCGAGTCTGGAAAGATGTGGGCCGACGATGACGTCGCCCCCACCCCATGGTCTAGGTCAGGGCCGTAAGCACCCTCAACGCCCACCCGCACATACAAGGAGCGGACAGATGCCCATCGCAACCCCCGAGGTCTACAACGAGATGCTCGACCGGGCGAAGGCAGGCAAGTTCGCCTACCCGGCCATCAACGTCACCTCCAGCCAGACCCTGAACGCGGCCCTGCGCGGCTTCGCCGAGGCGGAGAGCGACGGCATCATCCAGATCTCGACGGGCGGCGCCGAGTTCCTGGGCGGTCAGTACAGCAAGGACATGGTCACCGGCGCGGTGGCCCTCGCCGAGTACGCGCACATCATCGCGGAGAAGTACCCGGTCACGGTCGCCCTGCACACCGACCACTGTCCGAAGGACAAGCTCGACGGCTACGTCCGTCCGCTGCTCGCCCTCTCCGAGGAGCGCGTCAAGGCCGGCCGCAACCCGCTGTTCCAGTCCCACATGTGGGACGGCTCCGCGGAGACCCTCGCCGACAACCTGTCCATCGCGCAGGAGCTGCTCGAGCGCGCCGTCGCCGCGAAGATCATCCTCGAGGTGGAGATCACCCCCACCGGTGGCGAGGAGGACGGCGTCACCCACGAGATCAACGACGAGCTGTACACCACGGTCGACGACGCCATCCGCACCGTCGAGGCCCTCGGCATGGGCGAGAAGGGCCGCTACCTGCTCGCCGCGTCCTTCGGCAACGTCCACGGCGTCTACAAGCCGGGCAACGTCGTCCTCCGTCCCGAGCTGCTGAAGGAGCTGAACGACGGCGTCGCCGCCAAGTACGGCAAGGCCGCCCCGTTCGACTTCGTCTTCCACGGCGGCTCCGGCTCCACCGAGCAGGAGATCGCGACCGCGCTGGAGAACGGCGTCGTGAAGATGAACATCGACACGGACACGCAGTACGCGTTCACCCGGCCCGTCGCCGCGCACATGTTCCGGAACTACGACGGCGTCCTGAAGGTCGACGGCGAGGTCGGCGACAAGAAGACCTACGACCCGCGGACCTGGGGCAAGCTGGCCGAGGCGTCCATGGCCGAGCGGGTCGTGCAGGCCTGTGCGAACCTGCGGTCCTCCGGGACGAAGATCAAGTAAGGGGGCGGGGTCTCTGTGTGAGGCCCTCGCTCGAGTGGTGCGGTGAGCCCGGTGCCTTGGTGGGTGCCGGGCTCGTCGGCGTTTCCGGGCGGGGTGGGGGCGGCTTTTCGGCGTTCGGCTTTCGGGTTTCCGTCGTGGCCGCTCCTTTCTTCCAGCGGTCGCTCGTTCTTCCGGGGCCGCTGTTTACTGAAGCCATGCCCGATGTCCGGCTGGCCTCGTCGCAGGGCCGATGGATCCTGCTCACCACCGTGCTCGGCTCCAGCATGGCGCTGCTGGACTCGACCGTCGTCAACGTCGCCCTGCCGGCCATCGGCCGCGACCTGGACGCCGACCTCGCCGTCCTCCAGTGGACCGTCAACGCGTACATGGTCACGCTGGCCGGGCTGATCCTGCTCGGCGGCTCCCTGGGCGACCGCTACGGCCGACGGAAGATCTTCGTGATCGGCGTCGTGTGGTTCGCCGTGGCGTCCCTGCTGTGCGGGCTCGCGCCCGACGCGGGGGTGCTCATCGTGGCCCGCGCTCTGCAGGGGGTCGGCGGCGCGCTGCTCACCCCCGGGTCCCTCGCGCTGATCCAGGCGTCCTTCCGTCCCGACGACCGGGCCCGGGCGGTCGGTCTGTGGTCGGGGTTCGGCGGCATCGGCGCGGCCGTCGGGCCGTTCCTGGGCGGCTGGCTGGTGGACGGGCCGGGCTGGCGGTGGGTGTTCCTGCTGAACGTCCCGCTGGCCCTGCTGTGCGTGCCGGTGGCCCTGCGGCACGTCCCCGAGTCCGGCGACGGCCGCAAGCACGGGCGCTTCGACGTGCTGGGCGCCCTGCTGGGGGCGGCGGCGCTCGCGCTCGTGACGTACGCGCTGATCGAGGCGCAGGCCGGGGGCGTGACGGTGGTGCTCTCGGCGGTCGGGGGCGTCGCGGCCGGGGTGGCGTTCGTGTACGTCGAGCGGCGCCGGGCCGATCCGATGATGCCGCTGGACATCTTCTCCTCGCGGCAGTTCACGGCGGTCAACGTGGTCACACTGTGTGTGTACGCGGCGTTCGGCGGGTTCTTCTTCCTGTCGGTCCTCCAGCTCCAGGTGGTGTCGGGGTACAGCGCGCTGGAGGCGGGGACGGCGCTGCTGCCCACGACGGTGCTGATGCTGCTGTTCTCGGCGCGGGCAGGGGAGCTGGGGGAGAAGATCGGGCCCCGGATCCCGCTGACGGTAGGACCGTTGCTGTGTGCGGCGGGGATGCTGCTGATGCTGCGGGTCGGGGAGGACGCGGACTATGTGACGGACGTGCTGCCCGCGCTGCTGGTGCTGGGGCTGGGCATGGTCGCGCTGGTGGCGCCGCTGACCGCGACCGTGCTGGCGTCGGTGGACGTGGCGCGGGCGGGGCTGGCCAGTGGGATCAACAACGCGGCGGCGCGGGCGGCGGGGCTGGTGGCGGTGGCGGCGCTGCCGTTGCTGGCGGACATGGGGCCGGAGGCGTATCGCTCGGCCGAGGCGTTCGACGCGGCGTTCCGGCGGGCTATGCCGTGGTGCGCGGGGGTGCTGGTGGTGGGGGCGGTGGTGGCCTTCGCGACCGTGCGGCGGCCGGATCCCGGCTGCCGTCGTCCCGAGTGCCGTCGCTTCGCCGCGGTGTCGTCACCGCCGCTGGAGGGCGAGCCGACTCGGGGCCGGTTGTCGTGACGGTGCCTGCGGCGGCCTGCTGGTGATCGGTGGGGGTGGCGTCGCGGGGTCGGCTGTCGTGACGGTGCCTGCGGCGGCCTGCTCGCGTCCGGTGGGGGTGGGCGTCGCGCCTGCGGTTGGTGGGTGGTGCGGGGCCGGGGCGGGGGGGGGGGGGGGGCCGGGGGCCCCCCCCCCCCCGCCCGGGGCGGGGGGGGGGGGGGGGGGGGGGGGGGGGGGGGGCCGGCCCCGGCGGGCGCGGGGCGGGGGGGGGGGGGCGGCGCGCGGGGGGTGGGGGGGGGGGGGGGGGCGGGGGGGGGGGGTGTCCGTCCTCGGTCCGCCGAACCAGTTACTTACGGGGGTTCTGGTGTTCGACGGCGGCCGCTGCGGGCGGACACCCCCCGCCCCGTCCCCTTGCCGCCGTACGCGCCTTCCCGCCGCCCGTCGCCCGTCGCCTGGGGCCGCGCGCCGCCGCCGCGGGCATGCGTGCCGCCAGGGGCGGCACGGGTGGGCGAGGCGGCACCTCGTCGCGCCGAGCTGCGCACCGCCCCGCCCTCAGCCCCCATCGGGCGGTACGTCGCTGACGCCGAGCTGGGAAACGCCCCGCCCTCAGCAACCGCCGGGCGGTACGTCGCTGACGCCGAGCTGCGCACCGCCCCCGCCTCAGCCCCCACCGGGCGGTACCTCGCTGACGACGAGCCGCGAAACGCCTTCGCACACCCCGGCTGCGCCCACCACGCGCGCGCTCACCGTCGTGGATGTACCAGACTGGAGGTCATGACGATTCACGAGAACCTCCTCGGCGGCCCGCCCCCGACGCAGCTGCCCGACGACCCCGAGCCCCGGGAACTGCTGGCCGCGGGCACCCCCGCGGCGGAAGTCGCCGCCAAGTACCCCACGTCCTCCCTCGCCTGGGCCCGCCTCGCGGACGAGGCGTACGAGCGGGGCAGCGTCGTGGAGTCGTACGCCTACGCCCGCACCGGCTACCACCGCGGCCTGGACGCCCTGCGCCGCAACGGCTGGAAGGGCCACGGGCCGGTCCCCTGGGAGCACGAGCCGAATCGCGGCTTCCTGCGCGCCCTGCACGGCCTCGCCCGCGCTGCGGGGGCGATCGGCGAGCAGGAGGAGTACGAGCGCTGCACGCAGTTCCTGAAGGACTCCTCGCCGACGGCGGCCCAGACCCTGGGCTAGCCCTGCCGCGGGCCCGCCCGAATGTTCGGGCGGGCCTTGCGCGAAAAGGGTGGGATTGCGGAGGATGCCGGTGGGGACCGGGGCCCCCGTGCCGGAATCGGCAGGGGCGGACCGCTACCCGGAGTACAAACAGGAGACAGCGATGTCCCAAGAGGCTCATGAGGCCCACGAGCCCGAGACTCCGCATCTCGACTTCGAAGGCACGACGCCGTACGAGGACTACGTCAAGGCGGACGTGCTCACCCACCTCCAGCACACCCTCTCCGACGACCCCGGCGAGATGGTCTTCCTGGTCACCACCCAGGTGATGGAGCTGTGGTTCACGGTCATCGTGCACGAGTGGGAGACCGCCGCACGCGCCCTGCGCGGCGACGACGTCCCCACCGCGCGGGCCGCCCTGAAGCGCTCGGTGCGCGAGCTGGAGGCGCTGAACGCCTCCTGGAAGCCGCTCGGCCAGCTCACCCCGGCCCAGTTCAACGCCTACCGCGGCGCCCTGGGCGAGGGCTCCGGGTTCCAGTCGGCGATGTACCGCCGCATGGAGTTCCTGCTCGGCGAGAAGTCCGCGTCCATGCTGGTCCCGCACCGCGGCGCCCCCCGCGTCCACGCGGAGCTGGAGAAGGCCCTGCACGAGCCGAGCCTGTACGACGAGGTCCTGCGCCTGCTCGCCCGGCGCGGCCACGCGATACCGGCGTCCGTGCTGACACGTGACGTCGCGCTGCGCTACGAGCCGACCGACGAGGTCGAGGCCGTGTGGACCGCTGTCTACGCCGGTGACCAGGACGACGAGGTCGCCCGCCTCGGCGAGGCCCTGACGGACGTCGGTGAACTGGTCTGGCGCTGGCGCAACGACCACCTCGTCGCCACCCGGCGTGCCATGGGCTCCAAGGCCGGTACCGGCGGTTCGGCCGGTGTCGCCTGGCTGGAGAAGCGGGCCCGTAAGAACGTCTTCCCCGAGCTGTGGACGGCCAGGTCCCATGTCTGAGCTGAGGGAGAGGGCCGAGAAGGCGGACGCCGTCGACGAACTCGCCGCCAAGCGCGGTGAGTTCGTGCTGGACGACGTCGTCTATCTCGACGGCAACTCGCTGGGTGCCCTGCCCGTCGCCGTTCCCGGACGGGTCGAGGACGTGGTGCGCCGGCAGTGGGGCGAACTGCGCATCCGCTCCTGGGACGAGAGCGGCTGGTGGACCGCGCCCGAGCGGATCGGCGACCGGATCGCCCCGCTGGTGGGTGCCGGGGCCGGGCAGATCGTGGTCGGCGACTCCACGAGCGTCAACGTCTTCAAGGCGCTGGTCGCCGCCGTGCGGATGGCCGGGGAGGGACGTGACGAGATCCTGGTCGACGCCACCACCTTCCCGACCGACGGCTACATCGCCGAGTCCGCCGCCCGGATGACCGGCCGCACCCTGCGGCCCGTGACCCCGGCCGAGGTGCCGTCCGCGCTCGGCGACCGTACGGCCGCGGTGCTGCTGAACCACGTCGACTACCGCACGGGCCGGCTGCACGACCTGCCCGCCCTCACCGCCGCCGTGCGTGCCGCGGGCGCGCTGTCGGTCTGGGACCTCTGCCACAGCGCGGGCGCCCTGCCCGTCGGGCTGGACGAGCACGGTGTCGACCTCGCCGTCGGCTGCACCTACAAGTACCTGAACGGCGGCCCCGGTTCACCGGCGTACCTGTACGTACGGCGTGGTCTCCAGGACCGTTTCGACTCACCGCTGCCCGGCTGGAACTCCCACGCGGAGCCCTTCGGCATGCGGGCCGAGTACGAACCCGCCCCGGGTTCCCCGCGCGGCCGTGTCGGGACGCCGGACATCCTGTCGATGCTGGCCCTGGAAACCGCCCTGGAGGTGTGGGACGGCGTGTCGGTCGACGCCGTCCGCGCCAAGTCCCTCGCGCTGACGGACTTCTTCCTGGAGTGCGTCGCCGAGTACGTGCCGGCGGGGCGGGTCGAGTGCCTCACCCCGGTGGCCCACGCGGAGCGCGGCAGCCAGGTCGCCCTGCGCTGCGACGACGCCGGTGACGTCATGCGCCGGCTCGTCGAGCGCGGTGTCGTGGGCGACTTCCGCGCGCCGGACGTCCTGCGGTTCGGGTTCACGCCGCTGTACGTGGGATTCGCGGACGTCGAGCGGGCCGCCCGGGTGCTGGGGGAGGTTCTCGCCGGACCTTCGTCCTGATCCCGGTCGGGCGGGGCCGGTCCCGGTGACGGGACCGGCCCCGTTCTACCAGGCCAGTTGGGCGATCTCCTCGACCACCACCGCGCACGCGTCCGCCGCCGGGTCGATCAGCGGGAAGTGGCCCACCTCCTCCAGCAGGGTGAGGCCGACCACCTCGCCCGCCTTGGCCGCCGCGTCCGCGTAGGACTCCGCGACGGCCTGCGGGACGACGTCGTCGGTCCGGCCCTGGACGATCGTGGTGGCGATGCCGGTGGGCAGCAGGAACGCGGGGTCGGCGTACGGCAGCCGCTCCGCGAACCTCTGCTCGCCACCGAGGAGTTGCAGTGAGGCGTTGCCGCAGACGTCGAGCTTCTCGGCGACGGTGAAGTCGGCGATCGGGGCGAGGGCGACGACTCCGCGCAGCGCGGCCGGGCCGCCGGTGCGCCAGGGCGCGTCGGCGGGCAGGACGTGCCGGGCCGCCGCCCAGAGGGCGAGGTGGCCGCCGGCGGAGTGCCCGGTGACCACCGTGCGGCGCGGGTCGGCCTGCGGCAGCGCCTCGTGTGCGAGGGCGGGCAGCGCGTCCAGCGCGGCGGCGATGTCGTCGAAGGTGTCGGGCCAGCGGCCCGCGACGGGCGTGCCGTCGGCCTGCGGCTCCGCGGGCCCGCGGCGGTACTCCACGCTCGCCACCGCGAAGCCCCGGCGGGCCAGGAAGTCCGCGAACGGGCTGATGTGCGCGCGGTCGTACGGGGCCCGCCACGCGCCGCCGTGCAGCACGACGACCAGCGGCGCCGTGCCGGGCGGGCTGTCGTCGCGCGGCGCGTAGAAGTCGATCACCTGGTCGGGGTGGCCGCCGTACGCGGCGGTGACGTCGGGGTCGACGGGCGGGTGCGAGAAGGCCGACTCCTCCTCGGCGGCGGCCCGTTCTGCTGCGGCGTCGTCCGGCATGCTCCAACCTCTCAGCGGCGATACGGAATTGGCGGACCAGGTGAGAGCGGCCGGGTGTGTGATCCGGCCGTTGGCGGGGACGGTATCAGGCCGGTGACGTGCGCCGACACGGGGATGTCACGCACGGTGAGGGGAAAACGGTTCTGCCTGCCGGACGTCCGCCGGAGAACCCGTAGTACCTGAGAGGGACGCCTGAGTACCCGCCTCACTGGTGACGACGGCGACCGGGGGCCGGGCCTACCGTTCTGTACGTGACCGAGACGACCCACACGGGCGGCGGCGGGACGCGGCCGACCGCGCCGGAGAACCCGTACCAGCCCTACAAGCCGCGCAGCCCCGAGTTCCGGGCGGCGATGGCGGCGCTGCGCGGTATGCGGCAGGACCTGACGCACGACGCCTTCGCCTACCGTCCGCTGCCCGCCCTGGCGCCGGACGGCCCGCGGATCGGCAAGCTGCCGCCGCGCCTTCGCCGGTACGCGGTGTGGACGCCGCACGCGCTGGTGGCGGTGCTGGCGTGGATCACGCTGACCTCCGGGATCACGACGGGCCGGGACGTGGGCGATCCGCCGGCGGTCGTGGCGGCCCTGATCCCCGCGGCGGCGGTGCTGCTGACCCTGGTCCGGCCGGTCGGCGCGTTCTGGGTGTCGCTGGTCTCGACGCCGGTGCTCGGGGTGATCGGTGACACCTGGGACGGCTGGCCCTGGCAGCCGGCCAGCTTCACCGCGCACCTGTTCGTGCTGACGATCGTCGCGATACGCACGCGGCCGCGCGCCGCCGCCTGGATGTGGCTGCTGACCGCGGGGTACGCCCTGGCGGCCGACGTCACTCGGCAGACGTACTACGACTCCGACACCACGGCCATGCTGTTCCTGTCGGCGGTCTCCTTGCTGCTGGTGACGCTGCTGCATGTGCGGCGCGAGGCCGCGCAGGAGGTGACGGCCCAGCAGACGGTGACCGAGCAGGAGCGTTCCCGGCGGACCCTGCTGGAGGAGCGCACCACCATCGCCCGTGAGCTGCACGACGTGGTGGCCCATCACATGTCGGTCGTCGCCATCCAGGCCGAGGCCGCCCCCTACCGGGTGGAGAACCCGCCCCCGGAGCTGGAGCGCGCGTTCGTCACGATCCGGGAGAACGCGGTCGCCGCCCTCACCGAGCTGCGCCGGGTGCTGGGCGTGGTCCGCGCCGAGGACTACGAGGCCCCGGACGCCCCGCAGCCCACCCTGGCGGACCTCGACGCCCTGCTGGCCAACGTCCGTGACGCGGGCCTGGACGTGGAGAAGCTGGTCACCGGTGCCGCCCGCGAACTCCCGCAGGGCGTGGAGCTGTCGGCGTACCGGATCGTGCAGGAGGCGCTGAGCAACGTCCTGCGGCACGCGCCGGGCGCGACGGCCCGGGTGGAGATCGGCTATGTGCTCGGCGGTCTGGGCCTGCGCGTGGTCAACGGCCCGCCGCCCGCGCCGGGGCTGGTGAAGCCCTCGCCGGGCGCCGGGCACGGCATCACCGGTATGCGCGAGCGGGTCACCATGCTGAACGGCGGGATGACCGCGGCGGCCACCCCCGAGGGCGGCTACGAGGTGACGGTGTTCCTGCCGGTCGCGGCGGCGAGCGGGGGCGGGGCATGACCATCCGGGTACTGATCGCCGACGACCAGATGATGGTGCGGGAGGGCTTCTCCGTCCTGCTCAACGCGATGCCGGGCATCGAGATCGTGGGGGAGGCGGTCAACGGCCGCGAGGCGGTGGCCAAGGTCCGTGAACTCGCCCCGGACGTCGTTCTGATGGACATCCGCATGCCCGAGCTGAACGGCATCGAGGCGACCCGGGAGATCGTGGCGGCGGACGGTTCGGCGAGGGTGCTGGTGCTGACGACGTTCGACCTGGACGAGTACGTGTACCAGGCCCTGCGGGCCGGGGCGTCGGGCTTTCTGCTGAAGGACGCCTCGGCGCGCCAACTGGCCGACGGGGTCAGGGTGGTGGCCGAAGGGGAGGCCCTGCTCGCCCCTTCGGTGACCAAGCGGCTGATCAGTGAGTTCGCGAAGATGTCGGACACCCCGCGCAGGGCGGCGCAGACGGCGGGCGCCTACGGCGAGCTCACCGAGCGGGAGACCGAGGTGCTGGTGCTGATCGCCCAGGGGCTGTCCAACGCCGAGATCGCGGAGCGGCTGGTGGTCGCCGAGTCGACGATCAAGACGCATGTGAGCCGGATCCTGGTGAAGCTGGGGCTCAGGGACCGAACGCAGGCGGCGGTGTTCGCGTACGAGGCGCGGCTGGTCGTGCCGGGGTGAGCCGGGGGCCTGGCCGCCGCCCCGGTCACGCGTAGATCGCCAGGGGGACGACCAGCAGGGTCAGCACCAGCCCGAGCAGGGCGAAGAAGCCGGCGAGGACCGGGAGCACCAGCATGGCCCCCCGTCCGACGAGCTGGTCCCGGGCGCTGCCGTTGAGGGGCTCGGCGGGGTCGTAGACGACCTCGACCCGGTCCCCGCGGTAGCCGGCCGGGGTGTACGCGAACCTGTCGCCTTTGAGGTCGGTGAAGTCGTACACGTGCATTCCGTCGATGTAGCCCCCGTACTGCGCGACGACGGTGACGCCGTGCCTGGGCAGCCGCCACATCCCGTGGCCGAAGGGCAGGGTGACCACCGCCGCGTGGGCCAGCAGCCCGGTGGTGAGGCCGAGCGTCCACACCGCGACCGAGGCCACGGGATCGCCGACGAGGGTGACGGTCACGGTCTCCGCGCAGAGCACGAGCAGCAGTGCCGCCCAGACCAGCCGGACCGTCCGCCGCTTCCTGGCCTTCCAGCTGCCGGCGTCCGGGGTGCGCACGGTGACCAGCGCGGACCCGTCCGGGGCCGGGTCGGTGACCGTGGCCAGGGCCTCTTCGACCGCCGCGACGAAAGCGCCGGCGGCGGCGTCGCTGACGTCCTCGACCCGGTGGGCGGCCGGCTTCCCGCCCGGCGACCTCAGCTGGACCTCGACCACCCGCCGCGCAGCGTGGATCCGGGCGACGGCCGCCAGGGGTATCTCGAGCTCCTTCTCGCGCCGGCGCAGGATCAGGGCCGGGCCCTCGAAGGTGAGAGAGGTGTCGCCGCGGCCCCGCAGCACGGGCACGGACGGTGGCGTGATCGGCATGGCGTGATCGTAGAGGCGTGTGTGGATCTCGGGGAGGGTGTTTCCCGCAGGGGTGCGAACGGCGGGGCGTCCGGCGCGAGCCCCCTGGTCAGGGAGCGGACGGGCGGGTTACCGTCCGGGCATGTCAGGCCGTACTGATCTCGCGTTCGACCCCTGGGACCCGGCGTTTCTCGCGGACCCGTACCCCGCCTACGCCCAGCTGCGGGACGAGGGGCGGGTCCTGTACTTCGAGCCCACCGGCCAGTGGCTGGTGCCGCACCACGCGGACGTGTCGGCGCTGCTGCGGGACAGACGGCTGGGGCGGACGTACCAGCACCGGTTCACGCACGAGGAGTTCGGGCGGACCGCGCCCGACCCGGCGCACGAGCCGTTCCACACGCTGAACGACCACGGGATGCTCGACCTGGAGCCGCCGGACCACACCCGGATCCGGCGGCTGGTGTCGAAGGCGTTCACGCCGCGGACGGTGGAGCGGCTGAAGCCGTACGTCGAGCGGCTGGCGGGTGAGCTGGTGGACCGGCTCGTCGCCGCCGGGGGCGGGGATCTGCTCGCGGACGTGGCCGAGCCGCTGCCGGTGGCCGTGATCGCGGAGATGCTGGGGGTGCCGGAGGCGGACCGCGCGCCGCTCAGGCCCTGGTCGGCGGACATCTGCGGGATGTACGAGCTGAACCCGTCCGAGGACGCGGCCACCCGTGCGGTACGGGCGTCCGTCGAGTTCTCGGAGTACCTGCGGGAGCTGATCGCCGCGCGCCGCAAGGAGCCCGGCGACGATCTGATCTCCGGTCTGATCGCGGCCCACGACGAGGGCGACCGGCTCAGCGAGCAGGAGATGATCTCGACCTGTGTCCTGCTGCTGAACGCCGGTCACGAGGCCACCGTGAACGCCACGGTGAACGGCTGGTACGCGCTGTTCCGCAACCCCGGCCAGCTCGCCGCGCTGCGCGCCGACCACACCCTGGTGTCCGCCGCGATCGAGGAGCTGATGCGGTACGACACCCCGCTCCAGCTGTTCGAGCGCTGGGTGCTGGACGAGATCGAGATCGACGGGACGGTCGTCCCGCGCGGCGCGGAACTCGCCCTGCTCTTCGGCTCGGCCAACCACGACCCGGCGGTGTTCGCCGACCCGGAGCGCCTCGACCTCACCCGCGCCGAGAACCCGCACATCTCCTTCAGCGCCGGCATCCACTACTGCATCGGCGCCCCGCTGGCGCGGCTGGAGCTCGCCGCCTCCATGACGGCCCTGCTGGAGCGCGCCCCGGCCCTGCGGCTCGCCGAGGAGCCCCGGCGCAAGCCGAACTTCGTGATCCGGGGGCTGGAGGGACTCGCGGTCGAGGTGCGGTGAGGCGCCCCGGGGGGCGCGCGCGATACCCCGGCCGCGGTCCGGGACCCGCTCAGCCGCTGAGCGGGTCCCGTCGCCGGATCCCCGCCGGGCCCGCGCCCACCAGCGCCGCGGCGAACAGCGTCAGGGCCGCCACCGGCGCCCAGGCCGTCTCGCCCGCCCGACAGCCTGGGCAGATGACCGAAGGGGGCGGCCGGCAGGGGTTCCGCCCGTCCCGAGGTCTCCCCGCTCTGCGGGCGCGGCACGGACGCCACCACGTACAGCGTGGCGACCAGACCGAAGAAGCCCGCCACGGGGGCGAGGAAGGTCTCCGTCAGGGCCGACCGGCCGCCCGTGCGCCGGAAGATCTCGCGGGCCCGCTCGTTGTCGCCGACCCGAACGCGGCCCCCAGGACCGCCGTCGTCGACCGCCGCCCCCAGGACCGCCGTCGTCGACCGCCGCCGCCGACCGCCGTCGCCGACCGCCGTCGCCGACCGCCGTCGGCGGCTGTCCCTGCGCGGGTGTGCGGGTCAGCCCGGGAGCATCAGGCCCAGCGCTCCCTCTCTGAGGGTCCAGGTGCGGCGGCGGACCGGGCCGGAGACCGTCGCGTCGGCGCGGTAGCGGAAGTCGGCGCCGGAGACGGTGATCTGGCGGCCCGTCGTGCGCAGGGGCACGGCCTCCGCGCCCACCGGGACCGGGTGGACCTCCACGGCCGCCGACCCGACGGGACCCGGCGTCACGACGACCTCCCGCACCGGCTGGTCCAGGTCCACCAGGGTCACCCCGTCGACCTCGACCCGCAGCCGCGCCGGACCCGCCGCGGGCGGCGCGACGGCGGGCTCACGGGACGGCCGGGTGGCCCCCAGCGCCCGCACCAGCGACCGGGCCGACCGCAGCCACGGCACACCGCTCTCCGCGCCCTCCGGCGCCCCCGCGCCCGCCACCACCGCGTGGACCGGCGGGATCCGCAGCCCCCCGAGGACCACCCCGTCGCTGTCGTCGACCAGGACGTCCAGCCGCCGTTGCACCCCGTCCAGTGCGGCCCGCGCGGCGGCGACCGCCCCGGTCGGCACGCCCAGCGAACCGGCCAGCGTCAGCATCGCCCCGACCGGGACCACCGACAGCACGCAGTCGGTCAGCTCCCGCTGCCGGTGCAGCAGGGACACCGCGCGGACCAGGGCGCTGTCGTCACCGACGACGACCGGGCGGCGCGAGCCGCGGCGCGCCAGGGCACGGGCGAACTCGTCCGGCCCGTCCGGGAGGCACACCTTGGTCGCCGCACCCGCGCTGAGCACGTCTTTCGCGATCCGTACGGACTCTCCGTCCATCCTCCGGGCGACCGGATCGATCACCACCAGCAGCTGATCGGACGTCGCGAAAGTCGCCACCTCGGCCATGCCTCGCTTCCTCGGGTAGCATCTTTGTGCAAGAGCCCCTTGCGCTATTGCGCCAGGGGCTTCGTCTATTCCGGGGCATCCGGTCCGACGGGTTGCGGCCGACGAAGGTCGCCGGGGTACGAGGCACAGCCGTGTCGCGTACGCCCCTGACCTTGGACATGCCCCGCCCGGAAGGGGTGTACGCGCGTGCCCGCACTTGTGCTGCTCGGTGCTCAGTGGGGTGACGAGGGTAAAGGCAAGGCAACCGACCTGCTCGGCGGATCCGTCGACTATGTGGTCCGTTACCAGGGCGGCAACAATGCCGGCCACACGGTCGTCGTGGGCGACCAGAAGTATGCCCTCCACCTTCTCCCCTCCGGCATCCTCTCGCCGGGGTGCACCCCGGTCATCGGCAACGGCGTCGTCGTCGACCCGTCGGTCCTGCTTTCCGAGCTGAGCGGGCTCAACGAGCGTGGCGTCGACACGTCCAAGCTCCTCATCAGCGGCAACGCGCACATCATCACGCCTTACAACGTCACCGTCGACAAGGTGACGGAACGCTTCCTCGGAAAGCGGAAGATCGGCACCACCGGCCGCGGCATCGGCCCGACCTACGCCGACAAGATCAACCGGGTCGGCATCCGGGTCCAGGACCTCTACGACGAGTCGATCCTGACCCAGAAGGTCGAGGCGGCGCTCGACGGCAAGAACCAGCTCCTGACCAAGCTGTACAACCGGCGCGCGATCGCCGTCGACCAGGTCGTCGGGGAACTGCTCGGTTACGCGGAGAAGCTCGCTCCGTACGTCACCGACACGGTCCTGGTCCTCAACCAGGCGCTGGACGACGGCAAGGTGGTCCTGTTCGAGGGCGGCCAGGGCACGCTGCTGGACATCGACCACGGCACGTACCCCTTCGTCACCTCCAGCAACCCGACCGCGGGCGGCGCCTGCACGGGCGCGGGCGTGGGCCCGACGAAGATCAGCCGGGTCATCGGCATCCTGAAGGCGTACACCACCCGCGTCGGCGCCGGTCCGTTCCCGACGGAGCTGTTCGACGAGGACGGCGAGGCGCTGCGCCGGATCGGCGGCGAGCGGGGTGTGACGACGGGCCGTGACCGGCGCTGCGGCTGGTTCGACGCCGTCATCGCCCGCTACGCGACCCGCGTCAACGGCCTCACCGACTTCTTCCTCACCAAGCTCGACGTCCTCACCGGCTGGGAGCAGATCCCGGTCTGTGTGGCCTACGAGATCGACGGCAGGCGCGTCGAGGAACTGCCCTACTCGCAGTCCGACTTCCACCACGCGAAGCCGGTCTACGAGACCCTGCCGGGCTGGTCCGAGGACATCACCAAGGCCAAGTCGTTCTCCGACCTGCCGAAGAACGCCCAGAACTACGTCAAGGCGCTGGAGGAGATGTCCGGCGCCCCGATCTCCGCGATCGGCGTGGGCCCGGGCCGCGACGAGACGATCGAGATCAACTCGTTCCTCTAGGCCGGGACACGGCCAGGACGAGGCCGGACCACGGCCGCGGCCCTCCGGTGCCGCGGCCTCTCCGGCCGATGCACGTGCGGGCGCTCCCGGCAAGCGGGGGCGCCCGTTCCGTGTTCCAATCGGGTCATGCCCCTCCGTGAGGCGCCGTGCCAGGGCCCGTACGGCGGAGAGGTCCAGGGCACCGACTGCGGCGAGCGGGCCCGCTTCGAGGTCCTTCGCCACCGGCGCCCCGCGCTTCACGTGTGCCCCGTCCATCTGGGCCCGGCCCTGCTGCTGGCCGACGGGGTGCTGTGGCCGCCGGAGATCCGGCTCATCGGGTGAACCTCGCGCACCGGGCATAGGGTGAAATTGCGGAGGGGTGATCGAAAACGGAGAGGTGGCTGCCATGCGTATGCTCTTCAAGGCCTCGATGGACACCGAGAAGTCGAACGAGCTCATCCGCAACGGGAAGATCGAGGGCCTGCTCAAGGCGCATCTGGAGAAGATCCGGCCCGAGGCGGCCTACTTCGGCGTGGAGGGCGGCAAGCGGACCTGCTACCTCGTCTTCGACATCCAGGACAGCTCCGACATGCCGAAGCTGGCCGAGCCGTTCTTCATGGAACTGGGCGCGGAGGTGCACTACACGCCCGTGATGAACGTCGAGGACCTCCGAAAGGGCCTGGCCCAGCTCGGCTGACGGCGCGGCTCAGCTGAAGACGATCATCGACCCCTGGGCGAGGCTGCGGGTCGCCGCGGCGTGCAGGCCCAGCCAGACGTGCCGTTCACGGGCGAAGGGGCTCGGGTCGTACGGCGCGGGGATCGCCGGTTCCTCCAAGCCGGTGGGGTTGCTGGGGGGGCGGGGCGTGGCCGGGGGGTTGGCCGGGTCGATGCCGATGGCCGGGGCGATCATCTCCAGCTCGCGCAGCAGGGCCTGGGAGGAGCCGAGCGGGCCGCCGCCGGCCAGCATGTCCTCGTCGGAGAGCGGGTGGGGGAAGTCGACGGGGATGTACGCGCCCGCGTGGTCGTAGTGCCACACCAGGTGCGACTGCTGGGCCGTCGTCTCGAACATCTCCAGCAACTGCTCGTAGTCGCCGCCCAGTTCGTCCACGGGCGTGACGGGCAGTCCGCACATCTGGAGGAGATAGACGCGGCGCAGGAAATGCAGCGCGTCGTAGTCGAAGCCGGCCACCGGGGCGACGTCGCCGGACAGCCCGGGCATGTACTGGTACACCGGCACCGGTGGGTGCCCGGCCTCGGCCAGCACCCGGTTGTACTGCGCGAGTTCGTCGGCGAACGGGTTGTCCGGGGTGTGGCACAACACGTCGACGAGAGGTACCAGCCACAGGTCACAGGCCAAAGAAGGCTCCTCGCTCGGAACGGTGTACGGGGTACGGCGGCTCGCTCGGGAAGCCTAATCGGTGTGGTGCACGGATGGTTCCCCGCCTGCGCGCGCTCAGTCCCCCGCCGCGCCTTCGATGAGCGCGAGCGAGTGCGCGTTGTAAGCGGCCACGACGGCCCGCGCGGTGTCGGTGTCGCGCCGGGTGAGGGCGTCGACCAGTTCGGTGTGCCCGGCCCACAGCCGGCCGCGCAGGTCGGGGAGCCCCCGCAGCCGCTGGACCGCGCAGACCCAGGACTGCACACGCAGCCGGTGGAGGAAGTCGGCGAGGTAGCCGTTGCCGTACAGGGCGCTCAGCTCGCGCCAGAAGCGCAGGTCGTAGCCGATGAGGACGATCAGGTCGCCCGCGGCCGCGGCCCGCTGGGCCTCCTCGCCGCGGCGGCGCACCCCGGCGAGCGCGGCGGCCGTGCGCGGGTCGGCCGGGTCGTGGAAGCCGCGGTGGCCCTTGCCGAGCGCGTGGAACATGCCGTCGGTGACCAGGCTGCGGGCCTCGACGAGCCCGCGGAAGTCGGCGAGCGAGTACTCCCGCACCCGGAACCCGCGGTGCTGGTCGGCCTCCAGCAGGCCCTGCGCGGACAGGTCGACCAGCGCCTCGCGCACGGGGGTCGCCGAGACGCCGTACTGGTCCGCGATCTCCTTGACCGTGAAGGCCTGGCCCGGTCGCAGTCGGCCCGCCAGCACCTCGTCCCGGAGCGCGTCCGCGATCTGCTGCCGCAGGGTGCTGCGCGTGACGGCGGCACCGGTGCCGCTGCTGCCGGACATGGTCGGTGTGTCTCCCTCGTCACGTGGTGGTGGCGTGCTCGCGCGCGTCCGTACGCCCGTACGGACACGTCGGTGAGCACGCCACCTTACGCGTTCGGGCCGGGGTCAGCCCCTGGTGTGCTCGTCCGCGACCGAGAGCGCGGCGTCCAGCACGGCGAGGCCCTCCTTCAGCTCGGCCTCGGTGATGTTGCAGGGCGGCACGACGTGGGTGCGGTTCATGTTCACGAAGGGCCAGACCCCGCCGGACCTCATGGCGGCGGCGAACGCGGCCATCGGCGCGTTGGCCTCCCCGGCGGCGTTGTACGGCACCAGCGGCTCGCGTGTCTCCCGGTCCCGGACCAGCTCGACCGCCCAGAACATGCCGAGGCCGCGGACCTCGCCGACGCTCGGGTGCCGCTCGGCCAGCTCGCGCAGCGCGGGCTCCAGGACGGTCGTGCCCAGGTGCGCGGCGTGCTCGACGACGCGTTCCTCGGCCATGACCTTGATGGTCGCGACGGCGGCCGCGCAGGCCAGCGGGTGCCCGGAGTAGGTGAGACCGCCCGGGTAGGGGCGCCTGGCGAAGGTGTCGGCGATCTTCCCGGAGATGGCGACACCGCCGAGCGGGACGTAGCCCGAGTTCACGCCCTTGGCGAAGGTCATCAGGTCCGGCACGACGCCGGAGTGGTCGGCGGCGAACCACTCACCGGTCCGCCCGAACCCGGCCATGACCTCGTCGAGGACGAGGACGACGCCGTACTTGTCGCAGATCTCGCGCACCCCGGCGAGATAGCCCGGCGGCGGGACCATGATCCCGGCCGTCCCCGGGACGGTCTCCAGGACGATCGCGGCGACGGTCGCGGGCCCCTCGAAGGCGATCGTCGTCTCCAGGTGCTCCAGCGCCCGCGCGCACTCCTGCTCCTCGGTCTCGGCGTAGAAGCGGGAGCGGTACAGGAAGGGCGCCCAGAAGTGCACGACCCCGGCCGCGGCGCCGTCGCTGGCCCAGCGGCGCGGGTCGCCGGTGAGGTTGACCGCCTGCTGGGTGCCGCCGTGGTACGAGCGGTAGGCGGAGAGCACCTTGGGGCGGCCCGTGTGCAGCCGGGCCATGCGCACCGCGTGCTCGATCGCGTCGGCGCCGCCGTTGGTGAAGAAGATCTTGTCCAGGTCGCCCGGGGTGCGCTCGGCGATCAGCCGGGCCGCCTCGGAGCGGGCCTCGACCGCGAAGGCGGGCGCGAAGGTGGTCATCCTCGCGGCCTGCTCCTGGATCGCGGCTACGACCTCGGGGTGCTGGTAGCCGATGTTGGTGTAGACGAGCCCGCTGGTGAAGTCGAGGTACCGCCTGCCGTCGTAGTCCCAGAAGTACGACCCCTCGGCGCCGGCGACGGCGAGCGGGTCGATGAGCTCCTGCGCGGACCAGGAGTGGAAGACGTGCGCGCGGTCCGCGGCCTTCACTGCGGCGCCGGCTTCGGGGTTGGGCTGAGGGGTCATGCCGGGGAGCGTAGGTGTCCGCGATGCGGAACCGGTATGGGCGTCCTGTCTGCGGGCCGGGGCTTTCCGCGACAGGTTGTCGAGCAGGGCCCGTGTGACCGGGTCCTTCGATAGTTGACAGGAGGCTGTCGAAGTGACAGTCTTCTGTCATAAGGAGAACGGCCCGGAGGAGGAACCATGAGCACCGCCGTCCGCAAGCCCGTGCACCACGCCGTCTACGACACCTTCGCCGACTGGGAGACCGGTCACGCCACCGCCCACCTGGCCCGCGGCGGCCACGAGATCCGCACGGTCGGGGCCACGGAGAAGGAGGTCCGCAGCATCGGCGGACTGCGCGTGACGCCCGACCTGGCGCTCGACGCGCTGCGGCCCGAGGACAGCTCGCTGCTGATCCTCCCGGGCGCCGACCTCTGGGACACCTCGGACGACCTCGCCCCGTTCGCCCGCAAGGCGCGTGAGTTCCTCGCCGCCGGCGTCCCCGTCGCCGCCATCTGCGGCGCCACCGCCGGGCTCGCCCGCGAGGGGCTGCTCGACGACCGTGCGCACACCAGCGCCGTCTCCTTCTACCTGGCCGCCACGGGCTACGGCGGCGGCGAGCGGTACGCCGACACGGACGCGGTCACCGACCGGTCCGGCGCGGGCGCCCTCGTCACCGCCGGTCCCACCGAACCCGTCGCCTTCGCCCGGGAGGTCCTGCGTCTGCTCGGCGTCTTCGACGGCGAGGTGCTCGAGGCCTGGTACCGGCTGTTCCACGACTCCGACGCCGGGGCCTACGCGGTCCTGGAGCAGGCGGGCGCGGCGTGAGCAGGGAACGCCAGGACCTGTTCAGCCGCGCGGCGCTCGGCGTGTTCCGGCTCAACGGCCAGTTCCTGGGCATCGCCGAGGAACTGGCCGCGCCCGCCGGGCTGACCGCGGCCTGGTGGCAGGTGCTCGGCGCGGTGCTGCGCGAGCCGCTGCCCGTGTCCGGCATCGCGCGGGCCATGGGCATCACCCGGCAGAGCGTCCAGCGCGTCGCCGACCTGCTGGTGGAGCGCGGGCTCGCCGAGTACCGCGTCAACCCGGCGCACCGCCGCGCCAAGCTGCTCGCGCCGACCGAGGCCGGGTTCGCCGCGGTCGGCCGTATCGACCCAGGTCACGCGGCGTTCGCCGACCGGCTCGCGGCGGCCTTCGGGGAGGGCGAGCTGGCCGCGGCCGTGGAGACGCTGGAGCGGCTGTCGAGGGTGCTGGAGGAGATGGGGCCGGGTACCGGAGCGGGCGCCGGGAGCCGTCCGGCCGCGGGCGCGGCGACGAGCGCACCGGCTGTTACGCAACCGTAGACACCGGGCCGTTCACCTCGCCGTTTGCCGCACTATCGTGGGGCTGTCGCACTGGCGTGGCCGGGGAGGGCCTGCGGTGGAGAAGCTCGGGGCGGGAGATCCACTGAGGATCGGCGCGTACCGCTTGCTGGCACGGCTGGGCGCGGGCGGGATGGGGCAGGTGTATCTCGCCCGGTCCGACCGCGGGCGCACGGTCGCCGTGAAGCTCGTGAAGCGGGACCTGGCCGCCCAGGAGGAGTTCCGGGAGCGGTTCCGGCAGGAGGTGCGGGCCGCCCAGCGGGTCGGCGGGTACTGGACCGCGCCCGTGCTGGACGCCGACACCGAGGCCGAGGTGCCGTGGGTGGCCACCGGCTATGTCGCCGGGCCGAGCCTGCAGCGGGTCGTCGGGCACGACCACGGGGCGCTGCCCGAGCGGTCGGTGCGCATCCTCGCGGCCGGTCTCGCGCACGCGCTCAGGAACATCCACGCCGCCGGGATCGTCCACCGGGACCTGAAGCCGTCCAACGTGCTGGTCACCATCGACGGGCCGCGGGTCATCGACTTCGGCATCGCCCGCGCCCTGGAGACCGTCACCGACGCGGGGCTGACCCGGACCGGCGCGCTCATCGGGTCGCCCGGCTTCATGGCCCCCGAGCAGGTCCGCGGCGACCGCATCACCCCGGCCTGCGACGTCTTCTGCCTCGGTTCCGTCCTCGCCTACGCCGCCACCGGCACCCTGCCGTTCGGCGGCGCCGACAGCGGCGTGCACGCGCTGATGTTCCGCATCGCCCAGGACGAGCCGGACCTCACGGGTGTCCCCGAGGGGATCGCCGACCTCGTCCGCGACTGCCTGAGGAAGGACCCGGGCGCCCGGCCCGCCCTCGACCACATCCTCCAGCGCACCGGGGCGGAGGACACGGTGTCCGACGGCCGGTCGCGCGACCCGTGGCTGCCGGGCGCCCTGGTGGCCCAACTGGGGCGTCACGCCGTGCAGTTGCTGGACTCGGAGGACCCGGAGGTGCCAGTCGCCGCGTGGGGTCCCGGTGCCCCCGCGCTGCCGCCGGGCGGTGCGGGTGCCCCCGCGCTTCCCGGCGCGCCCGCCGCGCCGCCTGCCCTCCCGGCGCTCCCGGGCGGCTTCCCGGCCGGTGGAGCGCCGGCCGCTCTCCCGCACGTGCCCGGCGCTCCACCGGCCGGTGCGCACGGTGCCCCGGGCGCCGTCCCTCCCGCGCCGCCCGCCGCCTCGCCCGAGCACGCGCCCGCCGGTGACGACTCCGCACCCGCCTTCGGGCCGCCGCCGGGCACCCCGTCCGATCGCCTGCCGGCCGCCGCCGGGCCGGGGCCGCGGCCGGGCCCCCCGCATCCCGCGTACGCGCCGCCCCCGGCGTACGGCCATCCCCAGCCGGGCCCCGGCGGGCACGGGTACGGCACTCCCGGGCCGGGCGCCGCGGGCTGGGGCACGCCCCCCGCGCCACCGGCGTGGGGCGGCCACGGGAACGCCCACGGCGGTATGAGCCCGACGCTCTACGGCCCCCCGCCGCCCGAGCCCGGGTCCGGGCGCCGCAACGGGCGGGCCACCGCCGTGCTCGTCGCGGTCGCCCTGGTCGTCGCGCTCGCCGCGGGCGGGTCGGTGTACGCCCTGATGAACGGCGGCGACGGCGACGACGACGCCAAGGGCGGCCCCACCCCCTCGGCCACCGGCGCCCCCACCACCCCCGGACCGGCCACCGGCGACCCCACGCCGTCCGCCGGCTCCTCCGGCCCGGCCTCCGACGCCCCGGCCGACGGCGTCGTCCCCGAGGAGTACGTCGGCACCTGGACCGCCGCCATCGACAACGAGAGCGGCCACAACACCCGCGTGCTGACCATCGGGCAGGGCGAGGTCGGCGACACGGTGCTGACCCTGGTCGCCGAGGGCCCCGCCGGGAGCGGCACCTACCGCTGTGTGTTCGAGGCGCGGCTCAGCGAGGAGCCGGGCGCGGACGGGCCGCTCGCGATCAGCCCCTCCACGGTCACCGTCGGCGAGCCCGCCTCCTCCTGCACGCCCGGCGCGGCCTCCGAGGTCACGCTGCAGTCCGACGGCACCCTGCGGCGGGTGAACACGTCCACAGGGGAGGAGCTGACGTACCGCCGCGGATGACGCTTGGGCGAACTTCCGGGGACGGCGGCGGACCGCGCCGCCGTCCCGCCGTAGCGTGACCCCCTGTCAGGTTCTGGGGAGCGGCGGGGGCGCCCACGGTGGAGCTGCTGAGCACAGAGAACGTCATCGCCGTGGGCACCGCGCTCCTCGGCATCGTCGCGTCCGGTGTGATGGTGCCGTGCGCGAGCCGCGGGGAGGCCTGCGCCTGACGGGGTCCGGGCGGCGGGGCGCGTCTCCGGGTACCGGGCCCGCCGGGGTCACCAGGGGTGCCGGGGTCGCCGGGCGCCCGCCCCGGCTGAGGACCTGGCTCGTCCGGGTGCCAGGCCCGTCTGGGGCGCCGGCCCCGGCTGGTGTGCCGGGCCCGGCTGCGCTCACCTGGGCTCGGGCGGCCGCTGCCGGGGCATGTTCGGGCGGGCCGGGCCGTTCGGGGGGAGGGGGAAGCGGCCGTTGAGGACGTTGGTGTCCTGCGGCCGGGCCCCGGCGGGGACGGCGGACTGGATGCCCAGGGGCGCCGGACCCGTACGGAACTCGACCATCCAGTCGGCCGTCTCGGCGCGGACGAGCTCGGTGACGTCCTCGGAGAAGCGGCGCAGCACGGCGAGACAGCGCTCGGCGGCCTCCCCGGCGGTGCCGTCGGCGGGGCCGAGCACCTCCCGCACGCTCTCCGAGGCCCAGTCGAACTGGAGGACCTGGAGCCGCCGCTGCACGGCCTGGGCGGTGGCCACGTCCCTTATCCAGCCCGAGGTGACGCCGAAGAACCGGTCGACGCCCACGCAGGCGACCGCCACCAGCAGGGCGAGATAGCCCCAGGGAGCGACCCCGCCCACCACGCCCGTGAGGTCCAGCAGCGGCAGCGCCGCCCCGGCGACCGCCCCCACGGCCGCGCCCGTCCGCAGGGCGCGGGCGCTCCGCCGCTTCCACACCCGGTCGCCGAGATACCAGGCGGCGGTCTCCAGGGCACCCCTCTCCACCCACCGGTACAGCTCGTCGAGCCGCTCGGCGGGTTCCCCCCAGTCCCCGTGGGGAAAGATCCGGCCGGTCAGATCGCCCGGCCGCAGTGCCGCCGCACCGTCGCCGCGCCCGTCCTGCGGCGGCCCCTCGGGCTGCATCTCCGGCTGACCCACCCGGCACTCCCTACTGATCACGGTGATCACGGTGCGTGACGCTCTCCCACGGCCCGCACGGCGTGGAGGACACCCCCGACGGCGCTCACGTGACACGTGATGCTGATGCGCCGGATCCTTCCTACCGCCCAATGGGTGGCGAAGTGGAGGGTTTCGCAGCTTTTCCGCCCGGAAGTGGGCCTTGATCAGGTATAGGACCGACAGTCGACTCACTCGAAAGAGTGACGGGGCGATGGCCTCGGCGACCACGTAGGCTCGTGCCGAACGGGAAGAAGCCCCCGTCCGCAGAGACGACAGAGGAGAGCAGATCGTGATCCCCGGTGGCGGCCAGCCCAACATGCAGCAGTTGCTCCAGCAGGCCCAGAAGATGCAGCAGGACCTGGCGACGGCCCAGGAGGAACTGGCCAGGACCGAGGTCGACGGCCAGGCGGGCGGCGGTCTGGTGCGGGCGACGGTCACCGGCTCCGGCGAGCTGCGCGGGCTGCGCATCGACCCCAAGGCGGTGGACCCGGAGGACACCGAGACCCTCGCCGACCTGATCGTCGCGGCGGTCCACGCGGCGAACGAGAACGCCCAGCAGCTCCAGCAGCAGAAGCTCGGCCCGCTCGCCCAGGGTCTCGGCGGCGGGATCCCCGGTCTGCCTTTCTAAGACAGGGGGACGGCATCTACCGTACGTAGTGAAGGCACGAGGAAGGACGGCAGTCCGTTGTACGAAGGCGTGGTCCAGGACCTGATCGACGAGCTGGGTCGGCTGCCCGGCGTCGGTCCCAAGAGCGCGCAGCGGATCGCCTTCCACGTGCTTCAGGCCGAACCGGCCGACGTACGGCGCCTCGCCCACGCCCTGATGGAGGTCAAGGCGAAGGTCCGCTTCTGCGCGATGTGCGGGAACGTCGCGCAGGAGGAGCTGTGCAACATCTGCCGTGACACCCGCCGCGACGCGACGGTGATCTGTGTGGTCGAGGAGCCCAAGGACGTCGTCGCCATCGAGCGCACACGTGAGTTCCGCGGCCGGTACCACGTGCTCGGCGGGGCGATCAGCCCGATCGAGGGCGTGGGCCCGGACGACCTGCGTATACGAGAACTTCTCGCGCGGTTGGCCGACGGGACGGTCACGGAGCTGATCCTGGCCACGGACCCGAATCTGGAAGGCGAGGCCACGGCCACGTACCTCGCCCGCATGATCAAGCCCATGGGCCTCAAGGTCACCCGCCTGGCCAGCGGCCTCCCGGTGGGCGGCGACCTGGAATACGCGGACGAGGTCACCCTCGGCCGCGCCTTCGAGGGGAGACGACTTCTAGATGTCTGACGCCACGCTGCACGCGACCGGCCAGAACCCGGACGACTTCGCGGTCCAGATCGCGGACCAGGTGGAAAGCTTCCTGGTCGCGGTCTCCGAGGTGGCCAAGGGCGACGAGCCGGAGTCGGCGGTGCCCTTCCTGCTGCTGGAGGTCTCCCAGCTGCTGCTGGCCGGCGGCCGCCTCGGCGCCCACGAGGACATCGTCCCCGACGAGCGCTACGAGCCCGACCCCGGCTTCGAGCCGGACGTGGACCAGCTCCGTGAGAACCTCGCCCGGATGCTGGACCCGGTCGACGTCTACTCCGAGGTCTTCGACCCCTACGAGCCCCGCAAGGCGCCCGTCCCGGCCCGGATCTCGGACGACCTCACCGATGTCATCACCGACCTGCGCCACGGCATGGCCCACTACCGCGCGGGCCGCACCACCGAGGCCCTGTGGTGGTGGCAGTTCTCCTACTTCTCCAACTGGGGCTCGACCGCGTCGGCGACCCTGCGCGCACTGCACTCGGTGCTCGCCCACATCCGCCTCAACCAGCCGCTCGAGGAACTGGACGGCCTCGACACCGACCAGACGATGGGCGACGAGACGCTGGAGTTCGAGGCGGGCCGGGTGATGACGGAGGAGATCGCGGGCCCACTGGGCCTCGGCCGGGAGTGACACCCGGCGCGACGCACAGCAGGTGATGGCCGGGGCCGCCGACGTTCCCGCGACCGACGCCCCGTCGTCGAGTTCGGCAGGCCGGAACCCTCGTCACCGTCGTCGGGCCCTCCGGACCGGGCCGCCGCCTCCGCCGTCGCCCCCATGGCCCCGCGAGTGAGCTGAGCCACTTTCCCGAGTGCCGGGCCCCGCGCAGGGCAGGGTCCTGGGCGGCGCGCCGGGATCTCACCATGCGATACCCCGAGGGTGAATTTCGGGCGCTCGATAGACTGAACCGACCCGCAGTACACGGGCGTATATGCGGGAAAACGACGGACTGAGCGAGGAGCGCACGTGGGCCTTGTCGTGCAGAAGTACGGAGGCTCCTCCGTAGCCGATGCCGAGGGCATCAAGCGCGTCGCCAAGCGGATCGTGGAAGCGAAGAAGAACGGCCACCAGGTGGTGGCCGTGGTTTCCGCGATGGGCGACACGACGGACGAGCTGATCGATCTCGCCGAGCAGGTATCCCCGATCCCTGCCGGGCGCGAGCTCGACATGCTGCTGACCGCCGGAGAGCGGATCTCCATGGCCCTGCTGGCCATGGCGATCAAAAGCCTGGGCCACAGCGCCCAGAGCTTCACCGGCAGCCAGGCAGGTGTCATCACCGACTCGGTCCACAACAAAGCCCGGATCATCGATGTCACGCCGGGCCGCATCCGGGACTCCTTGAACGAGGGCAACATCGCCATCGTCGCGGGCTTCCAGGGCGTCAGCCAGGACAGCAAGGACATCACCACCCTCGGGCGCGGTGGTTCGGACACGACGGCCGTGGCGCTCGCCGCCGCCCTCGACGCCGAGGTCTGTGAGATCTACACCGACGTCGACGGGGTGTTCACCGCCGATCCGCGTGTGGTGAAGAAGGCCAAGAAGATCGACTGGATCTCGTTCGAGGACATGCTGGAGCTCGCCTCGTCCGGGTCCAAGGTGCTGCTCCACCGCTGTGTGGAGTACGCCCGGCGGTACAACATCCCGATCCACGTGCGGTCCAGCTTCAGCGGACTCCAGGGCACGTGGGTGAGCAGTGAGCCGATCAAGCAAGGGGACAAGACGGTGGAGCAGGCCATCATCTCCGGTGTCGCGCACGACACCTCCGAGGCCAAGATCACGGTCGTCGGCGTGCCGGACAAGCCGGGTGAGGCCGCCGCGATCTTCCGCGCGATCTCCGACGCCGAGGTCAACATCGACATGATCGTGCAGAACGTGTCGGCGGCGGCCACGGGCCTGACGGACATCTCCTTCACGCTGCCCAAGGCCGAGGGCCGCAAGGCCATCGACGCCCTGGAGAAGTCCAAGGCCGGCATCGGCTTCGAGTCCCTCCGCTACGACGACCAGATCGGGAAGATCTCGCTGGTGGGCGCGGGCATGAAGACCAACCCCGGGGTCACCGCGGACTTCTTCACCGCGCTGTCCGACGCCGGTGTGAACATCGAGCTGATCTCGACCTCCGAGATCCGTATCTCGGTCGTCACGCGGGCCGACGACGTCAACGAGGCCGTGCGCGCCGTGCACACCGCCTTCGGACTGGACTCCGACAGCGACGAGGCCGTCGTCTATGGAGGCACCGGGCGATGACCGGACGACCGACGCTCGCGGTCGTGGGGGCGACCGGAGCCGTCGGCACGGTCATGCTCCAGATCCTGTCGCACCACAAGGACGTCTGGGGCGAGATCCGACTCGTCGCCTCCCCGCGCTCGGCCGGCCGCAAGCTGACCGTGCGCGGGGAGGAGATCGAGGTGCTGGCCCTGTCGGAGGAGGTCTTCGACGGGGTCGACATCGCGATGTTCGACGTGCCCGACGACATCGCCGCGCTGTGGGCGCCCGTCGCCGTGGCGCGCGGCGCCGTCGTCGTCGACAACTCCGCGGCCTTCCGGATGGACCCGGAGGTGCCCCTCGTGGTGCCCGAGGTCAATCCGCACACCGTACGGATGCGGCCGCGAGGGATCGTCGCCAACCCCAACTGCACGACCCTGTCCATGATCGTCGCCCTGGGCGCGCTGCACGCCGAGTTCGGCCTGCGCGAGCTGGTGGTGACGGCGTTCCAGGCGGCGAGCGGGGCCGGGAAGGCCGGGGTGGACACCCTGCGCCGGCAGCTGTCCCTGGTCGCCGGTACGGAGCTGGGGACGCACCCCGGTGACGTACGGCGGGCCGTCGGGGACGACACCGGGCCGTTCCCGGAGCCGGTCGCGCTGAACGTGGTGCCGTGGGCCGGGACCTGGCGCGAGGACGGGTGGTCCTCGGAGGAGATGAAGGTGCGGGACGAGTCCCGCAAGATCCTCGGGCTGCCGAAGCTGCCGGTCGCCGTGACCTGTGTACGGGTCCCCGTCGTCACCACGCACTCGCTGACCGTCCACGCCCGCTTCCAGCAGGACGTCACCGTCTCCGGCGCCCGCGAGATCCTCGCGACCGCGCCCGGCGTCGTGCTCTTCGACAACCCGGCCGCCGGGGAGTTCCCGACCCCCGCCGACGTGGTCGGCACCGACCCGACCTGGGTCGGCCGGGTGCGCCGGGCCCTGGACGACCCGACCACCCTGGAGCTGTTCGTCTGCGGGGACAACCTGCGCAAGGGGGCGGCCCTGAACACCATCCAGATCGCCGAGCTCGTCGCGGCGGAGTTCCCGTCGTAGGCGCCCGCTCCCGAAAACTCTGTCGATCTCCCGTGTTCGATTTGTAGGATCTGCGTGAGCATGTGATCCGGACGATGGTCCGGGCCACTTGATCCGGATACCGGGGGCGTTCGAAGATTTTCTCCCCGTCCACCGCAACCACGCGGAGGGCGGGGAGCGTCTTTGCGGTCGCCCTCGCGGGTGTGGAGACGCATTCATCCAGGCGTGGGGACGCCGAGAGCGGGCGTGGGGACGGCCGCTCGCTCGGACATAGGGGAAGAGCGGGACGCATGTGGGCATCTGAGGCTCCGTCGGCCGCGCCGGCCGGCGTGAGAACGTTGTCGGGCGCACCGTCACGGAGACCGGCCGGCGCAAAAGTGACGCCCGGCACGTACAACCCCCACGGGGGGAAGCGTGTCCAACTGGCGTGGCAGAGGTACTCGACTTCAGTGTGGCCCCGCGCGGCACGGCCCTGCGGCCGCCCGTCCGCCGGCCCCAACGCCCCCGCGCCTCCGGCGCGCCCGGCGGCATGCCGGTGATCGCGCCCATGCCCGCAGCGCGGCCCGCCCGCATCCCCAGCCAGCGTGACGGCGCCGACGAGGCCGTGGCGGCCGGCACCACCGTCGACCACCTCACCGAGACCTACCGCGCCCACTACCGCTCCCTCCTCGGACTCGCCGCGCTCCTGCTCGACGACACCGCCTCCTGCGAGGACGTCGTCCAGGAGGCGTTCATCCGGGTCCACTCCGCCCGCAAGCGGGTCCGCGACCCGGAGAAGACGCTCGCCTATCTGCGGCAGACCGTCGTCAACCTCTCCCGTTCCGCGCTGCGCCGCCGCATCCTCGGCCTGAAGCTGCTCTCCAAGCCGATGCCGGACATGGCCAGCGCCGAGGAGGGCGCGTACGACTCCCTGGAGCGGCGCGACCTCATCAAGGCGATGAAGGGCCTCCAGCGCCGTCAGCGCGAGGTGCTGGTGCTGCGCTACTTCGCCGACATGACCGAGGCCCAGGTCGCCGAGACGCTCGGCATATCCCTGGGCTCCGTGAAGGCGTACGGCTCCCGCGGCATCGCGGCCCTGCGCCTCGCGATGGAGGCGTCGACGAAATGAGCGAGAACGCCGAGAACATGGACGGTCGGGAGGGCAGGGAGCGCGGCGAGGACGCCGTGTCACGTCATGGGCCGGGGGACCATGCGCCGGGCCGGGCTCCGCAACCGGAGCAGGAGCCGAAGCAACCGCACGCTGGGAACCGAACTGTGAACGACCACCTCGACGAACAGAGCTCCGAGGGGCTCGGGTCGGACGAGCTGGCCCTGCGCCGGATGCTGCACGACGCCGTGCAGGACGTCGAACCGCGCGACGGCACGCTCGACCATCTGCGCCGGGCCGTCCCCGCGCGCCGGGCCCGCAAGCGCCAGGCCGCCGTCGGCATGGCCGCCGCCGCGCTGTTCCTCGGCACCGCCGTGCCCGCCCTGGTGCATGTCACCGGGGTCGCCGGCCCCGACGCCAACCCCTCCATCGCCGGGCACGGCTCGGCGGCCCAGGGCGGGGCGGGCGAGGGCGAGAGCCAGGGCGGCGGCGACGCCGCCGGGGGCGGCACCGGCGGACGCACCGACGGCAGCCCCGACGGCGACACCGCCTCGGACGAGCAGGAGCAGGGCGCCACCACCGGCCCCGACTCGGGCAGCAGCGCCGACCCGACCGCCAGCGCCCAGGCGGACGCGCCCGCGTGCACCGCGGACCAGCTCTCCGCCAGCGGCCAGGCCGGCGCCCCCGACTCCACGGGCGCGGTCTACGGCGGCTTCCGCGTCACCAACGTCTCCGACGGCAGCTGCCAGGTCGGCGGCGCAGGCACGGTGACCCCCGTCGCGCAGGGCGCCACCGACCCCACCCGTGTCTCCCTCGCGAACCACGCCGCCGGGGACGCGGCGGTCGGCCTGCCCGACCCCTCCCTGGAGGTCGGCCGGCTCGTCCTGCTGCCCGGCGCGGCCTACGAGGTGAGGTTCGCCTGGGTGCCCTCCGAGGCCTGCTCCACCGACACCGGCAGCGGCGGCGGCAGCGGCGGCGGCACGGGGACCGGCAGCGGCGGCGGCACCGGGGGCGGTGACACCGGCGGAGCGACGCCGACGCCCACCCCGACCGACAGCACCGGCAGCACCACCGAGGGGACCACCACCACCGGGGAGCCGGGCGTGTCCACGCAGCTCCTCACCGAGGACGGGGGCACCGCGGGCAGCGTCGGGGTGTCCTACACCGCCGAGGCCGGGGGGCCGAGCGTGTCCACGACCGTGCCCGACGCCTGCGCGGGGACGGTCTACCGGACGGGCATGCTGTCGGGGTCGTAGGGCCTTACACCCGGACCGGCGGACGGTGCCGGGGCCGGGGGCGGGGCCAGGGCCTCTCTGACGGATCTCCGTGGGAGCAGGAGCGGGGTTCGGTGCGTGCGATCGGTGTGCGGTGCGGAGGGTCGTGTGGCGGAGCCGGCTGTCCCTTCGCGCCGTGCGGCTGGGGGTACCCCCGACGCCCTTGAGGCAGTGGGGGAGTGCGGTGCCGGGCGTCGCGACGCCGCGGGATCCGTCAGAAGGACCCTAGGCCCGGACGTCCTGCGCCGGGGCGTCGTCCGCCGTGGCCGGGGTGCCGGCGGCGGTCGTCGGCCGCGGGTCCTCGGGCAGCAGCCCCAGCTCCGCGTCCCGCGCCGTCTCCGCCTCGCGGCGCAGCAGCCGGAACCACATGAAGACCACGAAGCCGGCGAAGACGAACCACTCGGCGGTGTAGCCGAGGTTCTGGAACGCCTTGGCGTCCAGTCCGGTCTGCGCCGCCGCCCTCGGGGGGACCGCCGTCATGCCGGAGTCGCCCCGGTTGAGGGTGACGAACGCGTCCTCGACGCCGTACGGCACCAGGTTGACCAGCGAGGCCGAGCTGATCGCGGCGGTCTGGCCGGACGGCAGGCCGCCCCGGTCGCTCACGCCGTTGTCGCCGGGTGTCTCCGAGGCCTGGAGCGCGCCGGTGACGGTGATCTCGCCGGACGGCGGGGCCGGGGCCTTCGCCGGGTCGGGCGTCCCGGGCAGCCAGCCGCGCACCACGGGCAGGGCCTTGCCGCCCTCGTCGGGGCGCAGCAGCGTCAGCACGTAGTAGCCGCTCCGGCCGTCCAGGTCGCGGTCCGGGACCAGCAGCTGGTCGGCGTAGCGGCCGGTGGCGGTGGCCTGGTCGCCGGAGGTCGCCTTGTCCACGGGGAGCAGTTCGGCCAGCGGCCGGGCCCGCTGCCGCCGGTCCTCCTGCGCCCGCTCGCCGGCGCTGCGGTGGTTGTCCAGCCGTTCCTCGAACCGGCCCAGCTGCCAGGAGCCCATGAACACGCAGAACGGGATGGCGAGCAGCACGAAGACGTTGATCCCCCACCAGCGGGGCGTCAGCAGGAACCGGTACACGCCGTCCACGGTACGGGGCCCGGGCGGCGCCGCCGGTCGCGGGGTCCGGACACTTCGAGCCCTTCCTCGCGGTCCTGATCACCCAGGTGGTGTGGAGGGGTGCTGATCTCGGGTTTGATAGGGGCCATGAGCAGCGACGCAGAAGCCATGCCCGACTGGGAGAAGCGGTTCCGCGCACCGCGCGTCTCCCTGCCCGACTGGGCCGAGGACGCCCCCCACCGCTCCCTGTTCGTCTCGAACGCGACGGGGACGTACGAGCTGTACGCCTGGGACCGGTCGACCGGCGGTCAGCGCCAGGTCACCGACCGGCCCAACGGCACCACGGACGGTGTGCTCACCCCGGACGGCGCCTGGGTCTGGTGGTTCGACGACAAGGACGGCGACGAGTTCGGCGTCTGGCGGCGGCAGCCCTTCGAGGGCGGGCCCGACGAGATCGCCGTACCGGGTCTCGAGGCCTCCTATCCGGCCGGTCTGGCGCTCGGGCGGGACGGCGCGACCGCGGTGGTCGGGCGGTCCACGGACGAGGACGGCACGACCGTCCACCTCGCGCGGGCGGGCGAGGCCCCCGTGGAGATCTACCGGCACCGTGAGTCCGCCGGGGTCGGCGACCTCTCCCACGACGGCTCGCTGCTCGCCCTCGAGCACACCGAGCACGGCGACGCCATGCACTCGGCGCTGCGGGTGATGCGGCTGGACGGTACGACCGTCGCCGAGCTGGACGACACCAAGGGCGGCACCGTCGAACTGGGCCTGGAGGTGCTGGGCTTCGCCCCCGTCGAGGGGGACACCCGGCTGCTCGTCGGGCATCAGCGGCGGGGCCGCTGGGAGCCGCTGGTGTGGGACGTGGTCTCGGGCGAGGAGACCGACCTCGCGCTGGAGCTGCCCGGCGACGTGAGCGCCGAGTGGTACCCGGACGGCAGCGGGCTGCTCATCGCGCACGGATTCGAGGCGCGCAGCGAGCTGCTGCGCTACGACCTGGCGAGCCGGGCGCTGGAGCGGGTGGACACCCCGCCCGGCACGGTGTCGGGGGCCACCGCGCGGCCGGACGGCAGCGTGGAGTACCTGTGGTCCTCGGCGGCGGAGCCCTCCGCCGTGCGGTCGACGTCCGGCGGGGTCGTCCTGGACCCGCCGGGTCTCAGGTCGCCCGGCTCCGTCGCGGTGGAGGACGTGTGGGTGGAGGGGCCCGGCGGCCGTATCCACGCGCTGGTCCAGAAGCCGGCCGGGGCGACCGGTCCGCTGCCGACCGTGTTCGACATCCACGGCGGGCCGACCTGGCACGACAGCGACTCCTTCGCGGCGGGGCCGGCGGCCTGGGTGGACCACGGCTACGCCGTCGTACGCGTCAACTACCGGGGTTCCACGGGGTACGGGCGGGCCTGGACGGACGCGCTGAAGCACCGGGTGGGGCTGATCGAGCTGGAGGACATCGCGGCGGTGCGGGAGTGGGCGGTCGCGTCCGGTCTCGCCGACCCGGCGCGGCTGATCCTCACGGGCGGGTCCTGGGGCGGGTACCTCACGCTCCTCGGCCTCGGCACGCAGCCCGACGCGTGGGCCCTCGGCATCGCGGTCGTGCCCGTCGCGGACTACGTCACGGCGTACCACGACGAGATGGAGGCGCTGAAGGCGATGGACCGGACGCTGCTGGGCGGTACGCCCGAGGAGGTGCCGGAGCGGTTCGAGGCGTCCTCGCCTCTGACGTACGTCGACCAGGTCAAGGCCCCGGTGTACATCTCGGCCGGGGTGAACGATCCGCGCTGCCCGATCCGGCAGATCGACAACTACGTCAAGCGGCTGGAGGCGCGGGGGGCGGTGCACGAGGTGTACCGCTACGACGCCGGGCACGGGTCACTGGTCGTGGACGAGCGCATCAAGCAGTTCCGGCTCGAGCTGGCCTTCGCGGCGGCGCACCTGTCCTGACGCCGGCCCGCCCCCCCACGGCGGTCGGTGCCGCTTTCGGGGGCGGCGGGTCTGCGTCGCTGGCTGCGGGTCCGCTTGTGGTTGGTCACGCTCGCGCGGCGGAGCCGCACATCGATACAGCTCCGCGCCCCTTTTGGGGCGGGCTGGGCTGTGTGGTTCGGGTGCGGTCCGCCTGTGGCTGGGCGCGCTCGCGCGGTGGGGGGTGCGGGGCCGGGGCGGGGGGTGTCCGTCCTCGGTCCGCCGAACCAGTTACTCACGGGGGTTCTGGTGTTCGACGGCGGCCGCTGCGGGCGGACACCCCCCGCCCCGTCCCCTCCCCGCCGTACGCGGCTTCCCGTCGCCCGTCGCCCGTCGCCCGTCGCCGCGGGCATGCGTGCCGCCAGGGGCGGCACGGGTGGGCGCTGGGGGTCCCCCCTCTGGGGGAGGCACCTCGTCACGCCGAGTTGCGCACCGCCCCGCCCCTCAGCCACCGCCGGGCGGTACGTCGCTGACGCCGAGCTGCGCACCGCCCCTGCCCCAGCCCCCACCGGGCGGCACGGGTGGGCGCTGGGGGTCCCCCTCCGGGGGAGGCGCCCTGTGAGCACCGGGTGCGACTGGACGCCCTGACCCCGGCCGTGGCGCCCGGCTCAGGGCACGCGGGGTTCGGTCTCGCGGCTGCGGCGGCCCAGGAGTTCTGCCAGGCCGCGCCGGGTGGCGGCGAGGACGACTCGGTCGCGGGAGCCGAGGACGTACTCGTCGGGGAGGTCCCACACCAGCCCGGCCCCGGGCGAGTCCTCCGTCCCCGCCCCCGTGTCGAGCGCCAGCACCCGCCACGCCCCGGCCCGGAACACCTCCCCCACCGTCCGCCCCTCCAGCCGCGGATGCCCGGCCACCTCCAGCGCGGCGAACAGCAGCACCCGCCGCTCGACGGGAATCGCCCCGAGGATCTGCCGCCCGAACATCGCCCCGGCGAACGAGGGCGCGGCGAGATGCGTGACGCTCCGGCTGCGGGTCAGCGCCTGCGGATGCGCGGCCCGCAGGGTCCGGTACACGGCCGTGGCGAAGTCGTCGTCGTACAGCCGCAGCACCGTCCGCAGATCGGGCCGCAGCGAACGGGCGTACAGCGCGGCCTCCAGATTCGTGGTGTCGACGCTGGTCAGCGCGAGCAGGGCGTGCGCCCGGTGCACCTTGGCCGCCTCCAGCACCCCTTCCTGCGTGACGTCCCCGAGCACCACCGGCACCCGCAGCCGCCGCGCCACCGCGAGCCCCCGCGCCTCGGGATCGGCCTCGACGCAGACCACGGGGATGCCGAGCTCACGCAGCCGGATCAGCACCCGCGCCCCGATCTTGCCGAGCCCGAGCAGCACCACGTGCCCGCCGAGCCCGCGCGGCGGCCTGCGCAGCCCCGAGGTGCTGCGGAACGCGCCGAGCGCCTCCAGGACGGCCGCGAACAGCACAGGCAGGAGCAGCAGCCCCAGGAGGCCGGTCAGGAGCTGGAGGATCTGGCGGCCCGTCGGCTGGTTCAGCGCGGGCTCGTTGATGGCGAACAGGTCCAGCAGCGTCACGTACGTCGCGTGCAGCGGATGGTCGCCGGTGAGGACGCTCAGCGCGACCGCGAGGGCCAGCACACAGCCCACCACCCCGGCGAGGGACCAGCGCAGCCTGCGGGAGAAGAGCGAGGCGAAGGACCGTACGCCGGTCAGCCCGGAGGCCGTGCCGGAGGCGCCGGAGTAGGACACCTGCTCCAGGACGACCGTGCCGCGGCCGGTGGCGTCGCGGACCGCCGCCGCGTCGGGCAGCAGCCGCGGCCCCTGCTCGCCGCTGCCCTCCGAACCGTCCGCCCCGGCGGGGTCGTTGCTGGTCGCGGAGAGCAGCGCGAGGGTGGCGAGGCCCGGGTCGGCGACCTCCCCGGGGCCGGGCGGCGGCCGTTCGACGGCCCGCAGCATCAGCCCCTCGGTCTGGACGACCTTGCTGGTGCCGGCCAGGGCCGTGGCGGCCAGCGCGGGGGCGGCCGTGTCGGCGTCGGAGAGGACGACGGTGGAGGGAGCGCCGGAGTCGGTCGAGCCGTCGGAGGCGACGCCGGTCGCCAACGCGGCCGCCTGGTCGAGGAGTTCCTCGATGTGCTGGCCCAGCCGGCGGTTGTAGAGCCGCAGCACGAGCCGCAGCCGCGGGTTCAGCCGGCGTGCGGTGAGGGCCGCGCGGATGTTGGTCTCGTCGTCGTCGTACACGAGCGCGAGGGCGGCCGCGCGGTCCACGCCCGCCTCGGCGAGCACCGCCTCGGTCGGCTCACCGGCCTCCACCACCCGCTCGGCGGAGCCGCTGTCGCCGTTGCCCCGGGCCGCGTTGACCATGCGGTCCAGCAGGGCGGCGGAGGCCGCGCGGGCCCGGCCGACGACCGGCTGGCGCACCCGGCGCCCGGCCGGCGGCACGACGAGCGTGACCTGCTCGCCGTAGACGACACGCAGTTCGGCGGCCAGCCGGTGGGCGAGTCCGTCGTCGCCGCACACCACCATCTGTCCGCTCGCGCCCACCGGCGCGCTCTGGTTCGGAACGGTCCCCACGAAAGGACAGACTGCCTTACGCGCAGGGGTGGTTGCAGCGGACACCGAACGTCCCGCAACGGGCCCGTGGGGGCGCGTGGGCCTGAGCGGAGGATCTTCCGGACGTGGGTTCGAGTCTTCGTCGCGGCGTGTGATCCCGGGCGTGGGCGCGCGACCCGGCGTGCGTGTCGGGCGTTGGGTCTGGCATGGGGCGCCGGGCGCGAGGCCGGTTCGCGTCCGGCGGTGTCCGGCAACGGTGTGCAGTAACGGTTCTTCGCCCCGCTGTCGCGGCACCGCGAGCGCGCCCGGTACGGCAACGGGAGTGACGAACAGTGTGGAAATGCGCCGACGGCCCCGACGGCCCGCCCGCCTGCGACGCCCGCCCCGGTGATCTGGTCGGCCGGGACGGGGAGACGGCCCGGCTGCGCGAACTCCTGGCCGCCCACCGGCTGGTGACCGTCACCGGTCCGGCCGGGGTCGGCAAGAGCGCCCTCGCCAGGGCGGTCCGCGCCGCCCTGTCCGGCGGGCCCGGGTGCCGGACCGTCCGGGTGCGCCCGCCCGGTGGCGCGACCGCGCCCGCCGGGGCCCTCGCGGCGGAACTGGTGCGGTCCCTGCGGACGCACCTCGCCCCCGACGGCGTACGGGTCCCGGGCACCGGTGCCGTACGGGCGCCCACGCCCGCCGACGTGGCCCGTGCCCTACGGGCCGCCGCCCGCGGGGGACGGACGCTGATCCTCCTCGACGACGTCGACCCCGTCCACACCGAGTGCGCCGGGCTGGTCCAGCGGCTGCTGATGGACGTGCCCGAGGCGCGCGTCCTGGTCACCTCGCGGGCCGCGCTCGGGCTGGGCGAGGAGCGGGTACTGCGGCTGGCCCCGCTGCGCACCGACGCCAGGGACAGCGAGGACGGCCGCTCCCCGGCGGTGCGGCTGTTCCTGGAACGGGCGCGCGGCGGGGGCCCGTTCGACCTGTCCGCCGTGCGCGAGGTCTGCCGGCTGCTGGAGGGCGTACCGCTGGCGATCGAGCTGGCGGCCGGGCAGACCGGGCGGCACTCCGTGGCGGAACTCGCCCGGCTGCTGCGGCGCCACCAGTGCTGGCTGTCCGGCGGCCGGCCCGGCGCCCCGCGCCGCCACCGCTCCCTGCGCTCGGCGATCGGCTCGGCGTACGCGCTGCACGAGCGGCCGGTACGGGTGGTGTGGGCCAGGGCCGCCGTCTTCTCGGGCTCGTTCACCGAGGCCGCGGCCGTGTTCCTGTGCGCGGGCGGGGGCGTGGCGCCGCACCAGGTGCCCGGCGCCCTGGCGCGGCTCGCGGCGATCGGCGTCCTGCGGACCGAGGGCGACCCGGGCGCGGTGCACGGCCCGCGCTACCGGATGGCCGCGGCGGCCCGCGACTTCGGCCGGGAACGGCTGCGCGCGGCGGGCGAGTTCCCGGTCGCCGTGGAACGCCTCGTCACCCACGCCCGGCGGGTCGCCGAGGTCGCCGAGAACCTGTGGGGCGCGGGCTCCCAGCGGCAGGCCGTACGGCTGCTCGCCGAGGAGCAGGACGACCTGATGGCCGTGGCGCGGCTCGCGCTGGAGCGGCCCGAGCACATCCCGGCGGCCCTGGAGGCGGTCGTGGCGCTGTGGTTCTGGTGGGTGGTCTACGACCATGCCGAGGCGGGCCGTGACCTGTTGCTCACCCTGCTCGGGCGGTGCGAGGAGGACAGCCCGCCGGCCGTGCGCGCCCGGTGGCTTGCGGCCTGGCTCACCGCCCCCGGCGACCCGCACGCGGCCCGTGCCCTGCTGGGCCGCGCCTGGCCGGCCGCGGTCATGGCCGGGGACGACGCGGCGCTCGGCCGGATCGCCCATGTGCAGGGCATGCTCGCGCTGCGCGACGGGGACGCGGTGGCCGCCGCCGCGCACTTCCGGGAGGCGGCCGACACCGTTCCGCCGCACGCCCCCGGCGGGCCCTCGGCCGCCGTCAGCCTCGCCGCGCTCGCGGTCGCCGAGGCCGCGTTCGACCCCGCCGCCGCCCGGCGCAGCGCCCGCCGTGCGCTGTCCCACCCGGACGTGCGCGAGGACACCTGGGCCTGTCTGCTCGCCCGCTACGCCCGCGCCTTCGTCGACCACCGCCACGGCCGGCGCGGCCGGGCCTGGCACCGGGCCCGGCGGGCGCTGGCCGCGCTCGACACGGACCTGCCCGCCCCGCTGCCCGCCCCGCACGGCCGCGCCGCGCTGCACGGACTGATCGCCGACATCGAGTCCGGCGCGGCGGTCCGGGACCGCGTGCCCTTCGTCCCCACACCGCGTCCGGCCCGTGGATGGGCAATTGCGAAAATTGGCAATTGATTACATGCTGAGGGAGCTGCGCCCGTCCGTTCCGGTAGCCACGGGCGCGCACGCGTCGCGGTGGCCGCTGAAGGCCGCCGCGACTGCTGTGAGGGTGCGGTACGGCCGGGCGACGGAGGGAAGTTCACCTACATGACGATCGAGTGGCGTTACACCGTCGAACAGGATCTCGGCATACTCTCCGTCGCCGGATACCTGGGCCCGGAGGCCGTACGGCGCTTCACGGGCGCCGTCGGCTGGGTGGTCGCCCGGGGCTCCGGCCCGGTCATCCTGGACCTCGGGGACCTGCGCAACTGGTCGGCCGAGGGGCAGGTCGCCATCACGGACGCCGCGCGCAGGCTCGCCGAGGCGGGCCGCCGCCTGGAGCTGGCCGCGATCCCCGCCGACGGTTCCCTGGTCCCGGCCGGTGAGGGCCCGGACATCCCCGTCCACTGCGACCTGGCCTCCGCGCTCGCGGTGCACGTGCGCGCGGGCGGGCCGGACGAGGGCACCGGGCCGCAGCAGGAGTGGCGTACGGACGGCTGGAAGGTCGAGTGACGGATGTGACACACGGGGGAGGGCGGCGCGAGCGCGCCGCCGAGGGGGGCACGGCTCGATGAGCACACCGCTGTACCAACTGAAGGCCGAGTTCTTCAAGACGCTCGGCCATCCGGCCCGCATCCGCGTCCTGGAGCTGCTCAGCGAGCGCGAGCACGCGGTCGCCGAGCTGCTGCCACGCGTCGGCATCGAGCCCGCCCATCTGTCCCAGCAGCTCGCCGTGCTGCGCCGGGCGAACCTGGTGGTCACCCGCAAGGAGGGCTCGAACGTCCACTACTCGCTGACCGACCCGCAGGTGGCCGAGCTGCTGACGGTGGCCCGCACGATCCTCTCCGGGGTCCTCGCCGGACAGGCCGAGCTCCTCGCGGACCTGCGCGCGACCAGGACGGACGCCGGTCCGGTGGGATGATGGGAGAGGTGATCCTCCCGGCGGAAGGCGGACCATCATGGGACAGGCACGCGAGCTCATGGACCGGCTCACCGAGGCGGTCACCTCCTCACCGGACCTGAAGATCGTCGCGGACCTCTACGCCGAGGACGCCGTGGCGCTGACCCCCGACGGCGAGCTGCACGGCCGTGAGGCCATCGTCGAGTGGTGGCGCCAGATGACGGAGTCCGTCCCCGACGCGGCCTTCGAGGCGGTCCACTCCTACGAGATCGGCGACACGGCCGTCGACGAGGGCGTCTACACCGGCACCAACACCGGCCCCCTGCAACTCCCTTCGGGCGAGACCCTCCCCGCCACCGGCAGACACGTCCGCCTGCGCGGAGTCGACCTGGCGACGGTCCGCGACGACCACATCGTCAGCTACCGGGTGTACTACGACCAGATGGCCTTCCTGGAGCAGCTGGGCCTGCTGCCGGAGGCCTAGGGCCCTGACCCTGCCGGAGGTTTACGGCCCTGACCGGGGGCTCGGGACCCTGGGGCCTTCTAGCGGGACCTTTCCCGGGGGCTCGGGGCCATGACGGGGCTTTTCCCGGGGGCTTGGGCTCGGGGCCCGGGCGCCGGAGCGGGGCCACCGCGCTGAGCGGGCCGCAGGCCGGGGCCGACGCCCGTCCGGGGCGGGATGCCGACCGGGGTCCGCGACCGGGACGCCGGTCCGTGGCGGGACGCCCGGAGGGCCCGCGCGGCCGGGGCGGTGACCGGGACGGCGGTCCGTGGGCGGGTTGCCTGTGGGGTGTGCGGGGCCGGTACTCGACCGCTGCGGTGGATCTGGACGGCGCGGGAGTGAGCGGCCGTTCGGGAAGCGGTCCGAGAGGGATGCCGGCCGGGTCCGCGACCGGGACACCGGGCCGGGGCGGGACGCCTGCGGGCTTCCCGCGCTCGCTTCCCCGCGACGCGGTGTATCGGGGTGGCCCGGAACGGGACATCGGCCGGGCTGGACCCCCGCCGTGGCGGGAGGTCCGCGCGATCCGCGCGTCCGAACCCGTCGGCTGCCGAGGAGCGGGCGGCCGGCTGGGACGTCGGCCCCGAACGGGCGTCGGACGAGGGGCGGGAGGTCCGCAGGTGTGCGCGTCCGGCACCAGCCCCGGCTCCCCCGCCGTGGACCCGGGCGGCCCGGGAGCGGGGCGTTCGACGGGGCCGTGTGCCGTACACCCGGCGCCGTGGATGCGGGCGGCGTCGGAGTGGGCGGCGTACCGTCGTGGTGTGGAGTTCACCGCGGACACGCTGGTGTCCCGAGCCGCACAGGAGCTCGTCCCGCGGGCGGACGGGCTGATCCAGGACGTGGTGCGGCACCTGCGGCGCGAGGTCCCCGAACTGTGGGAGGACCCCGAGCTCGCCCGGATGACCGCGCAGTCCGTCGCCGACCACGTGATCGGCGGCCTGCGCGGACTGGAGAACGGCGTCGGGCCGGACGAGATCGAACTGCCGCCCGCCGACATCGACCGCGCCATCCGCCTGACCCGGCTCGGCAAGCCGGTCAACACGCTCCTGCGGGCCCTGCGCCTGGGCAACTTCCTGCTCGTCGACCGGGTCATCGAGGAGATGCCCCGGCTGACCGCCGACGCCGGCCTGGTCGCCGCGGCCGCCCGCAGACTGATCGCGCTCGGCACCGAGTACGTGGACCTCTCCTCGGAACGGGGCGTCCTGCTGTACAAGGAGGAGGCCGACCGCAGGGCGCAGTGGCGGCTGTCGACGGTCAACGAGGCGGGCCGCCGCATCGGCACCACCCTGGACATCGTCCGCACCACGCAGGAGCTGGCCGAACTGGCCACCGAGCGGTTCGCCGACCGGGCCACCGTCGACCTGCTGGAAGCCGCCCTGCGCGGCGAGGACGCCCCGGCCGAGGGCACACCCGTACTGCGCCGCACCGCCCGGAGCCCGGCGGCGGACGGCACACCGGGAGCGGCCGTGTCCGCGGAGGAGCCGCACACCCACCCGCCCGGCTCCCCGCCGGACCTCGCGCTGGCCACCGGGCAGCCGTCGCGCCACCAGGCCGACCCCTCCGGCCCGGCCGAGGACGCCCACTCCTGGCTCGTCGTACCGCTGCGCGCCCGCGGCACCACGCTGGGCGTCGCCCAGTTCTTCCGCGACCGGATCCCGGACCCCTTCGACGACGAGGATCTCCTGCTCGCCCAGGAGATCGCCGCCCGCGCCGCCCTCGCCGTGGACAACGCCCGCCGCTACACGCACGCCCGCGCCACCGCCCTCGCCCTCCAGCGCAGCCTGCTCCCGCGGAGCACCCCCGAGCACTCCGCCGTGGAGATCGCCTGCCGTTATCTGCCCGCCGGCGCGGGGGTCGGGGTCGGCGGCGACTGGTACGACGTCATCCCGCTGTCCGGGGCCCGGGTCGCCCTGGTGGTGGGCGACGTGGTCGGCCACGGCGTCCAGGCCGCCGCCACCATGGGCCGGCTGCGCACGGCGGTCCGTACGCTCGCCGACATCGACCTGCCGCCGGACGAGCTGCTCACCCGTCTGGACGACGTCGTGCTGCGGCTGTCCACCGACCTGACCGGCGACGACCCGGACAGCGACGCGGACGGCGGGGTGGGCGCCACCTGCCTCTACGCCGTCTACGACCCCGTCTCCGGCCGCTGCACCCTCGCCCGCGCGGGCCATGTGCTGCCGACCCTGGCCAACCGGGACGGCGCCGTGCACGTCCTCGACCTGCCGCCCGGCCCGCCCCTCGGCCTCGGCGGCCTGCCCTTCGAGACCGCCGAGATCGACCTGCCCGAGGGCAGCCTCCTCGCCCTCTACACCGACGGCCTGGTGGAGTCCCGCGACCAGGACGTCGAGAAGGGCCTGGCCCGGCTGCACGAGGCACTCGCCCGCCCCGCCGACTCCCTGGAGGCCGTCTGCGACACGGTCGTCCGGGCCCTGCTGCCCGACCGCCCGGACGACGACGCCGCCCTCCTGCTGGCGCGCCCCCGGCCGATGGACGCCCTCCAGGTCGCCACCTGGGACCTGGAGGCCGCGCCCGAGGCGGTCTCCCGGGCCCGGGCCGACGTCTCCCGGCAGCTGCGCACCTGGGGCCTGGAGGAACTCGACTTCACCGCCGAGCTGGTCGTCAGCGAACTGGTCACCAACGCCATCCGCTACGGCCGGCCACCCATCCGCCTCCGTCTCATCCACGACCGCACCCTGCTGTGCGAGGTGTCAGACGACAGCAACACCACGCCGCATCTGCGCCGCGCACGCGTCTTCGACGAGGGCGGCCGCGGCCTCCTCCTCGTCGCCCAGCTCGCCGACCACTGGGGCACCCGCCACGCCCGCCACGGCAAGACCGTCTGGGCGGAACTCACCCTGACGGGCGGCCTCTCGGCACTGACCTTCGACTGAGGCTGACCAGGGCCCGCTGACGGATCTCCGTGGGAGAGGGAGCGGCGTTCGGCGCGTGCGATCGGTGTGCGGTGCGGAGGGTCGTGTGGCGGAGCCACCTGTCCCTTCGCGCCGTGCGGCTGGGGGTACCTCCCACACCCTCAAGGCAGTGGGGGAGGGCGTGCCGGGCGTCGCGACGCCGCGGAGATCCGTCAGAAGGGCCCCAAGGGCTCCGGTGTCGGCCGGGCGCCCCCGGCATGCGCCCGAGCCCACGCCCGGCGCAGGATTTGTCCACGGGACGAGGACCGGTCCCGAAGGGGGACCACCGACCGGTGGTGGAGGCGCAACCGTGGCCGAGACGTGAACTCCCCGCACACCCCCGACGTGGCAGCGGCGCGTCCTGGCGCCCCTCGCCCTCGCGCAGTTCATCTGCAGCTTCGCCGGCTCCAACATGAACGTGATGATCAACGACATCAGCGAGGACCTGGACACCACCGTCCAGGGCGTCCAGGTCGCCATCACGGTCTTCCTGCTGGTGATGGCCGCGCTGATGATCCCCGGCGGAAAACTGACCGACCGCTACGGCCGCAAGCGCTGCCTCCTGGCGGGCCTCGTCGTCTACGGCGTCGGCGCCCTGCTGAGCGCGGCGGCCCCCGGCCTCGGGGTGCTGATCCTCGGCAACTCCCTGCTGGAAGGCATCGGCACCGCCCTGCTCATCCCGCCCGTCTACATCCTCACCACGCTGCTGTTCACCGACCTCACCTCACGGGCCCGCGCCTTCGGGACGATCATGGCGCTGGGCGGCATCGGCGCGGCCGCCGGTCCGCTGATCGGCGGGCTGATCACCACCACGCTCGGCTGGCGGGCCGCGTTCGTGTTCCAGGCCCTGGTCGTCGCGCTGATCGTCTTCCTGAGCCGGCACGTCGAGGACCCCCTGCCGCCCGATCCGGCGCGGCCCTTCGACACCACCGGCGCGGTCCTGTCCGCCGTGGGGCTCGTCCTGCTGGTGACGGGCATCCTGGCCGCCGACGACAACGTGTGGCTGATGCCCGGGCTGCTCGTCGCGGGCGCCCTGGTGCTGCTGTGGTTCTTCCGGTCGGTGCGGGCCAAGGAGCGCGCGGGGGAGGAACCGCTGCTGTCCACCCGCCTGTTCCACGACCGCACCTCCAACCTCGGCCTCGTGACCCAGAACGTCCAGTGGCTCCTGCTGATGGGCACCTCGTTCACCGTCGCGGCCTATCTCCAGGTCGTGTCCCGGAGCGTGTCCAACCTCGGCTCGTCCCTGGGCACGGCGGTCGCCGGCACCATCCTGGTCTCCGGGCTCACCTCCGGCGCGTACGCGGCCGCGATGACCGTGCTCGCCGCCGTGGGCCTCGTCGGCCTCGCCGCGGCGGTGAAGCTGCCGCGTACGTCCCGCTGAAGCCGCCGCGTACATCCCGCTGAAGCCGTCTCGCGCGCCCCACGGAAGCCGCCTCGCACGCCCGCTGACTCACGCTGATAAACAGGTTTAAATCACCGCACAATTGGGCCGGTTGGGCAATTCGATCGTGATCTTCGCCACTTTGCGGCGCTTCCCTGCGACACCCCAAGACAGTTGCACGCTGAAATGACTTGAGCCACTGCGGAGTCGGGTGTGGCTCAAGTGACCTATGTGGCCGACAGCGGCCGTCTTTGGGGTGGATTTCGTCGTGAATCGACGTAAGAGGCATGCCTACACGCCGTTGAGCCTGAAACGGCGGGCATGGTTGACGCTCGGTGCGGTGGTCCTGGGCGGAGGGGGTGTGGTCGGCTACGCGGTGGCCAGCCCCTCCTCCGGACCCGAGGAGACCGGCCAGGACAAGCGGCCGGTGAAGATCTACGAACTGGCCCTGAAGGGGACCGAGGGCAAGCGGGAGCTGCCGCGCACCGAGACCGAGCAGTTCTCCCTCGTCGGCGTCACCTGGACGGGGGTCACCAAGGAGCTCGACGGCAGGGCGCAGGTGCGCACCCGCGGCCTGGAGACCGGCGAGTGGAGCCCGTGGCGCGACCTCGGGCTGGACCTCGCCCCGCCGGAGGAGCCGCAGGCCGACATGCGCGGCGGGTCCGAGCCGCTGTGGGTCGGCCCGTCCGACGGCGTCGAGGTCCAGGTCCTCCACGAGGACGGCACCACGGGAGCGCTCCCCAAGGGTCTCGAGGTCAGCCTCGTCGACCCCGGCGTGGTGACCACCGCGGAGACGAAGGTGAGCGCGCCTGAGCCCGCCGCGTTCGCCGCGGAGGTGACCCCCTCCACGACGCCCTCCGCGACCCCGTCCACCACCGCCACGCCGACGGACACGGCCACCGCCACACCGACGGCTACCGCTACCGCCACGCCGACGACGCCGGCCCCGCTGCCGTCCACCGCGCCCAGGCCGCCCATCCTCACCCGGGCGGACTGGGGCGCGGACGAGAAGCTCAGCCCCGACCCGTCGGAGTACAACCCGGACGTCAAGGCCGTGTTCGTGCACCACACGGCGGGCGCCGCGTACGACTGCTCCGAGTCGACGTCGATCATCCGCGGCGTCTACGCGTACCACACCACGTCCGTCGCCAACGGCGGCAGGGGCTGGAACGACATCGGCTACAACTTCCTGGTCGACAAGTGCGGCACGATCTTCGAGGGCCGCAAGGGCGGCGTCGACCTGCCCGTGCTCGGCGCGCACACCTACGGATTCAACCGGGAGTCCACGGGCATCTCCGTCCTCGGTGACTACACCACCGCCGGCGCCTCGGACGCGGCCCTGACCTCCGTCGCCCGCGTGGCGGCCTGGAAGCTCGGCCAGTACGGCGTCGACCCGGCCGGCACGGTGCAGCTCAACGCCGGTGCGACGCAGCCGAACTACGCGGGTACCAAGTTCACCGCGGGCACGAAGTACACCTTCAACCGGATCTCGGGCCACCGCGACGGCTACGCCACCGAGTGCCCGGGCAACTCCCTCTACGCCCAGCTGCCCGCCATCCGCACGCTGACGGCCGGCCCGGTGCAGAACCTGACGGTCGCCTCCCTCAGCGGCGCGACCGCGTCCGGGTCGACGTACTACACCAAGGGCACGGTCACCGTGCGCTGGTCGAGCACCACCCCGGCCTCGCTCATCAGGAACTTCCAGGTCCTGGTCGACGGCCAGACCGTCGCCACCACCTCGGGCGCCGGCACCGCCAAGGCCGTCACCCTCGGCGCGGGCGGCCACACCGTCGCGGTGCGGGCCGTGCACGTGTCCGGCAAGGAGACGACCACCACCGCGCTGAACGTCGTCACCGACACGACCGCGCCGACGTTCACCACCACCCCGCAGCTCTCCCTGCGCACCGGCACGGTCAACACCACCGCCGTTCCCGTCACCCTCGGCTGGAAGGCCGTCGACGACAAGGCGCTGCGCGAGGTCAAGCTGGTGACCCCCGCGGCCGCCGCCTTCAGCGCCGCCGCGACCTCCTCCGGCCGCACCTCCAACTCCGGTACGGCGAGCACCTGGTCCATGCAGGCCAACGACTACGCGGGCAACTCCCGTACGGCGTCCGCCGTCTACACCCCGGTCATCCTCCAGGAGACCTCCGCGGTGAAGTCCGGTACCTGGACCGCCCGTTCGTCCACCAGCTACCTCGGCGGCAAGTCGTACTCCAGCGGCACGAAGAACGCCAGCCTCAGCTGGACCTTCACCGGCCGCTCCGCCTCCTGGGTGGTCTCCCGCGCGAGCGGCTCCGGCCAGGTCTACGTCTACGTCGACGGCGTCAAGGTCAGCACCGTCGACCTGAAGTCCACGTCCACCCTGTACCGCCAGGCGATCTGGACCAAGACCTGGACGGCCAGCGCCCAGCACACGGTCAAGATCGTGGTCGTCGGCACGACGGGCCGCCCCACGATCACCACGGACGGCCTCGTCTACATCAAGTGACGCGTCCCGTCCGCTGATCCACCCCCGACGCCCCCGCGAGCAGGCCCCGGCCCGCCCGCGGGGGCGTCCCGTCGTCCGGCCCGGTTACGGTGTGCCGGTCTTGTTGAACCCCCTGTCCAGATAGGGGTACTGGTCCGGGACATGCCCGTCGGCGGCGACCAGACGGGCGATGCCGCCCTCGTCGCGCCAGACCTGCTGGGAGGAGGCGAAGGAGAACCCGCCGAACTCCGGGTGGATCTCGTCGGTGTAGACGCGGTAGCGCTGGCCGGGCTGGATGACCGTTCCCGCGGGGAACGGGAAGGAGTACCCGGTGGTCTTGCACTCCACGAGCCAGCCGGTCAGGTCCTGTGGCGCGCCGCCCTGGTTGAGGATCTCGACGTACTCGTCGCGCTGGCCCGGTCCGGTGCCGAGGTAGCGCAGATCGGAGATGATCACGTCCGGTTCGTCGAGCGTGAACATGCAGACGACCTCGGCGAAGTTGATCCCGCCCTCGGGGCTGCGGAACCGCCGGACGATCTGACCGCCCCGCTTGAACCCGCTCAGGACCGCCCGGTACTGCTTGCCGTCGATCACGACGGACTGCGGGTGGACGAAGGTCTGCAGGTCGACGAGGTCGTCGTCCGCGGGACTGCTGCCGGTCGAGTTGGGTGTCTCGTCGTGGGAGAAGCTGAAGCCGAGGTCGGTGGTGCTGCCGTCCTCGAACATGACGCTGATCGTGAGGTGTACGTCGAACCGGCTCGGGCTGACGGTCGTGGGCACGTTTCGGTGCACGAAGGTGCCGACGACGAACTCGGTCCCGTCGAGCTGGACGTCCGTCGCCGTACCGCGGAACTGGTACCCGCTCTGGGAGCCGCTGCTGCCCCACCGGACGTCGGCGGTGCCGAGCCCGGCGACCGGGGAGATGGCCGGAGCGGTGGAGGGGAAGACGCCTGAGGTGACGACTGTGGTCATGGTGTCTGGTTCCTCTTCCCTCAGTCCTCGTCCTCGACGACCTCGGCCCTGAGCTTCGCCGGGGGCGCCGTCCCGATCTGGGCGACACCGTCGGTGAAGCGGCCGAGCGCGGCACCGTCGACGGCCTCGATGCCGCAGGTGTAGACGATGCAGTCCTTGTCGTCGGCGGTCGTGTTCAGATGCACGTGGTACGTGAACGTCAGCGTGCGGCCGTCCGCGCTCACCTTGGCGAGGACGGGAGGCAGACTGCCGCCCGTCGTCTGGTCCATCCGCTTGTACTGGGCGCCCACGACGCCGTTCCAGCGGAACCCGGTGGGCGCGGTGAAGACGTGGTCGCGCTCGCCCGCGTCGACCGTCTCGCTCCAGTTCGGTGTGCGGACGCAGACGTTGACGGTCGCGCCGAGGCCCCCGGGGGCGTCCTCGACCCCGCCCTCCTGCCACACCACTAGGTCCAGCTTCTGCGCGCGGCCCTGCTCGTAGCCCCAGTCGTAGCCGTTCGCGTACTGGTCCTGCTCACCGCGTCTGCCGTCGCGCGGCGGGTCGGCGTGCGGGCGGCCGGCGAGGGCGTCGGCGCGCCCCGCGTCCTCTCCTCGTCTGTAGGCTTCCTTCTTGGACTGCACGTCGGTGGTCAACTCGGGCCTCCTGAGGCTGCGGTCGAAGGGTGCGGGGGAGGGGACGCCCTGGTCCGGGCCGTCCCGGCACCCGACGGGCGGGCACGCCCGGCACGGCGTACCGCGCGGTTCACGCACGGTCCACGCACGCGGGAGTCCATGGGGAGCGGGCCGGGGAGGGCGGGACGCGAAGCGCCGCCTGCGCTCACGGGTGGGATGTGCGCGCAGGCACGACGGCACGCACCGGGCCGTCATCGGTCCATCGTTAGCCCCGGGTCACGGGCGATATGCGGCCCTTCCGCCGTTTGCGAATGCCGGATCGATTCTGCGCCACTTGTTCGAGTGGAGTCGAAGCGCGTCAGCGCACGGCGACGTGGAGCGCGGCCGGCCCGCGCTCCCGTCGTCCGCCCCCGGCGCTCTCCCCGGACCTTCCAGCCGCTCCTCGCCGGTGCTCCTCCCGGTGCTCCCTCGTGCGGGTGGGGTGCCCGGTGCGCTGCTCCCCCGGAGGCGGATCCGGCCGGTATGCAGGGGAGTTGTCCATGACGGCTCGGAAGGAGACCCCAGATGCCGGAGACGAGGCCGCGGAGGCGGAGGGTGCGGGACACCATCGAGGCGCGAGCGCGCCGGTGCCGGGTGGTGACGAGGTGACGGGGGACGTGGGCTTGGCGGGCGGCGGGGCCGAGGCGGCGGACACCGGCATGGGGGGTGAGGGGAGCGTCGTGGGCGGCGGGACCGCCGGTTTCTCCGGGGACGGGGGGCCCGCGGCGCTCGGGCGGCTGGCCTTTCCCGCCGACGTGGCGGTGGGGGCCGGGGCGGTCCTCGTCGCCGACCACGCCAACCACCGCGTCCGCGGTATCGACGGCTCCGGCACCCTGACCACGGTCGCCGGGGACGGGCTGCGCGGCTGCGCCGGGGACGGCGGCGACGCGGCACGGGCCCGGCTGGGCTTCCCGTCGGCCCTGGCGGTCGGCCCGGACGGGGCCGTGTTCGTCGCCGACGAGATGAACCACCGGGTCCGCCGGATCGACCCCTCGGGCGTCATCGGCACCGTGGCGGGAGACGGCACCCGGGGCGGCGAGGGGGACGGCGGCCCCGCCGCCCGCGCCCGGCTGGACGCCCCGTGCGCCCTGGCCGTGGACGGTGAGGGGACGCTGTACATCGGTGAAGGCGGCAGTCCGCGGGTGCGCAGGGTCGGCGGCGACGGTGTGATCACCACGGTCGTCGCGGCGTCCACGGCCTCCGGTGCGGCCGGAGGCGCCGTCGCGGCCGACCCCGGCGGGGCGTTCGTACCCGCGGGGCTGGCGGTCGACGCGGACGGGCGGCTGTACATCGCCGATCCCTCCGGGCGCCGGGTGCTGCTGCTCGGCACGGACGGGTCGCTGCGGGTCCTGGCGGGACCTCCGGGCGGGGGCGCCGGTGCGACGGTGGTCGACTGGAGCGCCCCCTGCGCGGTGGCGGTCGATGCCCGGGGGGCCGTCCATGTGGCCGACATGAACGGCCACCAGGTGTGGCGGCTGGCCGACGGAGCGGCCCAGGTCCTGGCCGGCCCCTCGCTCGCCTATCCCTGCGGTCTCGCCGTGGACCCGGCCGGGCGGCTGCTGGTGGCGGACAACTTCCACCACCGGGTCGTGGCCCTGCCGCTCCCCGCCGCTGCCTCCGGGCAGACCGAACCGGAACCGGAGCGGCAGGAACGGCCGGAGCCAGAGCCGGAGCCCGACCCCGAGCGGACCCCCGAACCGGAGCCCGACCCCGAGCGGACCCCCGAACCGGAGCCCGACCCCGAGCGGACCCCCGAGCGGACCCCCGAACCGGAGCCCGACCCCGAGCGGACCCCCGAGCGGACCCCCGAACCGGAGCCGACGCCAGAGCCGGAGCCCGACCCGGAGCGGACCCCCGGCCCCACCCCTCCCGCCCGGCTCCTGGTCCGCCAGGAGGTCGGTGTGGAACTCCCGCGCGGAGGAGGCGAGTTGCTCCACGTACGGGTCTCGTCCGCCGACCCCTGGGTCCCGGGACGGGTGGAGCACCGCTTCACCGCCCCGAAGGGCTGCGTCTTCGACGGCCGGGCGACCTGTGCCTACTACCGCGTGGACCGCACGGTGATCCCCGGCGGACAGCCGTCGGCCACCGTGCGTGACGACGGCAGGACGCTGATCGTCGAGGACGAACCGCGCCTGAACACACCGGACCACCCGGCGGCGGCCCTCGTCTACACGCTCGGCATCCGCGCCCTGGCCGACGCCGAACCGGGCCGCCACACCGACGGACGGGCGATCGTCGCAGGTCAGGAGCCCGTACCCCTGAAGGCGAGCGTTCTCGGCGACGACGAGGAGTAGCGCGGGAGCGTGCGGGCGAACCGGTCGGCCGACCCCCTGGGAGTCGCCTGCGGCGGACATCGCCGTAGGCGACTCTTTGCGATTTCAAACCTTGAATACGGAAGTAATCGTTTCTCTGCTCCCAGGTCACTCGAGTGATGCTCACGGACTGTGACAGAAGTGGATCACTGCCTTAGCGTTCGGAACGTGTCCACGCCGACCCTTCAGAGGTTCGGGCCCCCGGGCCCTTTCCCCCGTGCCCCGCTCACCCATCCGCTCGACCGCAAATGGCTGCACTACGCGTTCCTGTCCCGGTGCGGCCGGCAGGCGCTCATCGCCAACCTGTCCGTCCTCGGGTCCTCCACCGGAACGGTCCACGCGGACCCGGGCGCCCCGGCCGCCGGACGACGCAGCGGCACCGGCACGGCGGCCGAGGGGCAGCACATGGCGATCCTGCTCCTCTACGGGGAGGAACACGGCTGGAGTTGCACCCAGTTCAACGCCGACCAGCCCGAACTGCCTTGGTCAGCGTTCCGGTTACCGCACCCGCACGGCGAGCCCGGCGCGTTCCGCGTCGCCGCCCGGTCGGGGGCCCCGGCGGCCGACGTGACGCTGACCCGGACCAGCAGGCCCTGCACCTCGCAGTGCGCCCCGTTCGGCGAGGACGAGCATCTGCGCTGGCAGTCGGAGCCCGGTGTGCTGGGCACCGGCACCCTGCGGCACGGCGACGGCACGGCCACCGAGACGGACCTGCTCGGCTACCACGAACGGGTGCGCGGCCGCTGGTCCTGGCCCACCCTCGGCGGCTGGGTGTTCGGCTTCGTCAACGACCCGTCCGGCCCCGCGGGCACCGCCCCTCCCTCGGCGGTCGTCTTCACCCTGCTCCAGCCCCTGCGCCCGGCGGACGCGGCCAACGGCTCGGTGATGCTGTGGCGCGACGGGCGCATGATCCGGCACTTCCCGCGCCGCAACCTCCGGGTCGCGGTCAGCGGCAGCCTGGACCGCGACCGGGTGGCGACGGTGCCACCGCTGGCGGACGTGCTGGGCACCCCGCCGATGGCCGAGGTGCCCGGCCGGCTGCTGATCACGGCCCGGCTGGGCGAGGACCGCCTCGTCCTCGACTTCCGCTCGCGCACGGCGGGCCGTATCGCCAACCCGTCCGAGACGAGTCTGCACCCGTTCAGCGTGCACGAGACCCTCGGACCGTGCACCGTCGAGGGCCGCATCGGCGGGCGGGACGTCGGCTTCCGGACCGAGGGCATCGTGGAGTTCGCCGGCGGCGCCCATGACTGACACCGTGCCCGCCGCTTTTACGGGTGCGCGGCTGCTCGACGAGACCGTCGCAGCCCTGTCCGACCGCGCGCCGGCCGTGCTGGCCGCCGCCGCCGACCAGTTGCGGGGCATCCGGCTCGGCCTGCGCTTCGACGACGACAGCCATGCCACCCTCACCGCCCTGCACAGTCGTATCGTCGTCCGCCAGGACCGCTGCCCCGACCCCGACGTCGAAGTGGTCTTCGACAACCGGGCGATGAACCTGCTGTTCGACCTCCAGCACCGGCCCGTCGACCAGGTCCTGCCCGACAGCCTCGACGTCCGCGGCTCCCAGGAGGACACCCTCGCCGTGTGGCGGGCGTTCACCCTGCTGTCGCGGCGCGCGGCCGGGCTGCGCAGCATGCAGGAGCTCTGGGGGGCGTACCGGGAACAGGCACCCCGGTTGTGGGGCGGCGCCGTACCCGCGGCCCGGGAGCCGTACGCCGACCCGGTCGACTGGACGGCGGCGGACTATCTCGCCCGGCGCTCCCCGGACGACGCGCCCGCCCGCCCCGCGCTGATCGGCGACACCACCGTCAGGGCGCCCCGCGTGCTGTGGGACGGCCGCACCAGCACGAGCTGGTCGCTGGAGGACGTCGTCCGCGACGCGGACCTGATGGAGACGATGCGGCGGTGCCGGGCCCGCACCAACGAGGAGATCGAACGGCTGCTGCCGGACCGCGAGCCGCGCGCCGAGCTGTACGACCTGATGCGCTCCTATCCCGCCCGGCAGGGCAAGGGGCTGCGGCCCACCCTGACCATCGCGGCCTGCGCCGCCTTCGGCGGACGCCCCGAGGACGCCGTACGGGCCGCCGCCGCACTGGAGCTGTTCCACAACGGCTTCCTCGTGCACGACGACATCGCCGACGAGTCGACCCACCGGCGCGGCCTGCCGACCATGCACGAGGAACACGGCCTGGGCCTGGCGGTCAACGTCGGCGACGGGCTGAACCTGCTCGCCGTCGACGCCGTCCTGTCCAACCTGGAGACGCTGGGCCTGGCCCGCACCCTGGGGCTCATCCACGAGGCGATCCACATGTGCCGGGAGTCCGTCGAGGGCCAGGCGCTGGAACTGGGCTGGATCCGGCACGAGGTCGTCCCCGAGGCCGACGAGGCCTACTTCACGATGAGCACCAAGAAGACCGGCTGGTACACCTGCATGAGCCCGTGCCGGATCGGCGCCGTGTGCGCGGGTGTCACCGACCCCGCCGTGCTGGGGCGCTTCGACGAGGCGTTCCGGCTGATCGGCATCGCCTTCCAGATCCAGGACGACATCCTCAACCTGGTCGGCGAGGAGGCGCTCTACGGCAAGGAACCCCTCGGCGACCTGCTCGAGGGCAAGCGGACGGTGATGCTCATCCACCTCTTCCGCACCGCGTACGGCCATGAGCGCCCCCGCCTCCTCGACGTGCTGCGCAGACGCCGGACGGACAAGACGCAGCAGCACGCCGAGGAACTGCTCGCCGCCATGCGACGGCACGGCTCCATCGAATACGCCACCGATCTCGCCGACCGGCTCGCCGCCGAAGGCATCGCCCGTTTCGAGGACGACCTCCGGATCATCCCCGAGAACGAGGGCAAGGCCGTCCTGCGCCAGATCGCCCACTACGTCACCTCAAGGCCACTGTGACCACCACCGAGACCCCGCCCCCGCCGGCCGGCACGACCGACGCCGGCCCCCTGACCCCGACCGACCACCGTGCCCTGGCCTTCATCGGCCAGGTCAACGGCACTCTGCGCGCCTGTCTGTGCACACTCGCCCGGCACGGCGTCGCCCTGCGCCGCGGCGAGCCCGAACGCGCCCGCGTCCTGCTCGACACGGTCCGGCCCTGGCCCCTCTACAAGGGCGGTCAGTTCCTCTTCGACCTCATGGAGTGGGAGGACCTCATGGTCGACGGGGACCTGCCGCCGGTGATGCCCGCCGAGCGGATCGTCGCCGCCTGCGCCCTGCCCGTCCAGTGGCTCGCCGCCGCCACGGCCGACGCCCCCGCCGCGGCGAGGCTGGTCCCAGGGCAGCGCACCGCCGCGGCCCTCGACCTGCCGCTGCGCCTGCTGGCCACCACCGCGCGCACCGCCTTCCTGGGCGCCGCGCAGGACCTCACCGACCTGCTCGGCACACCGGAGGCGGGTTCCGTCCCCGGACCGCCCCCCGCCCCGGAAACGGAGTCGGCGGCGCCCGCCGCCGAGCCCGAACTCCCTGCGCTGGAAGCCGGGTTCTACCTCTACGAGGACATCGTCCTCGGCTCCCTCACCGTGCTCGGCCCGCTCCTGGCCGAGCACGCACCGGCCGACAGCCCCTGATCCGGGCGCCGTGCACCGACGCCCGCTCCGACAGCCCCTGATCCGGGCGCCGTGCACCGACGCCCGCTCCGACGGCCCGGGAACCGGCCCGTCCCCAAGCCCGCCACCACCGGCGGATCCGCCCACGCGGAAAGCATCCACCCCCAGAAGGGAAAACCATGGCCACACAGGCCCAGGCCCCCGTTCAGCCGGGATCCGAGAACAAGCTGTACATCCTCCAGCAGGGCATCGTCGAGGACGCCCCCGGCGGCGTCCCGGCCCACCTCAGCTTCGGCATCCTCAGCACCGTCCCCGACCCGGTGAACCCCGGCGACGTCACCTTCAGCCTGAAGGCGCCGACGGGCTTCGTCTTCACCAGCTGGCTCTCCTGGGCGTACCACGACGTCAACACGCTCCAGGCGAAGGGCAACCTCCAGACCACCCAGGGCACCCTCACCGACGGGGGCCGCGCGCTGACCTTCACCCACAACCCGTACCTGTCCACCAACCAGGAGGCACTCGGCTACGCGGCCCAGGTGACCGCCGTCGACGGCGCGACGCCCGGCCGCTACACCGACGGCCAGCTCAAGGTGGGCGCAGCCGAACCGATCAAGCTGAAGGGCCGCGTCCTCGACGCCGCCGAGGACTGATCCGGCAAGGCCGTCAGGGCCTGATCCGTTCGCCGGATCAGGCCCTGACGGGTACCGAACAGGTGCGGCCTACCAGGTGAAGGCCGCCGACTGGTTGCCGGTGGCGGTGCAGTAGGAGGAGAAGGTGCCGCCGCCGTTGGTCACGGTGAACTTCAGGGACCAGTTGCTCGCGCTCGGGGCGCCGGTGAGGGCGACGGAGTCCGTGGTGTCACCGGCGGCCAGCGAACCGGCGGTGAGCGGGAGCGGACCGAAGGAGATCGGGTCGCCGGTGGTTGCGGCCGGGTGCACGGCCCCGGAGAACTCCACCTCGCCGGCCGCGCCACCGGAGGTCTTGTTCAGCTTCAGCGTGGTGGTCACGGAGTCGGCGCCGAGCGGGAACTGCGTGAGGATCTCCGTCGAGTCGATCCGGACGGTCTTGGTGCCGTCGTCGTCCGCGGTGAGCGTGACGGTTCCGCTGCCCGCGGCCCCGCAGTCGTACGTGGCCGTGGCCGACGCCGGGGCGACAGCGTTCGCCGCGCCGGCCAGGGCCAGGGACGCCGCGAGCGCACCCGAGGTGGCGACGGCGGTCAGGGCGAGTCGGCGCGTGGCGATGCCGTGCATGAGGTGCTCCTTGTGAAGAGGGTGTCGTTCCTGACGGAACGTCTCTGTCCGCGAGTACCGGGCCCGGCGTCTCAAGATCCAGTAAAGGCCGCGCACCTCTTGCGCCGGTTGATCATCTCTGGAGTTCCGGCAGGCCGAAGGGTGTACGCCGCACCCCGGCCCCCACCTCCGGCCCAACGCCAGAGGGCCCTCACCGACTCGGTGAGGGCCCTCTGAACTGAGCTGCACCCCGTTTCGTGGAGTCCCTGAAGCCAGGCTTATGATCCTGGTCCGAAGGAGAACCACGAGCTGTGCCAGCACCACGTAAGTACCCGGACGAGCTCCGCGAGCGGGCCGTCCGAGAGGTGCGCACCACCGGCCGCCCGGTCGCGCATGTCGCCCGGGACCTCGGCATCCACAAAGAAGCCCTGCGGCAGTGGGTGCGCCAAGCCGAGGCTGACACCGGCGAACGCGACGACCGGCTGACCACCGCCGAACGCGACGAGCTGAAGCAACTCGGCAAAGAAAACGCGGAGTTGAAGCGGGCGAACGAGATCCTGAAAGCCGCCAGCGTGTTTTTCGCCCAGGAGATCGACCGTCCCCGGACGAGGCCGAGCAAGTGATCGACCACCTGCGCGAACGCGGCCTCGGGGTCGATCCCGTCCGCCGGGTGCTGGACCTGTCGCCGTCGACGTACTTCGCCCGCAAGAAGCGTCCGAAGTCGGCCCGCCGGCTCCGCGACGAGCAGCTCATGCCGCTGATCGGGGAGATCCACGCGGAGTCCGGGGCCACCCATGGGGCCCGGCGGGTCACCCGCGTCCTGCGGCGCAAGGGCATCGACGTGGCCCGGTGCACCATCGAGCGGCTGATGCGTGAGCTGGGCATCAAGGGTGTCATCCGCGGTCAGCGGCGCCGCACCACGGTGCCCGAGCCGTCGGCGCCCCGCCCGCCGGACCTGGTCGACCGCGATTTCACCGCCTCGCGCCCGGACCAGTTGTGGGTGGCGGACATGACGTATGTCCGCACCTGGTCGGGCTGGGCGTACGTGGCGTTCGTCCTGGACGTGTACTCGCGGATGATCGTCGGCCGGCAGGTTGCGAACCGCAGGCGGACCGGACTCCCGCTGGACGCACTGGAGATGGCCCTGTGGAGACGGAGGATCACGAAGGACTCCGGCCTCATTCACCACAGCGACCGGTTGAACTCACCCAATACGTATCGATTCGGTACGCAGACCGGCTCGCCGACATCGGCGCCTCGGTGTCGGTCGGATCCGTCGCGGACAGCTATGCCCGGGTTCCGCAGTTAATCGGGGTTCTGGGCCGCGGATGAGGTCGAACTTGCTGGTCAGCGGTGTGGCGGCTGGTGAGAATCCAGGTTCGGCCTAGATACACGCTTGTAGGTGATTTCCCTGACCTGCCTGGGGATAGGGCGCTAGGTTCTAGTCCATGTATCTGCGGTCGACTCCACGGCGGAACAAGGACGGCACAGTGATCCGCTACCTGCAGCTGGCGCACAACGTGTGGGACCCGGCGGCGAAACGCTCCAAGGTGCAGGTCATCTACAACTTCGGTCGGGAGGACGCCTCCAACCGGGAGGCACTGCAGCGGCTCGTGGCCTCAGTGACCCGGTTCCTGGACCCCGACGCCGCCCTGACCGCGGCGGCCGACGGACTGACTTTCGTGGAATCCCGGCCGCTGGGCGGCACCTGGGTGCTGGACGGGCTCTGGCAGCAGCTGGAGATCGGCAAGGCGATGAAACGGCTGCTCAAGAAGCGCCGCCTCGACGCCAGCGCGGAGCGGGTGCTGTTCGCGCTGGTCGCCAACCGCGCCCTGGCGCCGTCGTCGAAGCTCGCGGCCAGCCGGTGGGTCAACGACGACGTTGCGATCGACCAACTGCCCGCCACCAGCGACGACGCCTGCTACCGGGCGATGGACTGGCTGACAGAGATCTCCGCCACGCTCGAGGAAGAGGTGTTCCACCAGGTCGCCAACCTCCTCAACCTGGAGGTCGACCTGCTGTTCTTCGACACCACCTCCACCTACTTCGAGACCGAGGACGCCGACGAGGCCGTCCCCCGGGACGAGCGCGGCAGGCCCGTCGCCGGGGACGAGGCGGGTGACGAGCACCAGGTGCGGGGTTTCCGGTCGTTCGGCAAGTCCAAGGACCACCGCGACGACCTGCCGCAGGTCGTGATCGGGATGGCCGTCACGCGCACCGGCATCCCGGTCAGGGTCTGGTCCTGGCCCGGCTGCACCGGCGACTCGGCGCTGATCAGGCAGGTCAAGGACGACATGCGCGACTGGACCCTCTCCAGGATCGTGTGGGTCGCAGACCGCGGCTTCGCCTCCGAACGCAACCGCCACCACCTGCGCACGGGCGACCATCACTACATCATCGGCGAGAAGCTTCGCTCCGGGTCGGCCGAGGCCACCGAGGCGCTGGCCCGCCAGGGCCGTTACCAGGACGTCCGCGACAACCTGAGGGTCAAGGAGGTCCGCATCCGTGAGGACGAACGGTTCGTCATCTGCTTCAACCCCGAGGCCGCCGACCGCGACGCGAAGGTCAGAGACCGCCTCGTCGCCCACCTCACCGAACTGATCGACAACACCGACAAGCTCACGCCGACCAAGCGTGCCGAGTTGCGCGGGGTGATCTCCACCAAGCCCGGACTCAACCGATACCTGCGTGTCACGCCCGGCGGGCTGCTGCGCATCGACGCCGCGAAGATCAAGGCCGAGGAGAACCTGGACGGCAAGTACCTGCTGCGCACCTCCGACCCCAAGATGACCACCGAGGACATCGCGCTCGGCTACAAGCAACTCCTCGAAGTCGAACGCGGCTGGCGGGACATGAAGCAGGTCATCGACCTGCGGCCGGTGTTCCACCGCAAGGAGGAACGCATACGCGCTCACGTTCTGCTCTGCTGGCTCGCCCTGCTCCTGGCCCGCATCGCCGAAACCCACACCGGGCAGACCTGGCCGACCCTGCGTCACGAACTCGACCGCATCAAGCTCGGCACCTTCACCGGCCCCGCCGGCACCTTCCAGCAGCGCACCGAGATCACCAAACCGCAACGCGACCTGCTCCACGCCCTCAAGCTCGACCCACCGCCACGGATCTACCAGCTCACCCCCGCGAGCCGCTGACCAGCACGAACCACCAGCCCTAGATACACGCCGTCACACCAGCCGACGGCGTGTTTCCGCACGTCAACCCCCGAATTCACGGACTATCCCGCTACATCAACTGCGGAACCCGGGCTATGACTGTCAGTCTTTTCGCACCGGATCAACGCGATGGCCGAGGCCCTGAACGGCACATTCAAGGCCGAGCTGATCGAGATGCAGGGCCCCTGGAAGGACGCCGACCAGGTCGAGCGGGCCATCTTCCGGTGGGTCACGTGGTACGACGAAGAACGCCTGCACTCCGCGCTCGACTACGTACCGCCCGCCGAGTACGAGGAAGCCTTCTGGCAGAGCCGGGAGCAAACCCCGCTGTCCGCCTGAAACAAGATCACCGGACTCTACGAAACTCGGGGCAGCTCAGCTGGGCCCGTGGCATGCGGACAGGTCCAATGCCGGGCCGCTCAAGCTGTACAGCAGCGAAGTACAGCAACCACGGTGACCGCACCCGACCGACAACAGCCCTCAACGGCCGACTGAGCCTTTTCAGCGTGGCCCCTGATCGGGTGATGCGGCGATCCCATCAGCCGGTACGGCCACTGGCGTTCACCGGCTCGAACGCGTGGCCGACGAACGGGTCCTGCGCCTCGACGCCCGATTGGGCGGTACGAGGTGGGGCAGGCTGAGGGGCGTTCACGCACTACCCTTCGGCGGCAGGAGACCGGCAGGTGTTACGTGTTCACTTCACGGCGGAAGACCTCGCCAGGACCCGGGTGGCCGCGACCATCGGCGTCGCGGCCGAGGTCTACTACAGCCTGGAGCTACTGAGAGGCAACCGGGTGCCCACGCACCTCCACACCTGGCGCTCGGCGGTCGCGGGCAGGACGGGGGCCGACACACTCCCCTTGACATCCCTGGTCCCGGCGCGCGGTCCCGGGCTTGATCTGCTGGGCCTGACGGGCGATGTGCCCTCTCTGGACCACGCCGTGGACAATCTGCTGCACGCCCCGGTGTCCCAGCTGCGCCGCGAGATCGAGTGTCTCGACTTCCGTCCCGGACAACTGCCGTGGGCCAGACGGGTGGCGGAGGGCGACCGTGACGCGCTGCGGGAGCTGGCGAAGGCCCTGCGCGCCTGCCACCGACTGACCGTCGAGCCCTACTGGGACAGAGGACGGTCCGAACTGGTCGCGCTGTCCACCCGTAGCGCGAACCTGATGCTGGAGGGAGGCGTCGATCTCCTGCTGCGCTCGATCTGTGCACCACTGGTCCGCTGGCGTCCGCCGGTGCTCGACGCCCCCTACCCGCGCCGAGTCGATGTGCACCTCCAGGGGCGGGGACTCATCATCACGCCCACGGTCTTCTCGAAGCACCCGGTGAGTTTCCTGTGGGACCCGCTCGACACCGCTCAGCCACCCCGCCTGACCGTACCGGCCCTCCGCCGGCCACTGACCGGCACCGGAGCGGCGGAGTCGGACGGCGCGACCGTCCGGAACCTGGAGTCCCTGCTCGGCCGCACCCGGGCCGCCGCCCTGCGAGTGACGGCGGAAGGCTGCACGACGAGCGAACTGGCCCGCCGCCTCAACGTCACGGCCGCCGCGGCCAGCCAGCACGCGACCGTGCTGCGCGACACGGGCCTCATCACCACCAGCCGCCGCGGCGGCTCCGTACTCCACCTCATCACCCCGCTCGGGCTGGCCCTGCTGCGGACGGGCGCCCTGATGCAACCGTGACGGCGCGAGGACGCCGCGAACGAACGTCGCCACCCCTGTCACACACCACCGAACAAGCGCACCGAGGTGTGTGAAGTACTGCGTACCCACCGCCCTGGCAGCCCCTTTAAGCGGTGACTTAAAGGATGGGCAACGGATGGTCGACCTGCCCAGGATGTGAGGCGACAACCGACTCGTCCCGTCTGGAGGACCACTTGAAGCCCCAACTCGCCGCCGCTGTCGGCTCCGCCGTTCTGACCGCGGCCACCGTACTGGGAGCGCCGGCCGCGGGCGCGCAGACTGCGGCGTACCCGACCACGCCCATCACAGGCGTCTCGTATGGTGCCAGTTACATCAGCGGCACTCTGACCTGGTACAACCGTTCGGTCGGGGTCGACGGAGCACTCCGGGCCGTCGGCTGCCGCAGGGCGTGGGTCGGCGCGTACGACGCCTCGGGTATCCGCCTCGGCGCCAAGAGCACCAGTACCAAGTGCGACGTGACGTATTCGCTCAACGAGTTCCCGGCAGTCCCCGCAGACGTGCCCGGCGGGGCCGCGTACGTCGTCGTCTGCCTTGACGACGCCACCGCGTCCCCACTCGACTGCGAGACGTTCTACCGGCCCTGACCACTCCGACCGCTCGATAAGTGACCTTGCGCCGACACACATACCCGGCCCCGGGGCGGCATGACACGCGCCGCCCCGGAAGCTGATCCCGTCGCCCGACGAGGCAGAGCTACGAGCCATCAACCGTCGAGCCTCCTTAGACGACCGGGACGACGGCAGGCGTGGGATGTTCGGCTATGTGACCGTGGGAGCAACGGGCATCGGTCCTACTCGAAGTCGGCTGCCCCTCCGGCGGGCGAGGCCGCCGAGTGCGTTGACGAGGCCGCCAGGCAGGGCAGCCGCCGTCCAGGACGCATCGGGCCGCCGTCGCGGATTCACCCGATCGGTGGCTGTTCCGAAAGGAATCAATGAGCCTTTTTCAGCGTGGTCACCGATTGGGTGATGACCTTGGTGCCCGCAACGGACAGGGCCCCCGTGCCGTTGGGTGAGGTGTTCGAAGTCTCAACCTGCCGGTCCAGGAGCCCTGTTGGTTCTCTATCCTGCCGCACTCGACCTGCCCTATGCGCTGGTCGAGTGGGTCACGATGCTTATCGTCACCCGTGAGGGTGACCGCCGCTGCAAGCTCCCGCCGCACCAGCGCGCCCTCGTCGCTCTCGCCTACCTGCGCAAGCACGACACTCTCGCGCAGATCGCCGCCTGGTTCGGCATATCCGTCGGCACCGCACACGCCTACACCACCGCCGTCGTACGGCTCCTCGCCGACCGGGCGCCGGGCCTGCTCAAGACCCTGCGCGAGCACGACCCGGACTACGTGCTCCTGGACGGCACCCTCAGCGAGTGCGACCGCCTGGGCGACGGACGCGCCGATTACTCCCACAAGCACCGGCGCCACGGCGTGAACGAACAGGTGTCCACCCTCCGGGGACAAGGCCCAGTCTCCGCGCCGTCGTAATGGACCGGCCATTGCGCTTGCTCTGGCTGACGGACACTCGGACTGCGTGGCCGAGGCCGGTGGGGGGCAGCGAGACACACGCGCCTGATCGGTCGACGTACCCACCGCGGTGGCTGACTGTCGTCGGCTCAGGTCCAGGCACCGGCGATTTAGTGGGAGGGCGTGAAGCCGGCGGACCGGTCGAGGTGGAACGCGGAGCCCGGAGCCGTCGGAGTCCACCCCCTGCGCAGGGCAAGCTGAACAGCCGCAGCAACGCTGGACGGCCGCACAGGCTCAGCCTCGCGACCGATCCAGTTGCTCAGATGCGGCTGGTCGGTGGTGACCACGAGCGTCATGCCTGGCGTGTCCGCATGCTCGACCGCGAACGTGCATGGCGACCAGGCCAAGCCCTGGAAGTACGTTGGCCTGCTACGCAGCCGCCAGCGGTAGGCCGTACCGTCGACAACGATCCGTCGTGATCCCTTGCCGACCAAAGCCATGACATCTCCTCCAACAGCAAAGATGCTAGCGAGCCCGAGCCCACCGTCCGTCTCAGTTTCCGTCTCATTCAGTGCCGTTCGCGACCGTTCAGACGGGACGGAAGCGGTAACCGCCCAGACGATTGGCCGCCCATGAACGCAGGTGAACGGCCCCGTCCGAGTCGCTTAAGACCACCACCACAGTTGGAAATCGTGTTGGTGTGGGAGCAGATCGGGTACTGCGCCCGGTCAGCGATACGTGATCAGCTTGGGGTGTGGAGACCATCATCGCCAGTGCTATAGCCGTTCTGGGGACGCTGCTCGGCTCAGGGCTCACCCTGGCGTTTCAGCAGCGCACCACCGACAAGGGGCATCAGTTCACCCGCCATGAGAGGCTCCGCCAGGAGCGACTCGATGCTTACTCCGCCTACGCCGGCGCCCTTATCAACTACCGCCGCTGCCTGGTACATCTCTGGTTCTGCGAACACGAACAGCCGCCACACGAGGACCCCGGCGTGGTGCGAGTCCGCGCATACGACCTGCGCTCCAGCGCCCAAGAAGCTCTCTTCCGGGTGCAGATGCTCACCGATGACGAGGTCTTGAGCGAGGCGGCAGAAGCTGTACTCGCGGACGTCACAGCCCTGCCCAAGTCGAACAGCAGAACCGAACTGGACAAGCGCAGGGTGAAGACCCGCGACGACATCAGTCGACTGGTCAGAGCATCCAAGCGCCATCTCTGATACGCCCGCCAACGTGTCTGGGCGTACGGTCAGTCCGTCGGAGTCGCGCGCCGGGCGGGCAGCACCACAAGCCACCAGATGAAACAGGGAACAGCGGGGAATCACGGTGAAAGCGGTCCAGCCCGAGGAGGCGGCAACCGGGGCGTTCCCCAGGTCATTGCCAGGACAGGCGCCAAGTGCTCGCAGCTTCCCAAGCTGAGGGCGTGATCCTGCGATCAGGCCTCCCAGGCCTCTTCACCACCGGGACCGACCGTGACTGCATGGACGCCGGTTCCGACCAAGTGCCATGACTCGAACTGCGGGTCGGGATTGATGCACAGGCCGGCGCCACCCTGGAAGTCGATGGTCAAGGTGCCAAGGCCTTGGACTTCGACGGCCGCGACGGATTGCCCGAAGAGGCCGAGGACCGGTGCGAGGGCGACGCCCGTACCCGGCTCCAGTTCGTGCCAGATGCCGGACGCCTCGCGCAACAGAAACCGGGTTTCCAGGATCAACTCGGCTTCGACGCCATGCCCACCGTCGCCCTTGGAGTTCAGAGTCAGATGGACCTGATGGTCAAAGGCGGTGCGGTCCACCGTGGTACCTATCAGGCCCCGGGGAACCTTCAATCCGGTTCGCATGCAGACCAACTTGCCACAGGGGTACGCCCGAAGGGGCAGGGCCCGTACCGAGGAACTGCGTGCCCTCACTTGGGATCACGTCTTCCTGAAGGGGCGTCCCACATACGACCCGCCGCAGCCTCCGCACATCGCCGTGTGGCGCTCGGTTCGGCGAAGCGGGGACACCAAGACCCGGAAGTCACGGCGCACACTCGCTCTGCCGACGCGCTGCGTCGATGCTCTGTGGCAACAGTTCGAAGACCAGGGCTGGGATCGGCTCGCCGCCGACGAGGCATGGGAGGAACACGGCCTGGTCTTCTCGTCGGCCGTCGGCAAGCCGCTGGACGCTGCCAACGTGCGCCGCGCCTTCCGTCAGGCCCTCAAGGATGTCGACGGGGTTGACGCGGCTGAGTGGACTCCCCGGGAGCTCCGGCACAGCTTCGTGTCGCTGCTCTCCGACCGGGCGTCCCGTTGGAAGAGATCTCCCGGCTCGTCGGGCACTCCGGGACGGCGGTCACCGAGGAGGTCTACCGGAAGCAGATCCGACCGGTGATCCAGACTGGCGCGGTGGTCATGGACGGCATCTTCACGCGAGGTCCAGAGCGGTAGTCACGCAGATACACACGCACGCAGAAACAGGTGAGGCGCCTACCGGATCCGGTAGGCGCCTCACCTGGTGTTACGGCTGTCGGGGTGGCGGGATTTGAACCCACGACCTCTTCGTCCCGAACGAAGGGCACGCACGCGGCTTAGCTGCCGACTCTGACGTTTGTGCAGATCAGGGCGTTGGTATCGGTTGGCGCGGGGTGGTTTCAAAGGTGCTCTGGGAGAAGATCTTCTCCCAGATTTCTCCCAGGCGGGCAGTGCGCAGCCGCATGTCCATGAGTGGCCTGTCCTTTGCGGAGGCAAGTTCGCCAGTCGATCGAGTCAGCGCGCGGTGGCCAACGCCCGACGCTCCCCTCGGCTATCCCTTGACCCCCCTCGTTGTCAGTGGTGCCTGGGAGACTGGCGGCAAGCCTCAGCGCTCCGACCTGACCGATGTCTCCGCCGCTGCTCACCGGGCAGCTCTCAGACAGTGAATCCCGACGCCTTCAGAACGGCGCGCAGGTTCTCGTCGTCGATGCGGTGGCCCAGCTGCTCGAGGATGTCGGCACTGTGACGCAGCGTGCCGCGCTCCAGGGAGCGGTGGACTCCCCTTTCGAGTTCGTGCCAGAGCAAGGGGTTGGCCTCAAGCGTCCGTGGGTCGAGTTCCACATAGCGGCCGTCGATGTCCTGGAGGACCAAGTGGGCGGAGACGCCCTCGTACTGCCGAACGGCGATCAGGGCGTCCGTGCGGACCACGCGCCGGCGGCAGGGAGTGCGAACTGTCAGCCAGCCGTGGCCCGCGCGTACCCGGGGCGGCAGCAGGATCACGCAGACCGCGATGGACAAGGCGCCCCAGAGAAGGGCGCGCGGGGGTGTCAGGGTGCCCGCCTCCCAGTCGATCAGGAAGCTCATGGCACAGACGAGCAGGGCACAGCCGAGCGCGAACCGGGCGCTGCCACGCCAGTGGCGGTCGCCTGCCATGCCCGCCAGTTCACTCCGCCGCATACCATTGACGCTAGGCACTTGTAGGGCGAATGCGCGATCCTTCCTGACGAGGTTCTAGCGCCTTGCGGGGTGGATCCTGACGCGGTCCTGACGCGGCCTCCGGCAGCCTTCAGCCGGTGTGCACGCGCGGGCGGCGTGCGCGGTCCGGTTCCGCCTCGCGCAGCACCTCGCGGGTGACGGGGGCGACCTCGCCCTGGCCGAAGAGGAAGAAGCGCAGGAAGTTGGCGAAGGGGTTGCCTTCTGTCCACTCGAAGTAGATGTGCGGGATGCGGCCGGTCGAGTCGCGGACATGCAGGAGGAGGGCGGCCAGGGCGTTGGGGATCGAGGACGACTCCACGGTGAGTACCCGGTAGCGGTCGTGCATGACCTCGCCGCGCACGACCAGGCCGGCCTCGAACTCGGACGGGTCGGTGACGGTCACCTCGACGAAGACGAAGTCCTCCTGTTCGGACAGGTCGTTGTCGTTGCGGATCTGCTCGATCTTGTCGCGGTACTCGGCCTTGTCGCGGGCGTCGGGCTCGTTGGCGATGAACCGGATCTTGCGGCTGGCGATGTCCCGGACGAATCGTTCCGCCATGTTGTCGAGGCTCACGTCCGTCACGCGGAGCTCGAAGGCCCGGGCCAAGCGGGACAGCAGGGAGATGAGGATGATGCCGGCGATGAAGCAGGCGCCGATCTTCACGCCGTCGGGGCGCTCGATGACGTTCACGACGGTCGTGTAGAGGAAGACGACCGAGATGACGCCGAAGGCGATGGTCCAGTTGCGTTGCCCGTCCTTGCGGGCGGCGATGGTCACCGCGATGGCGGCGGAGCTGATCAGGACCAGTACGCCGGTGGCGTAGGCGCCGCCCTGGGCGTCGACGTCGGCGTCGAAGATCCAGGTGACCAGGAAGCCCACCAGGGTGAAGACGATGACCATCGGGCGGACGGCCCGGGCCCAGTGCGGGGCCATGCCGTAGCGGGGCAGGTAGCGCGGCATCAGGTTGAGCAGGCCGGCCATCGCGGAGGCGCCCGCGAACCACAGGATGAGGATGGTCGAGACGTCGTAGAGCGTGCCGAAGGCGTTGCCGAGATAGTCGTGCGCCAGGTAGGCGAGCGCGCGGCCGTTGGCCTTGCCGCCCTCCTCGAATTCCTTCTCCGGGATCAGCAGCGTGGTGATGAAGCTGGTGGAGATCAGGAAGCAGCTCATGATCAGCGCGGCGGTGGTGAGCAGCTTCTTTGTGCCGCGGATACGGCCCTTGGGCTGCTCCTCGGTGTCGCCGGGGTCGCCCTTGACGTGCGGCATCACCGCGACACCGGTCTCGAAGCCGGACATGCCGAGCGCGAGCTTGGGGAAGACGATCAGGGCCACGCCGATCATGACGAAGACGTTGCCGTGGTCTGCCGTCAGGGCGTTCGACCAGTCGGTGATGACATGGCCCTCGGTGACGACGTGGTACAGGCCGACGGCGACCACGACCGCGTTGAGCGCGAGGTAACTCGCCACCAGGGCGACGGCGACGCCGATCGCCTCCAGGAAGCCCTTGAGGAACACCGCGCCGAGCAGGGCGATCAGGATCATGGTGATCAGCACCTGCTTGTCATGCAGGGCTTCTTCGAGGTGCGGGTTCTCGACGAGGTGCGTCGAGGCGTCCGCGGCCGACAGGGTGATGGTGATCAGGAAGTCGGTGGCGGCGAAGCCCAGCAGGGTCAGGACGAACAGCTTGCCCTTCCAGAAGGACAGCAGCCGCTCGAGCATCGCGATCGAGCCCTCGCCGTGGGGGCTCTCCTCCGCGACCCTGCGGTAGACCGGCAGGGCGCCGGCCAGGGTGACGATCACCAGCACGATCGTCGCGATCGGTGACAGCAGGCCGGCCGCGAGTGCGGCGATGCCCGGCTGGTAGCCGAGGGTGGAGAAGTAGTCCACGCCAGTGAGGCACATCACCCGGTACCAGGGCTGGCCTTTGTGCTCCAGCTTGGACTCAGGCCGAGGCCCCACCTGGCCCTGGTCCTTGCCCATATCGGACAGGCCCTCCAGCATCCAGGCACGCAGCCGGTGCGGTGGGCGTTCGGTCGTGGCCATCGGCGTGCTCCTGGTGCGCTGCTCGGCGTGAGGTTCCGGCCATCACGCGGACGGCCGCACCAGCCTAAGCAGAGAGTTATGCCTGGGCCCACGGCTGCATGCGTAAACGCGTCAAGATCCCGTTAAGAGTTGCTGCGTGAACGGCCTGAGAAGTGCAGAGAGGCCGGTCCTGTGAGGTTGACCTCAGGCGCTGAGCCGATCGTGTGACACCGGGCTCCCGGCCGCGTAGTGGACGTACTCCCGGATCAGGCGGAATCCCGCGGTCCAGGCGAGAAGGCGGCTGGCGCGGTTGTGGACCGAGCAGTTCCAGCCGGGGGTGTGCCCACGGGACGTGATGTCCCGGCAGAGGGCGGTGACACAGGCCAGAGCGAGGTGGTGGCGTCTGCGGTCGGGGACGGTGTAGGCCGCCACGTCCTCGTGGCCCGTTCCGCGGAAGTAGGTGCAGGCCATCGCCAGGATGCGGCCGGTGCGGCTCACCGCGGCCCAGGTGTGCCCCGACGCGGCGAGACCGCGCGGCCCGCCCCAGCTCGCCGAGAGCCAGGACGCGTCCGGGCCGAGGGCGTGCACGGCCTGGGCGTCCCCCGGTTTCAGGCGTCGGATGGTCACCGTGTGCGGGACGGTGACGGGCTGCGGTGTGGCCTGGAGCGTCCAGATCATGCGCTCCCAGGGCGTGAGCCGGTCGAAGGCGGCCCCGAGGGCGGGCAGGAAGCGGGCCGGAGCCTCGACACGGTTGCCGGCGAGCGGGGCGAGGAGCTCTGGAGTGAGGTCCTCCGGACTGCCGCGCAGCACGACGTGGCCGGCGCAGGAAACGGCCACCGTGCGCGGCTGGACGGGCCTGTCGGCCCACCAGCGGCCCACGCCCGTCGTCAGGACGTGCTCGGCGACCGTGGCGGGGCCGGGGCTCCCGGTCGGAAACCAGCGCGCGAGCGCTCGTCGATCCGGTGGGGATACCTCGAACATCAGTGCCTCACAGAGGGAGAGGGGGATACGGATCGGGCGGGTGACCGGGGGCTCGCGGCCCGTCCGTCACCCGCCCAGGGCCATGGCTTCGGCTCAGCGCTGGCCGGCCTTGCGGCCGTGGTTCGCCTTCTTCTTGCGACGGTCCTTCTTCTTGCGGGCGCGCTTCGACACGTACGTCGGCTCCTTCGCGGCTGAGGGCGTGGGGTGAGGTTTCTTCAAGCGGCGCGACCGACCAGCAGGTCCGCCAGCTTGTTCAGGCGCCGGACCGTGCGGTCTTCGGTGGCCGCCGGGGCCGGGTCGACTCGTTCAGCACGGTCGTAATAGGTGCCGTTGACGATTTCGACGGCCGGGTCGCACAGCCGGACGACGTGGGCCGCGCCCTCGGCGGGCGTGATGCCCGCGTGCGCGTACAGCGGCAGCAGCGCGGTGTCACAGACGCCGGGGTGCACCGATACGGCGGTGACCCTCGGGTCGGCGGCGAAGACCGTGAGGGCCAGCTGCGACTGTGCGTACGCGGCCAGCCGCGAGTAGCGGCGGGCGCGGTTGGGGTCGGCCCATTGGATTGATGCCGTGCGGTGGAGGGAGGAGGAGACGTTGACCACGCGGCCGCCCGGGTCGCTGGTGAGCGCCGGCTCCAGCAGGCACGTGAGCAGGTAGTGGGCGAGGAAGTTGACCTGGAAGGCGATCTCGTTGCCGTCGGCGGTGACGGTGTGCCGCTCGGGTGCCGCCATGCCGGCGTTGTTGACCAGCACGTCGAGGTGCGGGTGTTCGGCGACGACATGGGTGGCCAGCGATTCGACCTCGTCGAGGTGGGAGAAGTCGGCGGCGTACGCGTGCAGTCGGGTGGCCGGGATGCCGGCCGTGGCGATCAGGCGGTCGGCAGCCGCCCGCGCCTGCTCGGCGTTGCGGCCGTGCAGCAGCACGGTGGCGCCGCGCTCGGCGAGCTGCCGGGCGGTCTCGTGGCCGATGCCGGAGGTGGCACCGGTGATCAGGACGGTACGGGACGAAAGGTCGGACATGATCCCATCCGGGGTTGCGGGCACGCCGGCACAGGCCCCTGAGGGGCGGTGGGCGTGCGGTGAGGAAGGAGAGAAGGAGGGGCGCCGGAGCCGATCACGGCGCCCCTCGGGTCACGGACAGCGGCGTCAGCGGGGAGGCAGGCGGCGCTTCCGGTTCAGCGCGGCAGACGACGCGACGGCCGGGCGGGACTCGGCGGCCGGTCGAAGAGGAGCCATGCGCTGTTCACGATGTCCATGGAAGTCGTGCCGCACCGGCGGGGCAAGCCGAAGTCCCTTTCTCTGATGGACCTCTGACGTGCCGATACGGCGTCTTGACGGTTGACCCACCACACGGGGCGGGGCTCAGCCAAGGCCGGGTATCCCGGAGATCAGCAGGTCGATCAGTTTGATGCCCACGAAGGGCAGGACAAGTCCGCCGAGGCCGTACAGCAGCAGGTTGCGGCGCAGCAGGTCGTGCGCGGAGGCGGGCGTGTAGCGGACACCGCGCAGGGCCAGCGGGATCAGCGCCACGATGATCAGGGCGTTGAAGACGATCGCGGAGGCGATCGCGGAGGTCGGGCTGTGCAGGCCCATCACGTTCAGGGTCTCCAGGCCCGGGTAGGAGCCCGCGAACATCGCTGGGATGATCGCGAAGTACTTCGCCACGTCGTTGGTGATGGAGAACGTGGTCAAGGCGCCCCGCGTGATGAGGAGCTGCTTGCCGATCTCGACGATCTCGATCAGCTTGGTCGGGTTGGAGTCGAGGTCGACCATGTTGCCGGCCTCCTTGGCGGCCGAGGTGCCCGTGTTCATCGCCACGCCCACGTCGGCCTGTGCGAGGGCGGGGGCGTCGTTCGTGCCGTCACCGGTCATCGCGACCAGCTTCCCTCCCTCCTGCTCGCGCCTGATCAGTGCGAGTTTGTCCTCCGGTGTCGCCTCGGCCAGGTAGTCGTCGACGCCCGCCTCGTCGGCGATCGCCTTGGCGGTGAGCGGGTTGTCGCCGGTGACCATCACCGTGCGGATACCCATGCGACGCAGTTCGGCGAAGCGTTCGCGGATGCCGTCCTTGACGACGTCCTTGAGGTGGATCAGGCCGAGCACCCGAGGTCCGTTCCAGTCGTGCACGGCAACGAGCAGGGGTGTGCCGCCGCCGGCGGCCACGGCATCGGCGTAGATCCTTGCCTCGGGCGGGACGTGACCGCCGTACATCCGTACCCAGTCGACAACCTGCTGTGTGGCACCCTTGCGGATGGCGCACAGCGCCCCGCCCGCCCAGCGCAGGTCGACGCCGCTCATGCGGGTCTGGGCGCTGAAGGGCACCCAGCGGGCGTTCGCCAGCTCGCCCTCGGCGGGCTGGCGCAGTCCGTACCGTTCCTTGGCCAGGATCACCACGGAGCGGCCCTCGGGTGTCTCGTCGGCTAGGGAGGACAGCTGGGCGGCGTCCGCGAGCTGCCGTTCGTCGATGCCGGGCAGGGGGACGAAGGCGGCGGCCTGGCGGTTGCCGAGGGTGATGGTGCCGGTCTTGTCGAGGAGCAGGGTGTTCACGTCGCCCGCGGCCTCGACCGCGCGGCCCGACATGGCGAGCACGTTGCGCTGCACGAGGCGGTCCATGCCGGCGATGCCGATGGCGGACAGCAGGGCACCGATGGTGGTCGGGATGAGTGTGACGAGGAGGGCGACCAGCACGGTGGTGGACTGGGACGCGTCCGCATAGGCGGCCATCGGCTGGAGCGTGACCACGACCAGGGTGAAGACGATGGTCAGCGAGGCCAGCAGGATGTTCAGAGCGATCTCGTTCGGCGTCTTCTGCCGTGAGGCGCCCTCCACCAGGGCGATCATCCGGTCCAGGAAGCTGTGGCCGGGGCGGGCGCTGACCCGGACGACGATCCGGTCTGACAGGACCGTCGTACCGCCCGTGACACCGCTGCGGTCACCGCCCGCCTCCCGGATCACGGGCGCGGACTCGCCGGTCACCGCGGACTCGTCCACGGCGGATGCCCCGTCGATGACGTCGCCGTCGGCCGGGATCATCTCCCCGGCCTCGATCAGGACGACGTCCAGCGGCTTCAGCTCAGTGGCGGCGACGGCCTCCGTGCGGGCGGTGTGCAGGCTCGTGCCGTAGCGCCAGTCCAGGAGCCGCAGCGCGACCGTGTCCGTACGGGCCCTGCGCAGCGACTCTGCCTGTGCCTTGCCGCGGCCCTCGGCGACGGCCTCGGCCAGGTTGGCGAAGATGACCGTCAGCCACAGCCACAGGCTGATGACCCAGGTGAAGACACTCGGGTGCAGCAGCGCAGACAGCGTGGTGAGGACCGCGCCGACGGAGACGACGAACAGCACCGGGTTCTTCGCCAGGACACGCGGATGGAGCTTGCGCAGCGCCTCGGGGAACGAGCGGACGAGCTGGGCCGGTTCGAACAGGCCGCTCGGCGCACGGTGTGGTGTGGCGTCGCGCGCTCGGATCCGTGGACGGGACGGCGGCGGGGCCTGCTCGGGGGCAGCGGGAAACATGGCGACCTTCGTGAGCGGACAGGGACGACGGCCGCCGGAAGGCCGTGCTGTGCCGGGGCTCCGGCACAGCACGGCGGGCGCACGGTCGTCGGCTGTGGGACGACGACGGGACGTTCCGTGCGCCGGAGCCGGTCCTTCGGGACGGGACCGGCCGCCGCGAACCGTCAGCCGGAGGACTCCGGCCACTTGGCCGCTGACGCCTGCGGCCTTTCGGGCGGCGGACAGGAATGTAGCCGTCGGAGCTGCCCGAACTTGCCTGATGCGCAGGCCGTTTGCGGGACCCATACGGCGACGTGGTCTGCTCCGTCAAAGTGCCGACAAAAACGTCCTGTTGCCGTCAGCGGCGCGTCAAAGAGGGTTCTCCGTAACCGAATCCGATCGCAGACTGATCGGCGAGGGGGATTGATGACCGCTCGCGATGTGACGTCGGAGAGCATGTGACGTCGAAGAGCGGTGCACTGGACAGCCCCGGACACGGCACCGAGGGGGTCACCGACGGCCGGGCCGGGTTCGGGGCTGATCCAGAGGCGCGGCAGGCCGCTCCGCGGTCACTCCAGTCCGGACACCTTGAAGACGGCCAGCGCGGTCTCGCGATCGGCGCGGACCGACAGGCGCTGCAGCGCGGTCCGGCCGCACAGCAGCAGACCGTCGGCATCCGCCTTCCGCGCACCTTCCTCGAGGCGGTGCCACAAGTCGGGATTGTTCAGCAGAGGCCGGAGATCGATCAGCACCTGCGCACCCAACGCATCCCGCAGCAGGAGCCGTTGGGAGACGCCGTCGAGGCAGCGCACGGACACCAGCAGGTCGGTGCGGACCCGCCGTTCGCCCAGCAGCCGTCGCGAGGCCAGCCAGTTCTCTCCGGCCGTGACATGCGCGGGAAACAGCACAAGGAACAGCAGCAGGGCGAGCGCCGCCCACAGCATGCCGCGCCAGAGGGTGAACCGGCCCGAGCCGCAGTCGATGAGCAGGAGCGCGGCGTGCAGACCCCCTCCGCTCCATGCGGCCTCCCTCACGTCTCGGGCCCAGCGGTGGTCGTGCGCGGCCCCCTTGAGGTGTTCCATGGCGCAGACGGTAGCCAGCTGCCGGGACGGTGTGGGCGGCCCTTGACGGGGTTCTGACGGGGACGGCCGACAAGGTTCCGTCAAGGAAACCCGCCCGGGCGCAAGGATGCCGCAAGGAACGGCCGGGCACGACGGGAACTGGGCACAACCTGGGGTGCACCCGAAACACCGTACGAAGGAGCACGCGCCCATGTCCGTCCTGACCACCAAGCCGGAAGCCGGCCCCGCTGGCGAGGAACCGCCGGATACCGGTGAGCGCCACCGGCTGACCTCCCTGACCGGCCTGGCCGCGCTGTCCCTGGACGCCATGGCGTCGGTGGCCTACGGGCCCGAGGCGATCGTCCTGGTGCTGGCCGCCGCCGGCGCGCACGGCCTGGGCTTCACCCTGCCGGTCACGCTGGCCATCGCCGCGCTGCTGGCGGTCCTGGTCGCCTCCTACCGGCAGGTGATCGCCGCCTTCCCGGACGGCGGTGGCTCCTACGCCGTCGCCAAAGCGCATCTGGGCGCGCGTACGAGCCTGGTGGCGGCGGCCTCCCTGGTGCTGGACTACGTCCTGAACGTCGCCGTCGCCGTCACCGCCGGCGTCGCCGCCCTGACCTCGGCCTTCCCCGCCCTCTACGACGACCGGCTGGTGCTGTGCCTGGCCGTGCTGGCGCTGATCACGGCGGTGAACCTGCGCGGCATCGTGGAGTCGGCGAAGGCGTTCATCGTGCCGACCGTCGTCTTCGTCGGCTCGATCCTCGTGCTGATCGCCGTCGGCCTGTTCCGGTCCGAGCCGGTGAGCACGGCCACCGCGGCGGGCCATGCCTCCGTGGTCGCCGACAACGCCACCACCGTGGGGGCCCTGCTCCTGCTGAAGGCGTTCGCCTCGGGCTGCTCCGCTCTCACCGGTGTCGAGGCCATCGCCAACGCCGTCCCCTCCTTCCGCGTCCCCCGCGTCAAGCGCGCCCAGCGTGCGGAGGTCGCCCTGGGCGCGGTCCTCGGCGTGATGCTGATCGGGCTGTCGGTGCTGATCTCCCGGTTCCACCTCCAGCCGGTCGAGGGCGTCACCGTCCTGGCCCAGCTCGCGGATGCCTCGCTCGGCCACAACTGGGCGTTCTATGTGATCCAGTTCGCGACGATGATCCTGCTGGCCCTGTCCGCGAACACCTCCTTCGGCGGCCTTCCGGTCCTGCTGAAGCTGCTGGCCCGTGACAACTACCTGCCGCACGTCTTCGCCCTGAAGGCGGACCGCCAGGTGCACCGGCACGGCGTGCTGGCGCTGTCCCTGGTCTCCTGCGCGCTGCTGGTCTTCTCCGGCGGCGACACCAACACCCTCGTGCCGCTGTTCGCCATCGGTGTGTTCGTCGGCTTCACCATCGCCCAGACCGGCATGGTCCGGCACTGGCGCCTCCAGCGAGGCCCGGGGTGGCGGGGCAAGGCGTTCCTCAACGGCTTCGGCGGGCTGCTCACCGCAGTCTCGGCCGTCGTGGTCACCGCGACCAAGTTCGAGGAGGGGGCCTGGCTGATCGTCGTCGCCCTCCCGCTGCTGGTCGTGGCCTTCCGGACCGTGCACCGCGCCTATGCCCGTATCGGCGAGCGTCTCGGCCTGGGCCGGATCCCCGACGTCCCGCACCGTGACCGTTCGGTCGTCATCGTGCCCGTCGCCTCGATCTCCCGGCTGACCTCCGAGGCGCTCACCGCCGCCTCCTCCCTCGGCGAGGAGGTCCGCGCGGTGACCGTCTGCTACCCCGACCCCGAGGACCGGGCCGCCCTGTACGCGCTGGAGCTGGCCTGGGCGCAGTGGAACCCGGGGGTGCCGCTGGTCCGGCTGGACTGCGAGCGGCGCTCGCTGGGCCGTCCCATCGCCGCCTACGTCCGTGACGTGGTCGCCGCCGAGCCCGGCGCGCGGGTCACCGTGCTGATCCCGGAGACGGAGCCGGAGCGGCTGTGGGAGCGGCTGCTGCAGAACCAACGGGGCGCGGTCGTCGCGCACGCCGTGCGGCGGGAGACGGACGCGGTGATCTGCCGGCTCCGCTTCCGGCTGGTGTGACGCAGCCCCCCGTTACCGGCCGTTACTGACACCTGTCCGTATGAGTTCCGTCAAGACCGGGCGGCAAGGCGTATGAGAGCCGTCAAGGGGCGGTCGCATCCGGCCGGAGAAGAGGTTTCCTCTATCCGTCCCTGTTTCACCGAACCTCATCCAGGAGCTTGCGATGGCCGATGTGGCCTTCGTCGTCGCCACAGTCGCGGTGTTCGCGCTGGTGGCTCTCATCGCCAAAGGGGTGGGCAGGCTGTGACCGCCGAGAACGTCGTCGGCCTGGTCGTGGCCGTCGCCCTGCTGGGCTATCTCGTCCTCGCCCTCATCTTTCCGGAGAGGTTCTGAGCCGCCGCCATGAGTTCCGTCCTTGCTGATGTGCTCGTGGTGATCGCGCTGATCGGCGCGCTCGCCCTCGTGCACCGTCCCCTCGGCGACTACATGGCCGCCGTCTTCCAGTCCCAGAAGCACCTGCGCGTCGAGCGCTGGATATACCGCGCGGTCGGCGCGAACCCGGACGCCGAGATGCGCTGGCCCGCCTATCTGCGCGGTGTGCTCGCCTTCTCCGCGGTGGGCGTGCTGTTCCTGTACGTGATGCAGCGGGTGCAGGACAAGCTGCCGCTGTCGCTCGGCTTCGAGCCGATCACCGCGGACCAGGCGTTCAACACGGCCGCATCCTTCGTGTCCAACACGAACTGGCAGTCGTACTCGGGTGAGGCGGCCATGGGCCACGTCACCCAGACGATGGGCCTGGCCGTGCAGAACTTCGTCTCCGCCGCGGTCGGCATCGCCGTCGCCGTGGCACTGGTCCGGGGCTTCGCCCGGTCCCGCACGGGCGACCTGGGCAACTTCTGGGCGGACCTGGTGCGCGGCACCGTCCGCATCCTGATCCCGCTCTCCGTCGTCGCGGCCGTGCTCCTGATCGCCTGCGGCGCCATCCAGAACTTCGGCGACATCCACAGCGTCACCACGCTGACGGGTGACAAGCAGGCCATCAGCCCGGGCGCCGTGGCCTCCCAGGAAGCCATCAAGAACCTGGGCACCAACGGTGGCGGCTTCTTCAACGCCAACTCCGCGCACCCCTTCGAGAGCCCCAACGGCTTCTCGAACCTGCTGGAGATCTTCCTGCTGCTGGTGATCCCGTTCTCACTGCCCCGCACCTTCGGCAAGATGGTCGGCAACGTCCGCCAGGGCTACGCGATCGTCGGCGCGATGGCGACCATCTGGTTCCTCGCCGTGATCGCCGTGACCTGGGTCGAGTACGCCCACCCCGGCACCGCCTCGCAGCTCGCGGGCGGCGCGATGGAGGGCAAGGAGACACGGTTCGGGGAGGGCAACTCTGCCCTGTTCGCCGTCTCCACGACGATGACCTCGACCGGGTCGGTCAACTCCTTCCACGACTCCTTCAGCGGCCTGTCGGGCGGTGTGCTGCTGCTCGGCATGATGCTGGGCGAGATCGCACCCGGCGGCGTCGGCTCCGGCCTCTACGGCATGCTGATCATGGCGATCATCGCGGTGTTCATCGCCGGCCTGATGGTCGGCCGCACCCCGGAGTACCTGGGCAAGAAGATCGGCAGCCGCGAGATCAAGCTGGCCGCCTGCTACATCCTCATCACCCCGGCCCTGGTGCTGGTCGGCACCGCGCTCGCCATGGCGCTGGGCAAGGGACAGTCGTCGATGACGAACATCGGCGCGCACGGCTTCTCCGAGGTGCTCTACGCCTACACGTCCGCGTCCAACAACAACGGCTCCGCGTTCGCAGGTTTCGCGGCCAACACCGAGTACCACAACACCATGCTCGGCCTGTGCATGCTCTTCGGCCGCTTCCTGCCCATGGTGTTCGTGCTGGCGCTCGCAGGCTCGCTCGCCGAGCAGACTCCGGTCCCAGCCACCGCAGGCACCCTGCGCACCGAGAAACCGCTGTTCACCGGCCTTCTGGTGGGCGCGATCCTGATCATCACCGGCCTGACGTTCTTCCCGTCCCTCGCGCTGGGCCCGCTGGCCGAAGGGTTGGAGTGATGACCATCAACACTCAGAAGACCGACGTAGAGAAGCAGGACTCCATGTCCACTCCCACCCTCGCGCCCCACCCGGACGCGCCCACCGGGCACAAGTCCGAGGGGCGGGTCGGCGGCGGGCTGTTCGATCCCAAGCAGCTGGTGAAGTCGCTGCCGGACGCCTTCCGTAAGCTCGACCCGCGAGTGATGGTGAAATCGCCCGTGATGTTCGTGGTCCTCGTCGGCTCCGTGCTGACGACGGTCTTCTCCTTCACGGACCCGGGCGACTGGTTCGGCTGGACGATCAGCGCCTGGCTCTGGCTGACCGTGATCTTCGCCAACCTGGCGGAGGCGGTGGCGGAGGGCCGGGGCAAGGCCCAGGCCGACACCCTGCGCAAGGCCAAGACCGACACCGTCGCGCGTCGTCTCATGGGCGACCGTGAGGAGCGGGTCCCCGGCACCGAGCTGAAGGTCGGCGACCTGGTCGTCTGCGAGGCCGGTGACGTCATCCCCGGCGACGGTGACGTCGTCGAGGGCGTCGCCTCCGTCGACGAGTCGGCGATCACCGGCGAGTCCGCGCCGGTCATCCGGGAGTCCGGAGGCGACCGCTCGGCCGTCACCGGCGGCACGAAGGTCCTGTCCGACCGCATCGTCGTCAGGATCACGACGAAGCCCGGCGAGACCTTCATCGACCGGATGATCAACCTGGTGGAGGGCGCGGCCCGGCAGAAGACGCCGAACGAGATCGCGCTGAACATCCTGCTGGCCTCGCTGACCATCGTCTTCCTGCTGGCGGTGGCCACCCTGCCGCCGTTCGCCGACTACGCCGGTTCCGACCTCGGCATGGTCGTCCTGGTCGCGCTGCTGGTCTGCCTCATCCCGACCACCATCGGCGCCCTGCTCTCCGCGATCGGCATCGCGGGCATGGACCGCCTGGTGCAGCGCAACGTGCTGGCGATGTCCGGGCGGGCGGTCGAGGCCGCCGGTGACGTCTCCACGCTGCTGCTCGACAAGACCGGCACCATCACCCTCGGCAACCGCCAGGCCGCCGAGTTCGTACCGGTGCGCGGCACCACGGAGGCCGAAGTCGCCGACGCCGCCCAGCTCTCCTCCCTGTCCGACGAGACCCCCGAGGGCCGCTCCGTCGTCGTACTGGCGAAGGAGAAGTACGGACTGCGCGAACGCCACCAGGGCGAGCTGGTCGGCGCCGAGTGGATCGAGTTCACCGCCCAGACCCGCATGTCCGGCGTCGACGTGGACGGCAGGAAGATCCGCAAGGGCGCCACCGCCTCGGTCATCGCCTGGGTCGAGGAGCAGGGCGGCACGGTCGCCGAGGACGCGGACGGCATCGCGAACCGCATCTCCGAGGCGGGCGGCACCCCGCTGCTGGTCGCCGTCCAGGACTCCGCCGGGGCTCGGGTGCTCGGTGTCGTCCACCTCAAGGACGTCGTCAAGGACGGCATGCGCGAGCGGTTCGAGGAACTGCGCCGCATGGGCATCAAGACGATCATGATCACGGGCGACAACCCGCTCACCGCCAAGGCGATCGCCGAGGAGGCCGGTGTCGACGACTTCCTCGCGGAGGCAACTCCCGAGGACAAGATGGCGCTGATCAAGCGGGAGCAGGCCGGCGGCAAGCTGGTCGCGATGACCGGTGACGGCACGAACGACGCGCCCGCGCTGGCTCAGGCGGACGTCGGTGTGGCGATGAACACCGGTACGTCGGCCGCCAAGGAGGCCGGCAACATGGTCGACCTCGACTCCAACCCGACCAAGCTCATCGAGATCGTCGAGATCGGCAAGCAGCTCCTGATCACGCGCGGCGCTCTGACGACGTTCTCCATCGCCAACGACGTGGCGAAGTACTTCGCGATCATCCCGGCGCTGTTCGCGGCCGTGTATCCGGGCCTGGACAAGCTCAACATCATGCACCTGTCCTCGCCGGACTCCGCGATCCTCTCCGCCGTCGTCTTCAACGCGCTGATCATCATCGCGCTGGTGCCGCTCGCGCTGAAGGGCGTGCAGTACCGGCCCGTGAGCGCGGACAAGATGCTCCGGCGCAATCTCGGGATCTACGGTCTCGGCGGCCTGATCGCCCCGTTCATCGGCATCAAGCTCATCGACCTGCTCATCTCGCTCATCCCCGGGATCGGGTGAAGGACATGAACAACTCCTCCTTTGTGAACATGGGCCGCGTGACGTGGGCCGCCCTGCGCATGCTGCTCGTCCTCACCGTCGTGACCGGGATCGTCTACCCGCTCGTGGTGACGGGCATCGGCCAGGCCGCCTTCCACGACAAGGCCAACGGCTCGATCGTCAAGGCCGACGGCAAGGAGATCGGCTCCAAGCTGATCGGCCAGAGCTGGAACCTGCCCGGCACCGACGAGCCCGACCCGAAGTTTTTCCAGGGACGGCCGTCCAACAGCGGCTACGACCCGCTCGCGACCGGCTCCAGCCAGCTCGGCGCCAGCGACCCGACGCTCGTCAAGAACGTCAAGGCGGTCAAGAAGCAAGTCGCGGCCTTCAACGGCGTACCGGAGTCGAAGGTCCCCGCCGACGCGGTCACCGGTTCGGCCTCCGCCATCGACCCGCACATCTCCCCGGAGTACGCGGACATCCAGGTCGGCCGGGTCGCCGAGGCCAACGGTCTGTCCGTCGCCGAGGTGCGCGAACTGGTCGACAATCACACCGATGGCCGCACGCTCGGCTTCATGGGCGAGCCGCACGTCAACGTCCTGGAGCTCAATCTCGCGCTCAGGGATCTCGCAGCGAAGCAGTGATGGGAGTACATGACATGCACGGGAGCCGACGGCCGCAAAACAACCCTGGGCCGGTCGGCTCCCGCCGTGATGCCGTCGCCCGGCCGGCCGTACCCGGCGAATCGGGCCCCGGCGTACGACTTGAGAGGCACACAGCCATGACCCGGGTGCTCGTCGTCGAGGACGACCCGCAACTCGTACGGGCCCTCGTGATCAACCTTCAGGCGCGCCAGTACGGCGTGGACGCCGCGCCCGACGGCACCACCGCGCTGCGCCTGGCGGCGGCCCGTCAGCCCGACGTGGTGCTGCTGGACCTCGGCCTGCCCGACATGGACGGCGTGGACGTCATCCGCGCCCTGCGCGGCTGGACCCGCGTGCCCATCCTGGTGCTGTCCGCGCGGCAGGCGTCCGACGAGAAGGTCGCCGCCCTCGACGCGGGGGCGGACGACTACGTCACCAAGCCGTTCAGCATGGACGAGCTCCTCGCGCGGCTGCGGGCGGCGGTCCGCCGCACAGAGGCGGCGCCCCTGGGCCCTGAGACAACAGAGGTGGAGACGGACGAGTTCACCATCGACCTCGTCGCGAAGAGGGTCGTACGGCACGGGCGGGATGTCCGCCTCACGCCGACCGAGTGGCATCTGCTGGAGATCCTGGTCACCAACCCCGGACGGCTGATCACCCAGAAGCACCTGCTCCAGGAGGTCTGGGGCGTCACCCAGACCAGCAAGAGCAACTACCTGCGCGTCTACATGGCCCAGCTGCGACGCAAACTGGAAGCAGACCCGTCCCACCCCCGGTATCTCATCACCGAGCCCGGCATGGGCTACCGCTTCGAGGAATGAACATGGCACGCGGCAAGCTTCGGATCTATCTCGGCGCGGCGCCCGGCGTCGGCAAGACCTACGCCATGCTCTCCGAGGCCCACCGACGGGTCGAGCGGGGCACCGACTGCGTGGTCGCCTTCGTCGAGCATCACGGCCGGCCGCGCACCGAGGTGATGCTGCACGGCCTGGAGCAGATCCCGCGCAAGGAGCTGGCCTACCGGGACAGCACCTTCACCGAGATGGACGTCGACACGGTCCTCGCCCGCCGCCCGCGGGTGGCACTCGTCGACGAGCTCGCGCACACGAACATCCCCGGCTCCCGCAACGCCAAGCGCTGGCAGGACGTCGAGGAACTGCTCGCCGCCGGCATCGACGTGGTCTCGACCGTCAACATCCAGCATCTGGAGTCGCTGGGGGACGTCGTGGAGTCGATCACCGGCGTACGCCAACGTGAGACCGTCCCCGACGAGGTCGTACGGCGTGCCGACCAGATCGAGCTGGTGGACATGTCACCGCAGGCGCTGCGCCGGCGGATGGCCCACGGCAACATCTACAAGCCCGACAAGGTCGACGCGGCCCTGTCCAACTACTTCCGCCCCGGCAATCTGACCGCCCTGCGGGAGCTGGCGCTGCTGTGGGTGGCCGACCGGGTCGACGCGTACTTGAACGAGTACCGCAGCGAACACCGTGTGTCCAAGATCTGGGGCTCGCGCGAGCGGATCGTGGTCGGCCTGACCGGCGGCCCGGAAGGGCGCACCCTCATCCGGCGCGCCGCGCGCCTGGCGGAGAAAGGCGCCGGAGGTGAGGTCCTGGCGGTCTACATATCCCGCAGCGACGGCCTGACCTCGGCCTCACCGAAGGAACTGGCCGACCAGCGCACCCTGGTGGAGGACCTGGGCGGCACCTTCCACCACGTCGTCGGCGATGACATACCCGCTGCCCTGCTGGACTTCGCGCGCGGCGTCAACGCCACCCAGATCGTCCTCGGCGTCTCCCGCCGCAAGGGCTGGCAGTACGTCTTCGGACCCGGCGTCGGCGCCACGGTGGCTCGCGAGTCCGGCCCCGACCTGGACGTCCACCTCATCACCCACGACGAGGTGGGCAAGGGGCGCGGGCTACCTGTCGCCCCCAGGGGCGCGCGGCTCGGTCGGACCAGGCTCATGTGGGGCTGGCTGACCGGCGTAGGCGGACCATTGCTGCTGACGTGGCTCCTGAGCACCGCCCTCCCCGACGTGGGGCTCGCCAACGACATGCTGCTGTTCCTGACCCTGACGGTCGCCGCGGCCCTGCTGGGCGGGCTCTGGCCGGCGCTGGCCTCCGCGGTGGTCGGATCCGCCCTCCTGAACTGGTACTTCACCCCACCGGTCCACACCTGGACCATCGCCGACCCGAAGAACATCGTGGCCATCGCGGTGTTCTTCGGCGTCGCCGTGTCCGTCGCGTCCGTGGTGGACCTCGCCGCCCGCCGCACCCACCAGGCGGCCCGGCTGCGCGCCGAGTCGGAGATCCTCTCCTTCCTCGCCGGCAACGTCCTGCGCGGCGAGACCAGCCTCGACGCCCTCCTGGAGCGGGTTCGTGAGACCTTCGGCATGGAGTCGGTGGCGCTGCTGGAACGCGAGAGCGATCTCGCACCCTGGACCTGCGTCGGCAGCGTCGGCCCACGGCCCTGCGTCGTGCCCGACGAGGCGGACGTCGACGTCCCAGTCGGCGTCCACATGGCCCTTGCCCTGTCCGGGCGGGTACTGCCGGCCGAGGACCGCCGTGTGCTGGCCGCCTTCGCCGCTCAGGCGGCCGTCGTCGTGGACCGACAGCGCCTCCAGCAGGAGGCCGACAAGGCCAAGGAACTCGCCGAGGGCAACCGCATCCGTACCGCCCTGCTCGCCGCCGTCAGCCACGACCTGCGCACCCCGCTCGCCGGCATCAAGGCGGCGGTCACCTCCCTGCGCTCGGATGACGTGGAGTGGTCGCAGGAGGATCAGGCGGAACTCCTGGAAGCGATCGAGGACGGCGCCGACCGCCTCGATCACCTCGTCGGCAACCTGCTCGACATGTCCCGCCTCCAGACCGGCACCCTCAACCCCCTCATCCGCGAGACCGACCTGGACGAGGTCATCCCGATGGCACTGGGCGGCGTACCCGAGGACAGCGTCGAGCTGGACGTCCCCGAGACCCTGCCCATGGTGGACGTCGACCGCGGCCTGCTGGAACGCTCCGTCGCCAACATCGTCGAGAACGCCGTGAAGTACAGCCCGCCGGGGGAGCGGGTCCTGGTCTCGGCGAGCGCCATAGCCGACCGCGTGGAGGTCCGGGTCGTGGACCGCGGTCCGGGCGTCCCGGACGAGGCCAAGTCCCTCATCTTCGAACCCTTCCAGCGCTACGGCGACGTCCCGCGCGGCAACGGCGTCGGCCTCGGCCTCGCGGTCGCCCGCGGCTTTGCCCAGGCCATCGGCGGCAGCCTGCACGCCGAGGACACACCCGGCGGCGGCCTCACCATGGTGCTCGCCGTCCGGACGGCGCCGGAACGACGGCCGCAGCAACCGGACGTGCCGGCGGCGGCCACGTCTTGAGGAGGGGCGCTCGGGGGCGTCCGGGGTTCAGCGTTGCGTGCGTGGCACCACGCGGCGCCACTTAGCGCCAAGTGGCGCCATGTCGGTTCGCCAGGCCGTACATGGCGTCATGGCGACTCAGGCCGTTTGTGTCACGTTTTCCCAGGTCAGGTGGCATCTCGCGCGCTCGGCGACCCGCGAGGTCCCATCTGGGCTTGCATGTGGCGCCATTGTGGTGCCATTATGGCGCCATGGACCTCACGCCGTATGTCGAAACTCTCCGCCGCGAACTCGCGGTGGCCGCTGAAACCGGCGGCGAAGAAGCACGCGAGCTGGCCGAGCGGCTCACCGCTCCCCTGGAGTCGGCGACCCGGCTGACCATGCTCAACGTGCTCTCCGCCGCGATGGACGAGATCACCCGTGAGCTCGCCCCCGGCTCGGTCGACGTACGGCTGCGCGGGCTGGACCCCGACTTCGTGGTGACGCCGCCGCCCACCTACGGTGCCGCCCCCGCGGAGCCGGCCGCGCCCGTCGAACCGCTCAGGGCCCCGGCCGAGGGTGACGAGGGCGGCACTGCCCGGGTCAACCTGCGTCTTCCGGCCCACCTCAAGGCCCGCGCCGAGGAGGCTGCGAGCCGCGAGGGCCTGTCGGTCAACGCGTGGCTGGTACGCGCGGTGTCGGCTGCGGTCGAGGGCGGCCCTCGCCCCCGTACGACGGAGAAGAGCCAGAGCGTCGGCCAGAGCTTCACGGGGTGGGTGCGCTAGCCGCACCCGCACCACTTCACCCACACGACTTCACGTCCCACCAGCGGGGACGCCCTGTAGACCCAAGAGGACGGGACAGCCATGCCTTCTTTCGACACCCCTGCACCGATCTCGGTCACCGCCCGCGTGGAGGCCGGTTCCATCCAGTTCGCCGCGAGCGACCGCCTCGACACCGTGGTCGAGGTGCGGCCCCGCAACCCGAAGAAGGACCTGGACGTGCGGACGGCCGACCAGACCGACGTCACGTACGCGGGCGGGGTCCTGACCGTCATGACGCCGAAGCCCAACCTGTTCGGACTCGGTCGCACCGGCGTCGTCGACGTGACGGTCGAACTGCCCGCGGGCTCGCGCATCGACATGACCGGCGCCTGGACCCAGGTGCTCGGCGAGGGCCGGCTCGGCGAGGTCCGCGTGAAGACCTCCTCCGGCGACGCCCGCCTCGACACGACCGGGCCGCTGAACCTGACCGCCTCGCACGGCTCGATCACCGTGGACCGGGTCGAGGGCGGGGCCGAGATCACCACCAGCTCCGGCAGCCTGCGCGTCGGCCTCGTCGACGGCCCCGCCGTCCTGAAGAACTCCCACGGCACCACCACCGTCGGCGCCGTGACCGGCGAGACGCGGGTGAGCGGCGCCCACGGCGACATCAGCATCGACCGCGCCGAGGACTCCGTCACCGCCACCACCGCCCACGGCACCGTGCGCGTGGCCGAGGTGGCCCGCGGCACCGTCCGGCTGGAGACGAACTACGGCGCCATCGAGGTCGGCGTCCGCGAAGGAACGGCCGCCTGGCTCGACGTCAACTCCGGCTCTGGCCAGGTGCGCAACACGCTCACCGAGTCCGACGCCCCGCAGGAGACCGAGGACACCGTCAAGATCCACGCTCGCACCAAGTACGGCAACATCGACGTCCGCCGCGCCCGGGCCTGAACGGTTCCATTCCCCCACCCGCATCAGCCTTCGGAACGGAGGGCTCCATGCCTTCATCTGTCATGCCCACATCCAGGCGGGGGGCTGGCCCGCAGTCGCCCGCCGCCATCTCCGCCATCGGTCTGCGCAAGTCGTACGGCGACAAGACCGTCCTCAACGGTATCGATCTACGCATTCCAGCCGGTTCCGTGTTCGCGCTGCTCGGCCCCAACGGCGCAGGCAAGACGACCGCAGTGAAGATCCTCTCCACGCTCATCACGGCCGACGGCGGGCAGGCCCAGGTCGCGGGCCACGACCTCGCCACCGAGGCGCAGGCGGTACGCGCCGCGATCGGCGTCACCGGCCAGTTCTCGGCGGTGGACGGGCTGATCACCGGCGAGGAGAACATGCTCCTCATGGCGGACCTGCACCACCTGTCCAAGCGCGAGGGCCGCCGCACCGCCGCCGAACTGCTGGAGCGCTTCGACCTGGTAAAGGCGGCGAAGAAGCCCGCCTCCACCTACTCCGGCGGCATGAAGCGCCGCCTGGACATTGCCATGACCCTCGTCGGCAGCCCGCGGATCATCTTCCTCGACGAGCCGACCACCGGCCTCGACCCGCGCTCCCGGCACAACATGTGGCAGATCATCCGCGAGCTGGTCGACGACGGCGTCACCGTCTTCCTCACCACCCAGTACCTGGAGGAGGCCGACGAACTCGCCGACCGCATCGCGGTACTGAACGACGGCAGGATCGCCGCCGAAGGCACCGCGGAGGAGCTGAAACGACTGATCCCCGGAGGTCACGTCCGCCTCCGCTTCACCGATCCAGTGGCATACGAGAACGCCGCGTCCGCCCTCCGCGAGACTCAGCGCGACGACACGGCACTCACGCTTCAGATCCCCAGCGACGGCAGCCAGCGCGAACTGCGCTCCCTAATCGACTGGCTCGACGCGGCCGGCATCGAGGCCGAAGAACTGTCCGTGCACACACCAGACCTGGACGACGTGTTCTTCGCCCTGACCGGCACAGACGGCGTGCCCCGCCAGCCCAAGGGGACCACCCGATGAGTACCCTCACCCTCGCCGTGCGCGACTCGGCCACGATGCTGCGGCGCAACCTCCTGCACGCCCGCCGCTACCCGTCGATGACGCTGAACCTGCTGTTCTCGCCGGTCATACTTCTGCTGCTCTTCGTCTACATCTTCGGCGACGTGATGAGCGCCGGTATCGGGGGTGGTGGCGCGGACCGCTCCGAGTACGTCGCCTATCTCGTCCCGGGCGTCCTGCTGCTGACCATCGGCGGCACCACGATCGGCAGCGCCGTGTCCGTCGCCATGGATATGACGGAGGGCATCATCGCTCGCTTCCGTACGCTGGCGATCCACCGCGGGTCGGTGCTCATCGGGCACGTCGTGGGCAGTGTGCTGCAGTGCATGATGAGCGTGCTGCTCGTCGGGGCGGTCGCGGTGGCGATCGGCTTCCGGGCCACGGATGCCACAGCCGTGGAGTGGCTGCTGGCGATCGGGCTGCTGACGCTCGTCTCCCTGGCGCTCACCTGGATCGCGGTCGGCATGGGCCTGTCCAGCCCGAATCCCGAGGCGGCCAGCAACAACGCCCTGCCGTTGATGATCCTGCCGCTCCTGTCCAGCGCCTTCGTGCCCGTCGACGCGATGCCGGGCTGGTTCCGGCCGGTCGCCGAATACCAGCCCTTCACCCCGGCCATCGAGACCCTGCGCGGACTGCTGCTGGGCACCGAGATCGGCCACAACGGCTGGCTCGCCGTGGTCTGGTGCCTGGGCCTGGCGATGCTCGGCTACTTCTGGTCCAAGTCGCTGTTCGCCCGTGACCCGAAGTAGCGGGAGAAGGCGCAGGACGTGAGCTACAACCCTGCAGAGCCGTGACCTGAACAGGGGACTGGTCGCGGCCATGCCTTGGTTGAGCCGTGTCTAAGCTTGGCGCCATGCGCCCTCTGAGCGGCACGCGTCCGCGCTCACTTCGCCTGCCCGGATCGGGCAGGCGGGTGGCCGGATGAAGGCCCCTGACCCCTCTCGCGACCGAGACGTGCGGCGCATCGAGTACGCCCTGCTGCTGGCCGCCGTGCCACTGGTCGTCACCGGTGCCCTCACCGACTCTTTGTGGCTGCTGGGCATCGGGGCATGGGCTTTGATCGCCGCCGGCCTGATCGAAATGATCTATCGGCCCTGACGGCCGGCGCGTGAGGTGTGGGTCCTAGTTGTGGGCGAGGAGCTGGTCGGTGGCGTGTTGGACGCGCTGGACGGCACGTGCGGTGGCGCGGAGGGCCGCCTCGAGTTCGGGTGGCTGTCCGCCTGAATTGAGAGTGCGGGCGACCTGGTTGAGGTTGTTGCCGACGTGGCCGAGGTGCCGACGGGCGGCGAAGAGTTCTGTGATCAGCTCCCGTCGTCCGGCGACTGCGGCGGCGGTGCAGTCGAGGTCATCGGCGGCAGCGAGGCCGCTGCGGGCGAGGAAGGCGGGCAAGGTGGTGCGGACTGCGGTCGCGGCGGCGGTGAGCCGGGTCTTCTCGTCGTCGTTGAGGCGGACGCTGCACACATGAACGCGCTTGTGAGCGGGTGGCTTGGGCGAGCGCTTACGCGGACGGTTCTTGGCGGCGTGGCGCTCGCGGCGCGGCGGGAGTCTGTCCGGCTGGGATCCGTTCCGGGATGCTGTCTCGTGGACCTGCGCCCCCCGGTGCTGGTCCGTTCCCGCCATCCCAGGGGCGGGCTGGGGCGAGGGCGCCTTCCCCGACGGGGAAGAGTGTCTTCGCCGATAACTTGCTCCCCCTGAGGTCGAGTTGGCAGTCGGCTCATCTGGGGTGGGGGCAGGGTCTATAGGCGGGGTCTTCATGGGCTCTTCTTCCTTGTCGTCGTAGCGGTGCCAGCCTGGTTGCGCAGCCGTTCAAGGACCTGCCAGGCCGGCCCGGCTGATCCGCCTCGGGACCGGCTTCGAGCCTGTCGGCTGCGGCTTCCCCTTCGCGGGGACCGTGCGGGGTCGGTCCCCGCTGTGGCTGGTGTCCGCGGGACCGTGGCCCCCGCCGTCGGGGACCGAGGGATGCCGGTCCCGACGTGAGCGGTCCCCGGATCGGATTCTGTGTGCTGGTCTCCGCCGTCGGGGACCGTGGAGGGGACCGGTCCCATAGCGCCCTGACCAGCAGTTTCGTGGGATGGTCCCGCCGCGTCCCCTGCGGCAGCGTCGGTCCCGGGGACCGTGGACCGGGGTCTCGCGGTCCTCGGGCCAGTCCTCGCGGTCACCGTTTGATGCCTTCCTCGGTCCCGGTGGCTGGGCTCGGGCCGTTCGCCTGGGGACGGTCCCCGGCCGGAGGCCGGTCCCCTGGTGAGGTCTCCTCGGTCCCCGGCCGATGAGCTGTCGGTGGGGACCGTTGCTGGGGACCGCGCCTGACCGGCCAGATGGAGCGATCCCTGCGCGTCATCACGCCGGGGACCGACGGGTGGCCGGGCGCTGGCGAGCGATGGCCGCAGGCAGCTTGCGGTCGATGGGCGGGAAGCGCGCGGGCTGGTCAGGCGGCGGGCGCGGCGCGGCGTCGGTCGGGACCGGTGAGGATGACGCGCTCGGTCATCTCGGCTAGGCGAGAGGCGACCCGGTCGCCGAGCGCGGCGCGGAGTTCGGCGGTGGGGAGGTTGGTGGTGATGAGGGTCGGGAGCATGTGCTCGTACCGGTGGTTGATCAGCCGGTAGGTGAGCTCCTCCGTCCACTCGCTGCTTTTGGCCGCGCCGAGGTCGTCGAGGAGGAGCAGCGGGCAGCGGGCCAGGGTCTGCAGGTCGCGTTCGGCGTCGTGGCCTTGGCGGGGGCGCAGGCGGGCGTACAGGTCGGCGGTGGTGGTCGCCTCCCAGCGCAGGCGGACGCCTCGGCTCAGGAGGGCGCGGACGGCGCCGTACGCCTGGTGGGTCTTGCCGGTGCCGGCAGGCCCGGCGAGCAGCAGCGACGGGCCCTCAGCGATGCCCGGTCCACCGGTCGCCCACGATCTGGAGAGTGTCGAGGTCTGGTCGCAGGCTTTCAGGCCGCTTGTCACGTGTGCCGTGTGGCTCCACGTCGACCTCGATGATCGAGTACTTCCGGAACTGGTCCTCCTCCCGTAAGAGCCGGAAGGGCACGGGAAACAGCCGTACGTGCCGAGGCGCACCCTCATCCAGGCGTATGCCCGCCACACAGCTGATCTCGCGGTACTTGTTGGACAGCTCCGGATACGTCTTGACCGTGATCATGATTCTCGCGCGCTGACGTTTCCCCGATCGCATAGCCGCCCCCTCCACTGATCTCCCCAATCCCGATTGGAGGAGAGGCATGCGCCTCTGGCAAGGGCGCGTGCAGGAGGGAGGGACGAAGTCAGGCCAGGGGAATCACGGGTACAGCGGCCCGCTTGCGGACCGTCTCCAGGACGACCTGCCGGTGGCAGCGGGCCTCGTCTTTCTCGAAGCACAACACCGCGACCCGCGACTGCCGGGCGTGCTCGGCGAGGCGGTCGAGGTCCGACTGCGCCTCCTCGGACCGGAGCAGGCTCCGGAAGCGCGCCCTGCCCACCTCCAGGCGGCCTTCCCAGAAGGGCTCCCGGTTGTCCTTGGGATTGCCCAGGCCACGCAGGTGCGTGTACTCGGTGCCGGCCTCGGCCAGCGCCTCCCCGAGCCGCGTCTTGCTGAAGCCCTTCTTACGGCTGATCGGCGTGAGCCGTACGTCCGCCACGACATCGATCCGGCTGTCGCGGAGTGAGGCGACGAACGACTCGATGTCCCGTCCCTCATACCCTGCGGACCAGAGCCCAGGTGCGGTCTTGGTCGCCCGGAAAAGATCGTCGAGGGAGACTTCCAGCGCCTCGGCGACCGCTCCAACCGTGAGGAAACCTGACTGGATCGCTCCCTCACCCTCCAGCCGCGCCAGCGTCCGGACGGCGATCCCCGCCTCCTTGGCGAGCCGCTCCCGCGACCACCCGCGGGCCTCCCGCAGCGCTCGCACTCGCCGAGCGAGGGCGCGGGCGTGATCGTGGGGACGCGCTGAGTGAGGGGCTGCCATGTGCCGTGATCCTAACGGCGGTTGAGGTGGGCGGACATGTCGTTCTTGGCCGTGTGCGGAGCTGGATTCGCGAACGCGCAGGTCCGGGTGTCCTCGCGTGCCGAACCGCACACCCGCCCAGCGGTCACCCCCTGGGAGAAGCCGACCAAGATCTTCTCCCAGATTTCTCCCAAACGATCTCCAGAAACCGCTCAGGGGCCTGATCCACTAAGTGGATCAGGCCCCTGACCTGGTACTTCCCTGTCGGGGTGGCGGGATTTGAACCCACGACCTCTTCGTCCCGAACGAAGCGCGCTGCCAAGCTGCGCTACACCCCGATCGTCGCTGCTCTCGCGGCGACGACGTTTACTTTAGCCCACTGGTGGCTGGAGACGAAATCCGGTTTTGGCACGGTGGCGGATCGGGTTCGGGCGGGTGTGGTCGAGGGCCACCAGGAGCACCGCCAGGGCGTAGATGGCGAGGCCCAGGAGGAGGGCGTTGCCGAGGACGGACTTGTAGCCGTGGGCGTCCACGTCGAGGAAGGGGTAGAGGTAGCGGCCGCCCGGGGTGTCGGGGAGCAGGAGTTCGCCGCGGGTCAGGGAGAAGGCCAGATAGGCGAGCGGGTAGACGAGCCAGGTCGCGGCCTGGCGCAGATGCAGGCGGCCCGGGGGAGTGAGCAGCAGCCAGTCCAGGACGGCCGCGGCGGGGACCACCGTGTGCAGGAGGTGGTTGGAGACCGCGTGCCAGCCCGTCGGGGTGGCCGTCGTCCCCGTCATCGCGAACGGGCTCGCCGCGTTCGCCAGCAGCAGGTGGTACACCAGGCCGGTGATCACGACGTAGAGCAGTACGGCCCCGGTGAGGCCTCCCGGCAGTGGACGTCGGGCGCTCCAGGCGCGGCGGGCCGAGGCGACGAGGACCAGGGCCAGCAGGATGCTCGCCTGGGTGGTGAAGAAGCTCAGGACGCGCAGCGGGCTGCCCAGGAGCATCTCGATGGTCACGCCCGCGGCCGCCAGCAGTGCGGTCAGCAGGCGGAAGGCGGCCGTCAGCGGCCTGCGCGCCGGCGCCACCACGGCCGCGGCGGGTACGTGCGAGGGCAGCAGCGCGGGCATTCCCGGGATCGCGGGGAGGTCCGGGATGTCCCTGGGTATCGGGGCGGTCATACCCTCAAGCTAGGTATAACCGGCATAACGGGCGATGTGGGTCGGCTGTGTGGGTTACCCCCGAGACGGGAGCGGTGGGAGTGGCGGGAGAGGACCGTGGGGTGACTGGAGTGGCTGGGGCAGCCGTTTCGCCGCCCCAGTCTGACCCGCGCGGGCAGCCGTTTCGCCGCCCCCGCCTGACCCGCGCGGCCGGGCCCGTCCGCCCCGGCCACCCGTCACCTCGCCCCCGTCACGCCTCCCGCGGCACCAGCGTCAGGAGCGTCGCCTCCGGCGGGCACGCGAAGCGCACCGGCGTGTAGCGGCTCGCCCCGCAGCCCGCCGACACGTGCAGATGCGCCGTACGGCCCTGTGACGTGTGCGTGGACAGGCCCTTGACGCGGTCCGTGTCCAGGTCGCAGTTGGTGACGAAGGCGCCGTAGAAGGGCAGGCAGACCTGGCCGCCGTGGGTGTGGCCGGCCAGGATCAGCGGGTAGCCGTCCGCCGTGAACGCGTCCAGGCTGCGCAGATACGGCGCGTGGACGACACCCATCGAGAAGTCCGCCGTGCCCGAAGGCCCCCCGGCCACCTCCGCGTACCGGTCCCGCTTGATGTGCGGGTCGTCCACGCCGGTCAGCTCGATCGTCGCGCCGTCCGCCTTGAGCAGGCCCCGTGTGTTCGTCAGGTTCAGCCAGCCCGCGGCGTCGAAGCCGTCCCGCAGGTTCTCCCACGGGTTGTGGACCACGCCGACGGCGGGCGGGTTGCCGTTGAGGCCGTGCCTGCCCTGCGCCTTCTCGAAGAGGTACCGGGCGGGGTTGCGCAGCGTCGGCCCGTAGTAGTCGTTCGAGCCGAAGACGTACGCCCCCGGGAAGTCCATCAGCGGCCCCAGCGCGTCCAGCACCTCGGGCACGGCCTCCGGGTCGGAGAGGTTGTCGCCCGTGTTGATCACGAAGTCGGGGCGCAGACCCGCCAGCGAGCGCAGCCAGCGCTGCTTCTTGCGCTGCCCGCCGACCATGTGGATGTCGGAGACGTGCAGCACGCGCATCGGGCGCATGCCCCGCGGCAGTACGGGGACGGTGACCCGCCGGAGCCGGAACGAGCGGGCCTCGAAACCCGCCGAGTAGAGAAGACCGGCGGCCGCTACCGCCGTGATGCCGAGGGGTACTCCGTATCGCGCGCGCATACGGACATCGTGTCAGACCCGCCGGTCCGTTCCGTACGGCCGTCCCTCACGCCCGTCCCGCACGCGGAGCCGGGCCGCTGCCCCCGTACGTCGTCCCGTGCCGCCGTCTCCTGGGAAATGCACGGGCGGCCGTCCCCCGGTACCTGCGACAATCAAGCCATGACCACGCTCAAGTCGAAGCTTCAGGAAGACCTCAACGCCGCGATCAGGGAGCGCGACGAGCTGCGCTCCTCGACGCTCCGGCTCACGCTCACCGCGATCACCAAGGAGGAGGTCGCGGGCAAGGAGAAGCGCGAGCTCTCCGACGACGAGGTGCAGAAGGTGATCACGCGCGAGGCGAAGAAGCGCCGGGAGGCCGCGGACGCCTTCGCGCAGGGCGGCCGCGCCGAGCAGGCCGAGCGGGAGAAGGCGGAGGGCGAGATCCTCGCCGCGTACCTGCCCAAGCAGCTCTCCGACGACGAGCTGGAGCAGATCGTCGCCGCGGCCGTGGCGGAGGCCACGGGCGCGGGTGCCGAGGGGCCCCGGGCCATGGGCGCGGTCATGAAGATCGTGAACCCGAAGGTGGCCGGTCTGGCCGAGGGCGGCCGTGTCGCCGCCACGGTGAAGAAGCTGCTCGCGGGCTGAGTGCCCCCGTACCCACGCGCGCGTCGTACGCCGACCAGCCGCCCCGGGCCGCCGAGGCCCGAGAGGCGGCTGTGTCATGTCCGGGGGCCCCAGCCCCTTCCCGCCCGGCCCCCAGTACCAGGGCGTGGGGCGGGGCGAGGACCTGCCGCAAAGGTAGCGGGATCATGCCGGTGCCGTTCCAACCCGCGGCCCTGCGCACGGAGTTCGCGTGCGCAGGGCATCACCCATAGCTGCCGGCAGGGCGGTCAGTCACGTCCCCCGGGACCGTTGCCCGGACCCTGGATGAAGCCCTCCGGGATGGAGAACGTGGGGTCAGGCTCGACGTTGCCCCCGCCGTTTCCGTTGCCGCCGCCGAGCAGGCCGCCGATGAGACCGTCGTCGCCGTTGCCCCCGTCGTCGCGGCCCTTGTCCCTGTCCCTGTCCTTGTCCTTGTCCTCCGGCTTCGGCGGGTCCGGGATGTCGACCAGGTTGAAGTCGAGCACCTCCTTGTTCGCCAGGGCGCCGGTCATCATGTCGCGCCAGATCGGACCGGGCACCTGGCCACCGAAGACCTTGTCGTGCCACACGCCGCCGATGCTGATGCCCTCCATCTTGCGCTCGTGCGCCGGGTCGCCGACCCAGACGGCACCGGCCATGTTCGGGGTGTAGCCCACGAACCAGGCGGCGAAGCGCTCGTCGGTGGTACCGGTCTTACCGGCGCTCGGGCGGCTGCCGAGACCGGCCTGCGTACCCGTACCGTCCTCGACCACGCCGCGCAGCAGCGTGTTGATGGTGTCGGCCGTGGTCTCGGACATCGCCCGCGAGCAGGTCGACTTCGGGACCTCCAGGGACTTCGTCTGGCCGCCGGTGCGCCGGCTGATCGCCTCGATGGCGACCGGCGTGCAGTACATGCCGCGCGAGGCGAAGGTGGCGTAGCCGTTCGCCATGGTCAGTGGGGACATCTCCTCGCTGCCGAGGGCGATCGAGGGGTTCTGGTGCATCTCGTTGCCGTCGGCACGCGCGACGCCCATCTTGGCCGACATCTCGGTCACCGGGCAGATGCCGATCTCGCTGATCATCTCGACGTAGTAGGTGTTGACGGACTTCGCCGTCGCCTCCTTCATCGAGTACGGGCCGACCTCGGCCTCGTTCTCGTTGGTGAGCTTGACGCCCTTCTCGTCCCAGATCTTGCCGTCGCAGGCCTGTACCGGGCTCGGGTACTCCATCTCGTACGGCGAGCGGTACATCTTCGTCGCCGGCATGCCGCCCTCTATGGCGGCCGCGGCCACGATCGGCTTGAACGTCGAACCGGGCTGGAAGCCGAGTCCGCCGCCCATGGACTGGTCGACGGAGAGGTTGATCTGCGTCTCGTTCTTGCCGAAGCCGTACGGCCGCGACTGGCCCATGGCGAGGATCTTGCCGGTGCCGGGCTCGACGATGCTCGCCGCGGTCGCCACCTCGTCGTTCTTGCGGACGTGGTCCTTGACCGACTGCTGGACCGAGTCCTGGGCCTGCGGGTCCATCGTCGTCCGGATGGTCAGACCGCCCTGGTTCCAGATCTTGGCCCGGTCCTCCTTGGTCTTGCCGAAGACCGGGTCGGTCAGGAACACGTTGCGCACGTAGTCGCAGAAGAAGCCCGCGCCCTTCACGGCGGTGATGCAGCCGTTTTTGGGCTGCTTGACCTTGAGGCCGAGCGGGGTCTCCTTGGCCTTGTCGGCCTCCTCCTGGGAGATGTCGCCGACGTCGGCCATGCGCTGGAGCACGATGTTGCGCCGCTTGGTGGCCTCGGTCTCGTCGTTGACCGGGTCGAAGCGGCTCGGCGACTGGACGATGCCGGCGAGGAGCGCGGCCTCCTGGACCTTGAGGCTCTTGGCGTGCTTGGAGAAGTAGCGCTGGGCGGCCGCCTCGACGCCGTAGGCCTGCTGGCCGAAGAACGTGATGTTCAGGTAGTTCTCGAGGATCTTCTTCTTGCCGAGCTCCTCCTCGACCTGGATCGCGTACTTCAGCTCCGCGATCTTGCGGCCGAGGGTCTGCTGGGTGGCCTGCGCGACCTTGGTGGGGTCGTCGCCGGCCTCCTCGACGAAGACGTTCTTCACGTACTGCTGGGTGAGCGTGGAGGCGCCCTCGGCGACCCCGCCGCTCTGCGCGTTCTTGTTCAGCGCGCGCAGGACGCCCTTCAGGTCGACCGCGCCGTGCTGGTAGAAGCGCGCGTCCTCGATCGCGACGATCGCCTGCTGCATGTACGGCGAGATGTCCTTGAGCTCGACCACCGTGCGGTCGCGTGAGTACACCGTGGCGATCGTGCCGCCCTGGGCGTCGAGGATCGTGGTGCGCTGGCTGAGCGGCGGCGTCTTCAGGTTGGCCGGGAGCTCGTCGAAGCTCTCCACCGACCCCTTGGCCGCGAGCCCCAGCGCGCCGACGGCGGGCAGCGCGATACCGGCCATGACTGCGCCGGCCAGCACACTGACACCGAGGAACTTGGCCGCCTGCTGCACGGGCGACAGGCCACCGCCTGAGGGCTTCTTTGGCATGGGGGCAGCCTACGTTCTCATTCGCCGGACACGCGTATATGCCTTGGCCTAAGCTGCTCTCAACTGTCACAGCAGTGCGGCCATGTATCAATACGTCCGGCGACCCCGAATCGTTCCGGATGGGCCCGGCTCTCCGTCGGGGGCGTGTCCGAATCCGCCTTCTGTGTCACGTGGCGCCCGTTGTGACTCAACTGAACTGTCCTGTTCTGTGGGAATTGTCACGCATGTCGCCCGCTCACTCCCGCGGGTGATCTGCCGCTTACGCATAGTCCGTTCGGGCCATTCAAGATTGGGCCCGAAGGGGGTGTTGCGCTGTGCCCACCTTCCGTAACGTCCTCAACTGGCGGCGGTGAATATGCCGCTGCCGCCGTGGGGGAGCCTCGATTCGGGAGAGGACGGCGCCGGTATGGGCTGGGTAACCGACTGGAGTGCGCAGGCGGCCTGCCGCACTACCGATCCGGATGAACTGTTCGTTCAGGGAGCAGCGCAGAACAGGGCCAAGGCGGTGTGCACCGGATGCCCGGTACGCACCGAATGTCTGGCCGACGCGCTCGACAACCGCGTCGAGTTCGGCGTGTGGGGAGGGATGACGGAACGGGAGCGTCGCGCGCTGCTGCGCAGGCGGCCCACCGTGACCTCCTGGCGCCGGCTGCTGGAGACGGCTCGTACGGAGTACGAGCGTGGGGTCGGCCTGGTACCCCTCGACGACGACCAGGTGTACGAGAACTACGCGGCGGTGGGCTGAGGTCCTGGGCAGGACTCGACCACCCGCCGTGCCGGGTCGGCGGACCGGTCCGGTCACCGACCGTCAGCCGCCCGCGGTCACCCACCGCCGGGCGCCTCCGGTCACCGCCCCGCGGGCTGCTCCGGTCACGAGCCGACGAGCGGCTCCGGCCGGCAGCCGACAAGCAGCTCTGGCCAGGAGCCCGTGAGCAGCCCCCGCCGGGAGCCCGCGCGGCTCGGCCCAGGGGCGTCGGGCAGTGGTCACCCGAGGCAGCGGGTCACTCGGGCAGTTCCGGCCGGTGGGCCGCGAGCCGGTTCCCGATGTCCCGCAGCCCCGCGAGGTCGTGCACATCGCCGGGCAGGGCGGCCACTTCGGCCACCGCCACCTCGGGGTGGAGCGCGGTGAAACGGTCACGTGTGCGCTGCTCGCGGGAGAGCAGATGCATGCGGTCCGCGTGCAGCCTCAGCAGGCCCGCGGTCAGTTCGTCCGCGGACCGGTCGTGCTCGGCACCGGAATCGGTGCCGGGGTCGGCGCCGGCGGCGGCGTTCGGGTCGGGGGAGTTCGAACTGCCGTCTTTCTCGGGGGAGTTACGAAGCTCAGCCTTCCCGTCCGGCTGATCGACAATGCGGGGCTCCTCAAGATTTTCCGCGGCGGCGAGCGCCCGCTCGGCCGACAGCCGGGCGGCGCCGCTGCCGTGCACCCGGTTCAGCACCAGACCCGCGAGCGGCATGTCCTCGGCGGCCAGCCGCTCCACGAAGTACGCGGCCTCCCGCGTCGCGTCCCGCTCCGGGGCCGCGACCACCAGGAAGGCCGTCCCGGGCGCCTGGAGCAGCTTGTACGTCGCGTCCGCGCGGGTGCGGAAACCGCCGAACATCGAGTCCATCGCGGCCACGAACGTCTGCACGTCCTTGAGCAGTTGCCCGCCGAGCAGCTTGCCGAGGGCGCCGGTCATCATCGACATGCCTACGTTCAGGAACATCATCCCCGCGCGCCCGCCCACCTTCGCGGGCGCCAGCAGCACACGGATCAGCTTGCCGTCCAGGAACGAACCGAGGCGCTTGGGCGCGTCCAGGAAGTCCAGCGCGGACCGCGAGGGCGGTGTGTCGACGACGATCAGGTCCCACTCGTCGCGTGAGCGCAGCTGTCCCAGCTTCTCCATCGCCATGTACTCCTGCGTGCCCGCGAAGCCCGCCGAGAGCGACTGGTAGAAGGGGTTGCTCAGGATCGCGGACGCCCGCTCGGCGTCCGCGTGCGCCTCGACGATCTCGTCGAAGGTGCGCTTCATGTCGAGCATCATGGCGTGCAGTTCGCCGCCCGCCGCCTCGTCGATGCCCTTGACCCGGCGCGGGGTGTTGTCCAGCGAGTCGATGCCCATGGACTGCGCGAGCCGACGGGCCGGGTCGATGGTCAGCACCACGACCCTGCGGCCACGCTCGGCCGCGCGCAGGCCCAGCGCCGCCGCCGTGGTCGTCTTGCCGACCCCGCCCGAGCCGCAGCACACCACGATCCGGGTCTCCGGGTCGTCGAGCAGCGGGTCGATGTCGAGGACGCGCGCGGGGGCGATACGGCGCTCCTGGACGGGTTCCGGGGTCATGCGATCCCCTGCTTCCGCAGTTCGGTTGCCAGTTCGTACAGACCCGCCAGGTCCATGCCCTCGGCGAGCAGCGGCAGTTCGTGCAGCGGCAGGTCCAGGTCTCCGAGGACCGCGCGCTGCTCCCGCTCCAGGGCGTGCCGCTCGGCGTACTCCTCGGCCTGCTCCAGCAGCGGGTCCACCAGCCGCTCGGCGTTCCCGCCGCGCCGCGCGCCGCCCAGCCCGGCGGCCGACAGCGACCGCGCGACGGCCGTGCGCGGCAGCTTGCGTACGAGATCCACACCGGCCGCGTCCAGCACCTCGGGCCGGACCATGTTGACGATCACGCGGCCCACCGGGAGCCGGGCGGAGCGCAGCTCGGCGATGCCGTCGGCGGTCTCCTGGACCGGCATCTCCTCCAGCAGCGTCACCAGGTGCACGGCCGTCTCCGGCGACTTCAGCACCCTCATCACGGCCTGCGCCTGATTGTGTATCGGGCCGATCCTGGCCAGGCCGGCGACCTCGTCGTTGACGTTCAGGAAGCGGGTGACACGGCCCGTCGGGGGCGCGTCCATCACGACGTAGTCGTAGACGAACCGGCCGCTTCGGTCCTTGCGGCGGACCGCCTCGCACGCCTTGCCGGTCAGCAGGACGTCCCGCAGGCCCGGCGCGATCGTGGTGGCGAAGTCGATCGCGCCGAGCTTCTTCAGGGCGCGTCCGGCGCCGCCGAGTTTGTAGAACATCTGGAGGTAGTCCAGAAGGGCCAGTTCGGGGTCGATGGCGAGGGCGTGCACCTCCCCGCCCCCTGGCGCGACCGCGATCTTCCGTTCCTCGTAGGGCAGCGCCTCCGTCTCGAAGAGCTGCGCGATGCCTTGCCGACCCTCGACCTCGACGAGGAGCGTCCGCTTCCCCTCCGTGGCCAGGGCCAGCGCTAGGGCCGCGGCGACCGTCGTCTTACCGGTCCCGCCCTTGCCGCTGACGACCTGGAGCCTGCTCACGTCTTCGAGCGTAACCAGTCCGGCGGCGCGGCAATCAAGGCTGTGGACAAGCACACGCCGAGCCTGTGGAGAAACGGTTGCCGAAGCCGCCCCGGCGCCGCCGCCCCGACCGGTCGTCACCCGACGCGGCACCACCCGTCGCAGCGGCTACAGTCGGCCCCATGACCAAGTGGGAATACGCAACCGTGCCGCTGCTCGTCCATGCCACGAAGCAGATTCTGGACACCTGGGGCGAGGACGGCTGGGAGCTCGTCCAGGTCGTGCCCGGCCCCAACAACCCCGAGCAGCTCGTGGCCTACCTGAAGCGCCCGAAGCCGGGGCAGGCGGCATGAGCGCGGTCGAGGCGAAGCTCGCCGAGCTGGGGCTGACCCTGCCGCAGGTCGTGCCGCCGCTGGCCGCGTACCAGCCCGCCGTGCGGAGCGGCGTGTACGTGTACACCGCGGGCCAGCTGCCCATGGTGGAGGGCAAGCTCCCGGTCACCGGCAAGGTGGGCGCGGAGGTCACCCCGGAGGAGGCCAAGGACCTGGCCCGCGTCTGCGCGCTGAACGCCCTCGCGGCCGTGAAGTCCGTCGCCGGTGACCTGGACCGCATCGCGCGTGTGGTGAAGGTCGTCGGATTCGTGGCCTCGGCCTCCGACTTCACCGGCCAGCCCGCCGTCCTCAACGGCGCCAGCGAGCTGCTGGGCGAGGTCCTCGGCGACAAGGGCGTGCACGCGCGCAGCGCGGTGGGCGTCGCGGTGCTGCCGCTGGACGCGCCGGTCGAGGTAGAGGTCCAGGTGGAGCTGACGGAGGCGTGAGCGGCGTGCGCGCCGTGTGCCCGGTCGATGTGCGCGTGAGCGCCGTCTGATCGTGGCGCCGTCCGATCGCGGCTGCGTCCGGTCGTGGCTCGGTCCGATTGTGGCTCCGGGGTGGATCGCTTCCTCCCCGGGGCCGGGCCGGGGCCGGTCTGGGGCCGGGCGTCCGGCCCCGGCGGCGGGGCTTCCCGGGCGAGTCAGGCCCGGTGACCAGCCCTCTCGCGCACCCTCTCCCGGCGGCCGGTGATCGACCCCCTCTCGAACATCCGCCCGCCACGGGATAGCCTCCGGCCATGGCGAACGGTCAGTGGTACCCCCCTCAGTGGCCGGACCGGATCCGCGCCCACGCGGACGGCACCCTCACACCCGTGCAGCCCCGGCGCGCCGCGACCGTCATGCTGCTGAAGGACGGCGCCGGCGGTCCAGCCGTGCACATGCTGCGCAGACGCGCCTCGATGGCCTTCGCCGGGGGCGCCTACGCCTACCCGGGCGGGGGCGTCGATCCGCGCGACGACGACCACCAGATCGGCTGGGCGGGCCCCACGCGCGCGTGGTGGGCCGAACGCCTCGGCGTGGACGAGCGCGGCGCCCAGGCGATCGTGTGCGCCGCCGTGCGCGAGATGTTCGAGGAGGCCGGGGTCCTGCTCGCGGGGCCCGCCGCGGACGAGGTCGTCGGCGACACCACGGGAGAGGACTGGGAGGCCGATCGCGCGGCACTCGTGGCACGTGAGCTGTCCTTCGCCGAGTTCCTCGACCGTCGCGGCCTGGTGCTGCGCTCCGACCTGCTGGGCGCCTGGACCCGCTGGATCACCCCGGAGTTCGAGGAGCGCCGTTACGACACCTGGTTCTTCGTCGCGGCCCTGCCCGCCGGGCAGCGCACCCGTGACGTCTCCACGGAGGCGGACCGCACGGTGTGGATCCGCCCCGAGGAGGCGGCCGCCGGGTACGACAAGGGCGAGCTGCTGATGATGCCGCCCACCATCGCCACGCTGCGCCAGCTCCTCGCGTACGGCACGGCCGCCGAGGCACTCGCCGCCGCGCCCGGCCGGGACCTGGCCCCGGTGCTCGCCCAGGCGCGGCTGGAGGGCGGCGAGATCGTGCTGACGTGGCCGGGACACGACGAGTTCACCAAGCACGTCCCGACGGGCACCGCCGGGACCCCGGCGCAGGCCCCGCGGAACCCGATGGGTGGAGCCCGATCATGACCGACGCGAGCGCCCTGCCCGGCCAGCCCCGCGGCGGGGTCCTGTCCGGCCGAGCCACCGCGCGCGCGGTGAACGTGCTGGCGCCGAACGCCTCCGCGATGACCCTGGACGGCACCAACACCTGGATCCTCGCCGAGCCGGACTCCGACCTGGCCGTGGTGGTCGACCCGGGCCCGCTGGACGAGGGCCATCTGCGCAACGTCGTCGACACCGCCGAGAAGGCGGGCAAGCGTGTCGCCCTCACCCTGCTCACCCACGGCCACCCGGACCACGCCGAGGGCGCCGCCCGTTTCGCCGGGCTGACCGGCACGCGCGTGCGTGCCCTGGACCCGGCTCTCCGGCTGGGCGACGAGGGCCTGGCCGCCGGAGACGTCGTCGAGCTCGGCGGTCTGGAGCTGCGGGTCGTGCCCACCCCCGGGCACACCGCCGACTCCCTGTGCTTCCATCTGCCGGCCGACCGCGCGGTGCTGACCGGCGACACGATCCTGGGACGCGGCACGACGGTCGTGGCGCACCCCGACGGGCGGCTCGGCGACTATCTGGACTCCCTGCGGCGTCTGAGGTCCCTCACGGTCGACGACGGCGTGCACACCGTGCTCCCGGGCCACGGGCCGGTCCTGGAGGACGCCCAGGGAGCCGTGGAGTTCTACCTCGCCCACCGCGCCCACCGGCTGGCCCAGGTCGAGACGGCCGTCGAGGACGGCTACCGCACGCCCGGACAGGTCGTGCGGCACGTCTACGCCGACGTGGACCGCTCCCTGTGGCCCGCGGCCGAGCTGTCGGTCCGCGCGCAGATGGAGTACCTGGAGGAACACGGCCTGATCCAGGGCGACAGGCCCTAGCGTCCCCTCACGGCCCTCACGGCCCTCACGGCCCTCACGGCCCTCACGGCCCTCACGGCCTCGCACCGGCCGCGGCACGGCCTCACGCGGGCCGGGGCGCCTTCGTGCCGTGCACGCGCGTGTACTCCGCCTCCAGCCACGGCCCGAGGTCGTCGACGTAGGAGGCGAGGACGGCGGGGTCGTCGGTCGGCTCGTAGCCGAGGACGGCCGCCGCGCGGAGCCGGTCGGCGCGCTCCGGGTAGTGGCCCGCGAAGGCCTCGGCCATCTCGTGCAGATCGCTGGTCCAGCCGTTCCAGCGCGGCATGACCAGGGTGAAGCCGGTGCGGACCAGGTGCCGGGAGGTGTACCGCACCAGCCGGCGGCGCGCCTCGGGCGTCCGGGCCTCGGCGACACGGTCCCGCCATCGCGGCAGGAGCAGCGCGAGGTCGCCGTTGGTCTCCCGGGCGAGCCGGGAGTCGGGGCGGTAGCGCGGGAGGTACTCGGCGAGGTCCTCACCCAGCAGCGGGGTGCACAGACACGCCACGAACCAGCCCAGGTCGTACGTCTCGAGGTCGCTCAGCAGCCGCGCCCTGCCGTGGAGCAGCGTGCCGACCCCGTCGACCTGCTCGAACCGTTTGTCGAGCGCCTCGTCCAGCGCCCTTACGGCGTCCCGGTCGGCGTCGGCCGGTTCCTCGCGCAGCGCGACCAGCAGGTCCAGGTCGCTGCGCCCCACGCGCGCGGTGCCGCGCGGGACGGACCCGTAGAGGTAGCCGCTGTGCAGCCGGTCGCCGAAGAGGTCCAGGAGCCCGTCACGGGCCGCCACGACCACGGGCCGGAAGGGCTGCGGAATCCGCCCCAGTGAGCCCTCGCGCTCGATGCAGCCCTGGGCGTCCAGGCCGGGCCGCGACTGCCGTGGGGCGCGGGCGGCGCGGTGCACCGTCTCGGTCATGGGGCCACTGTGCCCCCGACCGGGGCACAGTGGCAGCGCATTTTCGGCGTGGGGGGTGAACGTCACCGGCCGTTCAGGCCGGCGTAACTCACCGGGAGCGCTTGGCGAGACGCTCGACGTCCAGCAGGATCACGGCCCGCGCCTCCAGGCGCAGCCAGCCGCGCTGGGCGAAGTCGGCGAGCGCCTTGTTGACCGTCTCGCGCGAGGCGCCCACCAGCTGGGCCAGCTCCTCCTGCGTGAGGTCGTGGACGACGTGGATGCCCTCCTCGGACTGCACACCGAAGCGGCGCGAGAGGTCCAGCAGGGCGCGCGCCACACGGCCGGGCACGTCGGAGAAGACCAGGTCCGACATGGCGTCGTTGGTCTTGCGCAGCCGGCGCGCGACGGCGCGCAGCAGGGCCGCGGCCACCTCCGGGCGGGCGTTCAGCCAGGGCTGGAGGTCGCCGTGGCCGAGGCCCAGCAGCTTGACCTCGGTCAGCGCGGTGGCGGTGGCGGTGCGCGGGCCCGGGTCGAACAGCGACAGCTCGCCGATCAGCTCTCCGGGGCCGACGACGGCGAGCATGTTCTCGCGGCCGTCGGGGGAGGTGCGGTGCAGCTTGACCTTGCCCTCCGTCACCACGTAGAGCCGGTCGCCCGGGTCGCCCTCGTGGAACAGGGAGTCGCCCCGCGCCAGAGTCACCTCACTCATGGAGGCGCGAAGCTCCGCGGCCTGCTCGTCGTCGAGAGCCGCGAAGAGCGGATTGCGCCGCAGAACGTCGTCCACGAGTTCTCTCCTTGTCGACCTGCTCAGGGGATCTTGCTCCCCGGTGTACCAGGGGACCACGGTGCCCATTTTGCCGGACGGTCCAAACAGTGTGATCTGTCACAAGGATGCCGCACTGGTGTCCCGGGGTAAGCGGCAGGGGTCCAATTGGGCGCCGATCTTCAGGGTCCGGGGCGGATGTCGGTGGCGGGCCGTAGGCTGACCGAGTGTCCAAAACGCCGGTGAGAGCGCAGGCCGAGGGGGCTGGGCGGATGGTTGTACGGCGGGATTCCGCTGTGGGCGAACAGACCCCTGACGGTGACAGGAAAGCGGCAGAAGCCACGAAAAGCGCGACGGCCGGGAGGAAGGCCACGGGGACGCGGAAGCGGGCCGCTGCCGCGGAGAGCACCACTCCCGAGAAGAGCACCGCTCCCGCGAAGAAGTCGGCTTCCGCCGAGAAGGCCGCCCCCGCGAAGACGTCAGCAGTGAAGAAGGCGGCGGCCAAGAAGACAGCGGCTGAAAAGGCGACGTCGGCCAAGAAGGCGACGGCCAAGAAGTCCGCCCCCGTGAAGAAGGCCACCGCCGTCAAGAAGCCCGCCGCCGTCGGCGCGAAGGGCACCTCCGCGGTGAAGACCGCGTCCGCGCGGACGGCCGCCGCCGCGTCGCCGAGGAAGAGCGAGTCCCGCACCGCGCTGGTCCGCCGCGCCCGCCGTATCAACCGGGAGCTCGCCGAGGTCTTCCCGTACGCCCACCCCGAGCTGGACTTCGCCAACCCCTTCCAACTCCTGGTCGCCACCGTGCTGTCGGCCCAGACGACCGACCTGAGGGTCAATCAGACGACCCCGGCGCTGTTCGCGAAGTACCCCACCCCCGAGGACCTGGCCGCCGCCAACCCGGAGGAGGTCGAGGAGATCCTGCGCCCGACCGGGTTCTTCCGGGCGAAGACCAAGTCGGTCATAGGGCTGTCCAGGGGACTGGTGGAGCAGTTCGGCGGAGAGGTGCCCGGCCGGCTGGAGGACCTGGTCAAGCTGCCCGGGGTCGGCCGCAAGACGGCGTTCGTGGTGCTGGGCAACGCCTACGGGCGGCCCGGCATCACCGTGGACACGCACTTCCAGCGGCTGGTGCGGCGCTGGCAGTGGACCGAGGAGACGGACCCCGACAAGATCGAGGCGACCGTCGGCGCCCTGTTTCCCAGGAGCGACTGGACCGATCTGTCGCACCACGTCATCTGGCACGGCCGCCGTATCTGCCACGCCCGCAAGCCGGCCTGCGGCGCCTGCCCCATCGCGCCGCTCTGCCCGGCGTACGGCGAGGGCGAGACCGATCCGGAGAAGGCGAAGAAGCTGCTGAAGTACGAGAAGGCGGGCCTGCCCGGCCAGCGCCTGAACCCCCCGCAGGCGTATCTGGACGCGGGCGGCAGGGCCGCGCCCCCGCTGGGTGCCGGATGACGGGCGCGACAAGGGAACGATCACGGCGGGCCCGGGCGTTGGACCGGGTGGAACGGGGGTGGCTATGACGCGCGCGAGCCATACGCGGGGCGGACCGGTGACGCTGAGCAAGGAGGGCCTGCCGGACTGGCTGGACCCGGTGGTGCACGCCGTGGAGACGGTGAAGCCGCTGGAGCTTAGCCGCTTCCTGCCCCCGGAGAACGGCGCGGGACGCCAGTCCGCCGTCCTGATCCTGTTCGGCGAGGGCGAGCAGGGCCCCGAGCTGCTGCTGATGGAGCGCGCCGGCTCCCTGCGCTCGCACGCCGGGCAGCCCTCCTTCCCGGGCGGCGCCCTGGACCCGGAGGACGGCGACCCGCAGGCCGACGGCCCGCTGCGCGCGGCCCTGCGCGAGGCCGAGGAGGAGACCGGGCTCGATCCGTCCGGGGTCCAGCTCTTCGGTGTCCTGCCCAAGCTCTACATCCCGGTCAGCGGCTTCGTCGTCACCCCGGTCCTCGGCTGGTGGCGCGAACCGAGCCCGGTCGGCGTCGTCGACCCGAACGAGACCGCACGGGTGTTCACCGTCCCCGTGGCGGATCTCACGGACCCCGAGAACCGCGCGACCACCGTCCACCCCAGTGGCCACAGAGGCCCGGCATTCCTGGTCGAATCGGCTCTGGTCTGGGGTTTCACGGCCGGTGTGATCGACCGCCTGCTGCATTTCTCCGGCTGGGAGCGCCCCTGGGACCGGGGCAAGCAGGTCCCGCTCGACTGGCGCTCATGACAGGGTGGCCAGCGTGCGGTGCGCACAGGGGACACTGGGTTCGTTTGCCGCTGTGCGGCGACCCGGCCCCCGGGCCGAGTGGAGTGGACGGAAGATGACGAGGCGAGGCCCGAAGCAGTGAACGTGCTGGACATCCTGTTGCTGGTCGCTGCCGTGTGGTTCGCGATCGTCGGCTACCGCCAGGGCTTCGTGGTCGGCATCCTGTCGGTGATCGGCTTCCTCGGCGGTGGCCTGGTCGCCGTGTACACGCTGCCCGTCATCTGGGACGCGGCCACCGACAACGCCGAGGTCAGCACGACCGCCGCCGTCGTCGCGGTCGTCGTGGTGATCGTCTGCGCGTCGGTCGGCCAGGCCCTGACCACCCACCTGGGGAACAAGCTGCGGCGGTACATCACCTGGTCCCCGGCCCGCGCGCTGGACGCCACCGGCGGCGCCCTGGTCAACGTCGTGGCCATGCTGCTCGTCGCCTGGCTCATCGGCTCCGCCCTCGCCGGCACCACCCTGCCGACACTCGGCAAGGAGGTCCGCAGCTCCAAGGTGCTGCTCGGCGTGTCCAGAGTGCTGCCCGCGCAGGCCGACACCTGGTTCACCGACTTCTCCACGGTCCTCGCCCAGAACGGCTTCCCGCAGGTCTTCAGCCCCTTCGCCAACGAGCCGATCACCGACGTACGGCCGCCGGACCCCGCCCTGGCCAACAGTGCCGTCGCCGTCCGCGCCAAGCGTTCCATCGTCAAGGTGGTGGGCACCGCCCAGAGTTGCGGCAAGGTCCTGGAGGGCACCGGCTTCGTCTTCGACGACCGCCGCGTGATGACCAACGCGCACGTCGTGGGCGGCGTCGACGAGCCCACCGTCCAGATAGGCGGCGAGGGCCGCCGCTACGACGCCACCGTCGTCCTGTACGACTGGAAGCGCGACATCGCCGTCCTGGACGTGCCCGACCTGAACGCGCCCGCCCTGCGGTTCACCACCACCGACGCCGAGAGCGACGACGGAGCGATCGTCGCCGGCTTCCCGGAGAACGGGGCGTACGACGTACGCGCCGCGCGCGTGCGAGGGCGTATCCCGGCCAACGGACCGGACATCTACCACCGCGGCACCGTCCGCCGTGACGTCTACTCGCTGTACGCGACCGTCCGCCAGGGCAACTCCGGCGGCCCGCTGCTCACCCCGGAGGGCGAGGTGTACGGCGTGGTCTTCGCGAAGTCCCTGGACGACGCCGACACCGGCTACGCCCTGACCGCGGACGAGATCGCGGAGGACATCACCAAGGGCCGCACGGCGACCCAGCAGGTGGACAGCGACAGCTGCGCGCTCTAGGGCCCGTCAGAAGGGTTCTTGAACCCTTCTGACGGATCTGCGCGGCGTCGTGACGCCCGGCACGCACTCCTCCACTGCCTCAAGGGCGTGGGAGGTACCCCCAAGCCACACGGCGCGGAGGGACAGGTGGCTCCGCCACACGACCCTCCGCGCCGCACGCCGATCGCACGCACGGAACGCCGCTCCTTCTCCCACGGAGATCCGTCAGAAGGGCCCTGGGCCTGCCCGGTGAATTCCCGCCCGGCGCGCGGGGCCTGGCGCGGGTGAGCGCGAGGCGCCGGCCCGCCCTTGCGGGCGGACGACGGGAACGTGGCGGACAGGCTCTGGACGGCGGTCCGCGGCCGCCGGTGTCAGCCGCGGGGGTGGCGCAGGCGCGCCGAGACCCAGCGGGCCCGGCGGCGCAGGATGTGTGGAATGCCCACCCTGAGGTCGGAGCCCGGCAGCGGCGGGCCTCCTCGCTGGTGGGAGCTCAGGGAGTTGCCCGAGCGTCGGTCGCGTGCTGCGTCACTGTAGTCGTGCGTCCAGCCCATACCCCGACGTCTGCCCTCGCCCCAAGGTCCATAACCGCCGCCGTGGCCCCCAATTGGCCTATGCGCCGGGCAATTGGCCGTTCGTAGGACAGGTGTTCCGCTTCCGGATACCGGGCGCACCGGAACGGTCACGGACGGAGCCGGAAACCGTTCCCGCCCGGACGCCCGTTCGGGTGACGCGGTGCCATCAGCGGTCAGGCTCGGGGTCCTTCAGCCAGTTGATCAGCTCGCTCGAGAAGGCCACCGGGTCCTCCTCGTGAGGGAAGTGCCCGAGTCCGTCGAACAGCCGCCAGCGGTAGGGCGCCTCGACGTACTGGCCGGAGCCCGCCGCGCTGCGGGTGCGGGTCACCGGGTCGAGGGAGCCGTGCAGGTGCAGCGTGGGCACCCGTACGGGCCGCTTCATCCGCCGGTTGAACTGGAAGCCGTCCGGCCGGGCCAGCGAGCGCACCATCCAGCGGTACGGCTCGATGGAGCAGTGGGCCGTGGAGGGGATGCACATGGCGCGCTGGTAGGTCCGCACGGCCTCGTCTTCCGGCGGCCGGGGGCCCGACCAGTCCCGGATCAGCTTCCCGACCAGCGCGCCGTCGTCGGCGACGAGCTGCCGCTCGGGGATCCAGGGCCGCTGGAAGCCCCAGATGTAGGAGTTCGCGGCGCTCTGCCGGACGTCGGCCAGCATCGCCGAGCGCCAGCGCCGCGGGTGGGGCATCGAGGACACCGCCAGCCGGCGGATCAGCTTGGGTCGCATCACGGCCGCCGTCCAGGCCAGATAGCCGCCCAGGTCGTGGCCGACCAGCGCGGCGTCGGGCTCGCCGAGGGAGCGGATCACACCGGTGACGTCGAGCGCGAGGTTCGCGGGGTCGTAGCCGCGCGGGGTGCGGTCGCTGCCGCCGACCCCGCGCAGGTCCATGGCGACGGCCCGGAATCCGGCGTCGGCCAGCGCGGTCAGCTGGTGCCGCCAGGCCCACCAGAACTGCGGGAAGCCGTGCAGCAGCATCACGAGCGGGCCGTCGCCGGCCTCCGCGATGTGGAATCGCGCGCCGTTGGCGGCGACCTCGCGGTGCGTCCAGGGCCCGTCCGGCCGGATGACCGAAGCGAGCGGGACCGGGGGAGTGGCGGGGTCCGTCATGACGACGAGCGTGCCACAGCCTCGATGGCCTTGGGCGCCACGTCCGTCGGCAGCTCGGGTCGCGGGTGCGGCTTGGCGTTCTGCAGCACGCTCGCCGACTCCTTCATGGACGCGGCGACCTTCTGCGGGCCCTTGCTCTTGGAGGCCTTCTTCGCGAACACCACACCGATCAGCGCGAGGACGCCTGCGACCAGCACGTTCGCCGCGAAGGACAGCAGGAAGCAGACTGCGAGGTTCCAGTCGCTCCACGTGCGGATGCCGTAGGCGAGGGCGAAGTTGAGCATCGGCAGGGAGAACACCAGGACCGCGCCGGCCACCGTGAAGGCGCCGCCGCTCGTCGCGCCGCGCTTGACGTCCTGCTTGAGCTGAGCCTTGGCCAGGGCGATCTCGTCGTGTACGAGCGCCGACAGCTCGGTGGTCGCGGAGGCGAACAACTGGCCGATGCTGCGTTCGGCGCCGACCGGGCTGCCGTCGGGTGCGCTCATCGCGGTCTCCCTCTTCCGTCTGGGTATGTGCCGTGTCTTTTGTACCGTCCCGTCAGATCATGCCGGACGGGGGTTCTCCTCGCCTGCCCCGCCCGCCACTTCGGCAAGCCGCGCGGCGGCCTTCTCCTCGGCGAGCCTGCGGTGCTCGGCCGCCTTGTGCTCGTGGATCTCGGCCATCCGCAGGTGGTAGTCCGGTTCGTCCTGCTCGTAGATGTCCGGGATGCCGTCCTGGTCCTCGTCGCGTTCCTCGGCCTCCCACAGGCGCCGGTACTGGGTGTTGCGGATCTTCAGCAGGATCGTGGCCAGGGTCGCCGCGATCAGCGAGCCCAGCAGGACGGCTGCCTTGATCTCGCTCATCAGGGCCGCGTCCTCCTCGAACGCCAGCTCGCCGATGAGCAGGGAGACGGTGAACCCGATCCCGGCCAGCGAGGCGACCGCGAACACGTCCGCCCACTGGAGCTCCTCGCTGAGGGTCGCCCGCGTGAAGCGCGCGGTCAGCCAGGTCCCGCCGAAGACGCCGAGCGTCTTGCCGACCACCAGGCCCAGGACCACGCCGAGCGGCTCCGGCGTGGTGAACACGTCCGCCAGCGCCTCGGCCGACACCGGCACCCCCGCGCTGAACAGCGCGAACAGCGGCACGGCCAGACCTGCCGACAGCGGCCGTACGAGGTGCTCGATCCGTTCGCCGGGAGAGTGCTCCTCGCCCTCGCGGGTGGAGCAGCGCAGCATCAGGCCCATGGCGACACCGGCGATGGTGGCGTGGACGCCGCTGTTGTACATCAGCCCCCAGACGACCAGGGCGAGCGGCACGTAGACGTACCAGCCGTGCACGCCCGCCCGCAGCAGCAGCCAGAAGACGGCGAGGCCGACGAACGCGCCGCCGAGCGCGAGGAAGTCGATCTGATCGGTGAAGAACACCGCGATGATCAGGATGGCGAACAGGTCGTCGACCACCGCGAGCGTGAGCAGGAAGGCGCGCAGGGCGCTGGGCAGCGAGGTGCCGATGACCGCGAGCACCGCGAGCGCGAAGGCGATGTCGGTGGCCGTGGGCACGGCCCAGCCGTCGAGGGAGCCGCCGCCGACGGTGTTGGTCAGCACGTAGACCAGCGCGGGCACCGCCATTCCGCACAGCGCCGCCACGACCGGCAGGGCGGCGGCCCGCGGATCGCGCAGATCTCCGGCGACGAGCTCGCGCTTGAGCTCGATACCGGCGACGAAGAAGAAGATCGCGAGAAGTCCGTCGGCGGCCCAGTGCGCGACGGAGAGGTCCAGGCCGAGGGCCTCGGGGCCGATGTGGTGGTGCGCGACGCTCTCGTAGCTGTTGTGCAGCGCGGGGACGTTCGCCCAGATCAGGGCGGCTGTCGCGGCGAGCAGCAGCAGCACCCCGCCGACGGTCTCGGTGCGCAGCGCGTCCGCGACGTAGTTCCGCTCGGGAAGGGACAGCCGGCCGAGGAACTTGCGGGTTGCGGTGGTGCGGGGCGCGGCCACGTGGAGGACCTCCGGTCGGTGGGCATGACGGAACGCATGCCGACCAGACTTCCCGGCGCACCTGTTGTGCCGAGGTTACCCAAGGTGCGGAAGGGCTGTCCGATGATCCTTACGTTAAACGCAAAAGGGGCACCCGGCGCGGGCTGCGCCGGGTGCCCCTTCGGAGCCGGGACTCAGTCCTCGCTGGGTGCGGCGGGGAGTTTGGCCTGGATGAGGTCCATGACGGTGGAGTCGGTGAGGGTGGTGACGTCTCCGAGCTGGCGGTTCTCGGCGACGTCGCGCAGGAGGCGGCGCATGATCTTGCCGGAGCGGGTCTTGGGGAGTTCGCCGACCGGGAGGATCCGCTTGGGTTTGGCGATCGGGCCGAGGGTGGCGCCGACGTGGTTGCGCAGCGCGTCGACGAGGCCCTCGTCGTCGGGGTCGGCGGTGCCGCGCAGGATGACGAAGGCGACGATGGCCTGGCCGGTGGTGTCGTCTGCGGCGCCGACGACGGCGGCCTCGGCGACGGCGGGGTGGGAGACGAGCGCGGACTCGACCTCGGTGGTGGAGATGTTGTGGCCGGAGACGAGCATGACGTCGTCGACGCGGCCGAGGAGCCAGATGTCGCCGTCGTCGTCCTTCTTCGCGCCGTCGCCGGCGAAGTACCTGCCCTCGAAGCGGGACCAGTAGGTGTCGAGGAAGCGCTGGTCGTCGCCCCAGATGGTGCGCAGCATGGACGGCCAGGGCTCGGTCAGGACGAGGTAGCCGCCGCCTCCGTCCGGTACCTCGTTGGCCTCGTCGTCGACGACGGTGGCGCTGATGCCGGGCAGCGGGGTCTGGGCGGAGCCGGGCTTGGTGTCGGTGACGCCGGGCAGCGGGGAGATCATCATGGCGCCGGTCTCGGTCTGCCACCAGGTGTCCACGATCGGGGTGGTGTCGGCGCCGATGTGCTTGCGGTACCAGATCCACGCCTCGGGGTTGATCGGCTCGCCGACCGAGCCCAGGACCCGCAGGGAGGAGAGGTCGAACTTGGCGGGGATGTCGTCGCCCCACTTCATGAAGGTGCGGATCGCGGTGGGCGCGGTGTAGAGGATCGTCACCTTGTACTTCTGGATGATCTCCCAGAACCGGCCCTGGTGCGGGGTGTCCGGGGTGCCCTCGTACATGACCTGGGTGGCGCCGTTGGCGAGGGGCCCGTAGACGATGTACGAGTGGCCGGTGACCCAGCCGACGTCGGCGGTGCACCAGTAGACGTCGGTCTCCGGCTTGAGGTCGAAGACGGCGTGGTGGGTGTATGCGGTCTGGGTGAGGTAGCCGCCGGAGGTGTGCAGGATGCCCTTGGGCCTGCCGGTGGTGCCGGAGGTGTAGAGGATGAACAGCGGCTGCTCGGCGCCGAACGCCTCGGCCGTGTGCTCGGTGGACTGCCTGTCCACGATGTCGTGCCACCACACGTCGCGGTCCTCGTCCCAGGCGACCTCCTGGCCGGTGCGGCGGACGACGAGGACGTGCTCCACGCTGCCGGTCCTGGTGACGGCCTCGTCGACGGCGGGCTTGAGGGCGGAGGGCTTGCCGCGGCGGTAGCCGCCGTCGGCGGTGATGACGACCTTGGCGTCGGCGTCCTGGATGCGGGTGGCGAGGGCGTCCGCGGAGAACCCGCCGAACACGACGGAGTGCGCGGCGCCGATGCGGGCGCACGCCAGCATCGCGACGGCCGTCTCGGGGATCATCGGCATGTAGACGGCGACCCGGTCGCCCTTGGCGACACCGAGTTCCAGCAGGGCGTTCGCGGCCCTGGACACCTCGTCCTTGAGTTCGGCGTAGGTGAGGGAGCGGCTGTCGCCGGGCTCGCCCTCGAAGTGGATGGCGACGCGGTCGCCGTGGCCGGCCTCGACGTGCCGGTCGACGCAGTTGTGGGCGACGTTCAGCTCGCCGTCCTGGAACCACTTCGCGAACGGCGGGTTGGACCAGTCGAGGGTTTCCGTCGGTTCCTTGGCCCAGGTCAGGCGCCGGGCCTGCGCGGCCCAGAAACCGAGCCTGTCAGCCTTGGCCTGCTCATACGCCTCCGCGGTGACGTTGGCGTTCGCGGCCAGGTCGGCGGGCGGCGCGAACCTGCGCTCCTCTTTCAGCAGGTTGGCCAGGCTTTCGTTGCTCACGACATCTCCCTTTCCCAGGGTGTCCGTTGTGTCCCAGGCCACAGCTCATCAGACCCAGGGGCCCGATGACAAGGGTCGTCCGAAAATTGGTGTAGACCTTTTGAGCTCCAGGTGCGGTCTCCGCCGGTCTCCTCCAGCCCGCTGCGCCGATCCCCGTGACCCGGGCGTACGAGGATTCCCACGGACGACCGTGCCATCGGGTTCAGGCGTGTAACCGCCCTCACATACGAGGGCGGGCTTCCGTATCCGGCAGGACCTACCGGGGATCGGTCCGCCGGGGTGGCCGGGGCGTCCGGGATTCGGGCGGCCCACGTGGCCGGGCCGGGGCGGGCGGGTCGGCCGCCCCGGCCCGGACGGGTGCGCCGCCCCGGCGCGGCGCACCCCCTCACACCGGGCTGCGTACCTCCCCCGCCCCCGCCACATGGTCGAACAGCTCCGCTCCCGCCCCGCCGGTGAGCAGATAGGCCTGGGCCTCGCCCACGTGGAAGTACACGCCGTGCAGTTCCAGCGCGCCCCGCCGCAGCGCCCGGGTCACCGACTCGTGGGCCAGCAGGTGCTCCAGCTGCTGCACGACGTTGGTCAGGCACAACTGCTCGACCGCGTCCGCCGGACGCCGCCCGGCGAGCCGCGCCCCGGGCCGGCTGTCGTCCGCCATCCGCTCCAGGCTGGGCAGGCCGTGCCGCAGCCAGCGCTTCAGCGGTGTCCGCGCGCCCCCGGGCTCGGAGTTGAGCAGCGCCTGCATGGCCCCGCACCCCGAGTGCCCGCACACCGTGATGGACCGCACCTCCAGCACGTCCACCGCGTACTCGATCGCCGCCGCGACCGAGTCGTCCCCGCTCTCCGCACCGGGCAGCGGCACGAGGTTGCCCACGTTGCGCACCACGAACAGGTCTCCCGGACCACTGGAGGTGATCATCGAGGTCACCACGCGCGAGTCGGCGCACGTCAGGAACAGCTGCGACGGGCGCTGCCCCTCCCGCGCCAGCCGCGCCAGCTCGCCCCGCACCAGGGGAGCGGTGTTGCGCTGGAACGCGCTGATACCGCGCACCAGCTGATCCTCGCCCGGCTCCCGGTCGTCGGGCTGGAGCGCGGGCGGGCCGCCGTGCCCCGTTGTAGCGACGGGTGGAGGGGGAGTGCCGTCGGGGGTGAGGGCTCCGGCGGGTGCCTGGGGCCCTGCGGACAGGGAGGGGCTTCCGGGCAGGCGTGAGTCTCCGGGGCGCGGGGTGTCCCCGGCCGCGGGCGCGCCTTCGGGCAGGAGCGGGCTCTCCGGCGCGGTGGCCTCGTCGGGCAGGGCTGTCCTGCGCGGCGAGTGCGTTCCCCCGGGTTCAGGTGTCCCGTCCGGTGAGCGTGTCCCACTCGGCGAAGTCACCCCGTCCGGCGAAGTCACCCCATCCCGCGAGGGCGTCGCGTTCGGCGAGAGCGTCCCGCCCCACGAAGGCGCCCCGTCCGGCGAGGACATTCCTCCGCTCAGCGAAAGCGCTCCGCTCGACGAAAGCGCTTCATCCGGTGAGGGCGCTCCTCCGCTCAGCGAGGGCATCCCGCTGGATGCGGGAGCCTCACGGCGCGTGCCTGGGCCTCCGCTGCCGAGGACCGTCGCACCGCTCTCCGGACCCGTGCACTGGTGGTTGCGCCAGGGTGTCCAGGGGCGGCACCGGCAGTGGGAGGTGTCGGCCGGGGCGTCCCCGGTCCCCCCGCCCAGGCTCTCGCGGAAGTCGGCGAGATCCGAGGGCTCGGCGATGCGGACTCCGGCACGGCGTCCGGTCAGCTCGACCGTGCCTCCCTGGGCGGTGTGGGTGATCTGCCAGTCGTGCAGCGTCTCGTAGGCCGCGTGGTCCATGAACGAGCCGTCCAACTCCACGACGACCTGGGCGCCTTGGGGTACGAGATGCAGGGCACGACTGAGCCGGGGCACCGCCAGGAACGTCAACTGGCCTCTTACACGTACGTGATGGACTCCCTCCTTCTCGTCGTGCGTGATGCGGGTGCGGGCGAGGCGGTTCATGGCGACGGCGACGGCCACGGCGATGCCGAGCGCCACGCCTTCCAGGACCCCGAACAGCACCACGCCGGTGATGGTGACGGCGTAGACCAGCGCTTCTCGGTGGCGGGTCACCGTGCGGATGTGGTGCAGGGAGACCATCTGGATACCGACGGCCATCACCAGGGCGGCGAGCGAGGCGAGCGGGATGAGCTCCAGGATCGGGACCATCAGCAGCGCGGCGACTACTACGAGAACGCCGTGCAGCATCGTGGAGTTCCGGCTGATCGCACCCGCGCGCACATTCGCGGAACTTCGTACGGCGACACCCGCCACGGGCAGGCCGCCGAGGGCTCCGGAGACGATGTTGGCGGCGCCCTGGCCCAGCAGCTCGCGGTCTAGATCGGAGCGGGTGGGGCGGAGGGGGGTGCGGGGCGCGGAGCTGCCGGGGGCGGCCGTACCGGGCGGGGTCGAGCCGGGCTCGGCCCCCGGCTTCGCGACGGCGGCCTGCTGGGAGGCGACCAGCTTGTCCACGGCGACCGCGCCGAGCAGCGACTGCACGCTGCAGACCAGGGTGATGGTGAGCACGGCCGCGGCGATCCCGGTCACCGGCCCCTCGGGCAGGCCCACCAGGGCGTGACTGCTCCAGGACGGCAGCCCCACCTTCGGCAGGCTGAGCGCGGTGAGCGAGGCGGTCACGGTGGCCGCGGCGACGGCGACGAGCGGGGCCGGGACGATCCGCAGCAGCCTGCCCGCCCGGCCGGGAAGTCTGGGCCAGAGCAGAAGCAGGGCGAGCGTCAGGACGCTCATCGACACGGCGGCGGGGTGCAGACGCGCCAACTGGGCCGGAAGCGCGCCGAGATTGGCGAGTACCGAGCTCTGCGGGGTGCCGCCGAGGACGATGTGCAGCTGGGCGACGGCGATGGTGACGCCGATTCCGGCGAGCATGCCGTGGACGATCGCGGGGCTGACGGCGAGCGCGGTGCGGGCCACGCGCAGTCTGCCGAGGAGCAGTTGGGTCACTCCGGCGAGGACGGTGATCGCGCAGGTGGTGCGCCAGCCATACCGGTGGATGAGGTCGGCGGTGACGACCGTCAGACCGGCGGCGGGCCCGCTGACCTGGAGCGGGGAGCCGCCGATCAGCCCGGCGACCACGCCGCCCACGGCGGCGGCGACGAGGCCGGCCTGCAGCGGGGCGTCGGTGGCCAGGGCGATACCGAGCGAGAGGGGCAGGGCGATCAGGAAGACCGCGATCGAGGCGGACACGTCGGCGCCCGCAAGGCGCGGTCGGCGGCGGCGCGGTTCCGCCGGAGGGCTGTGCGGCCGGTGGCTGCGACCGGTGCGGGGGGAGCCGGCGGACGCGGACCCGTCGGTCGGCGCGGGGCCGAGGGGCTGGGGGTGGGTGGCGGACTGGGCGTGCGTGGGGACGCTGGCGGGCATGTTCCCGTCTCCTCCGGGGCGGCGCGGTCGCGGAACAGGTGGTCCCCGCCGGGGCGGCGGGGTCGGGTCGCGGCCGTGGGTCACGGCGTGCAGCGGCGGGATGAATCAACGCTCGGTAAACAGATCGTAATTCAGAGTAAAGGGTCCGCCTGAATTTTCGACGCAAATGGGTCAATGTGCCACTCCGATGAGTGAAGCCCTCTTTCGATCGGCTTGTCGTACTTATTCCCTCTCGGTCCCGTGCGAGGTTTGCGGCGCTGTCGGCTCGCCCGGCACATCACCTCGCACACGCCGTCATCAGCGTTGGCCTGAGAGAAGGAAGAAGGTGGGCGGAGATGGCCGCCACCCAGAGGATCGCCGCGGGCGCTGTGGCCGTCGCGGCCTGTGCCGCGTCGCTGGCCGGTTGCACGACGGGCGCCCCCGGTTCGGGGCAGGGAGTGCCGGGCCCGCAGAAGGCGAAGCCGGCGGCTCCGGCGCCCAAGAGCGTGACCCGCCTCATCGGCGACGGCTCCACCGCCTACACCGGGGCCCAGCCGCATCTGCCGAGGCCCGAGCGGCTGAAGCCCGGTCAGAAGCCGCCGCAGTTCGTGGTGTTCTCCTGGGACGGCGCGGGCGAGGACAGCCAGAGACTGTTCTCCCACTTCCGCAAGGTCGCCAAGGACAACAACGCGACCATGACCTACTTCCTCAGCGGTGTGTACCTGCTGCCCGAGGAGAAGCGCGACCTCTACCGGCCCCCGCAGCACTCCCCGGGCCGCTCGGACATCGGCTTCAACGACCAGCAGGGCATCGCCGACACCGTGAAGCAGCTGCGCCTGGCGTGGATGGAGGGCAACGAGGTCGGCACCCACTTCAACGGCCACTTCTGCGGCAAGGGCGGCGGTGTCGGCGAGTGGTCGGTCGAGGAGTGGAAGGACGAGATCGCCCAGGCCAAGGGCTTCGTGAAGTCCTGGAAGTCCAACACCGGGATGACCGAGGCGGCCCCGTTGCCCTTCGACTACGACAAGGAGCTCATCGGCGCCCGCACGCCCTGCCTGGAAGGACAGAGCAACTTCCGCAAGGCCGCCCGCGAACTGGGCTTCCGCTATGACACCAGCGGCGTCAACAACCAGGTCTGGCCCGGCAAGAAGGAAGGGGTGTGGGACCTGTCCATGCAGCTCGTGCCCTTCCCCGGCCGCACCTTCGAGCAGCTCACCATGGACTACAACTTCATGGTCAACCAGTCGGGCACCAAGACCCAGGGCGACCCGGCCAAGTTCACGTTCTGGGGCGACCAGATGCGCGACGGCCTGCTCGCCGGGTTCCAGCGCGCCTACGACGGCAACCGGGCGCCCCTGATCATCGGCAACCACTTCGAGTCCTGGAACGGCGGCACCTACATGCGGGCCATCCAGGAGGTCATCGAGCGGGTGTGCACCAGGTCCGAGGTGCGGTGTGTCTCCTTCCGGCAGCTCGCCGACTGGCTGGACGCCCAGGACCCGGAGACCCTGGCCAAGCTGCGCACGCTGAACGTCGGCGAGGCTCCCCGGCAGGGCTGGGAGTCCTTCCTGGCGGCCGCCCCGGCCCCGGCCCCGAAGGGCGTACCGGGAGCACCCGCCGCGCGGCAGTAGGAGCAGCATCGGCCGCGCGGGCGCGACCGCGGTGTCCCGGGGCGCGGTGTCCTAGGGAGTGTGCGCACGCCCGTCGCCGGACCCGGTGCCTCACGGACCCGGGACCCGGCGGACCGCGGACCCGGCGGACCGAGGACCCGGCGGACCGCGGACCCGGCGGACCGGGAACCCGCCCAGACCCGGAACCCGGCGGACCCGGATCCGGGAGCGTCACGCAGGCTGTGTGACGCTCTCGCTCAGGACGCTCTCGCTCAGCACGAAACCGGGGTCGACCTGCGCCGCCAGGTCGGCCCCGGTGCGCTCGTTGCCCCACGACTGGGCGTTCTTCAGATGGAAGTGGACCATCTGGCGCGTGTAGCGCTCCCAGTCACGCCCCTCGTACGTCGCGTCGGCCGCGGTCCGCAACGCCTGCAGGGCACGGGCGTTGTCGTCCTCCAGGAGCTCGAAGCGGGGCGGCCGGCCCTTCTCCATGGCGCGCACCCAGTCGGAGTGCCCCACCGTGACGAGCAGGTCGTCGCCGACCTCGTCGCGCAGGAAGTCGAGGTCGTCCTGGCCCTGCACCTTGTTGCCGACGACCCTCAGCTCGACGCCGAAGTCGCGGGCGTACTCCTTGTACTGGCGATAGACGGAGACCCCCTTCCGGGTCGGCTCGGCGACGAGGAACGTGATGTCGAAGCGGGTGAACATGCCGGAGGCGAAGGAGTCGGAGCCCGCCGTCATGTCGACGACCACGTACTCGCCGGGCCCGTCGACCAGGTGGTTCAGGCACAGCTCCACCGCTCCGGTCTTGGAGTGGTAGCAGGCGACCCCCAGGTCGGCGTCGGTGAAAGGGCCGGTGACCATCAAACGGGCGGCACCGCCGTCGAGTTCCACCGGCCGGGCGCAGGCGTCGTAGACCGGGTTGTCCTCGCGGACCCGCAGCAGCCTTGAGCCCTCGCCGGGCGGAGTGGTCTTGATCATCGTCTGGGCGGAGACGATGCGCGGGTTGGCGCCGCGCAGGTAGTCCTTGATCAGCGGCAGCCGGTCGCCCATCGCGGGCAGGGCGGCGGCCTCAGAGTCGTCGAGGCCCAGTGCGGCGCCGAGGTGCTGGTTGATGTCGGCGTCGACCGCGACGACCGGCGCTCCGGTGGCCACGAGATGGCGGATGAACAGGGAGGACAGGGTGGTCTTGCCGCTGCCGCCCTTCCCGACGAAAGCAATTTTCATGTTCATAAAGCGTAGTGGCGCGGGGTGCGGCCCGACGGGCCGGACGTGAAGAAGACCACTCCTTCGTGGGGTGTGGGCGCCGGTTGCGTACTGTCGTACCCATGAGTACGACAGGCGCGACCGCCGATCCGCTCGCGGCCCTGGGCGCACTGCCCGGCGTCGCCGACTCCGTCGAATCCGTGCGCAAGGCCGTGGACCGGGTCTACGGGCACCGCGTCATGCGCCGCCGCAGCAACGAGATCACCTCCGAGGCGGCGCTGCGCGGCGCCCGGGGTTCGGCGGCGTTGTCCGGCGCGGACTGGGCCCTGGAGGAGGTGCGCCGGCGCACCGACTTCAGCGGTGACGACGAGGCGCGTCTGATGGGCGGCGCGCTGCGGCTGACCGCCGAGGCGGGCCAGCTGCTGTCCATCTGGCGGCAGTCGCCGCTACGGGTGCTGGCCAGGCTGCACCTGGTGGCCGCCGCGGACGACACCGAGCGTTCGGGGCGCCCGCGCCTGGCGGGCGAGCCCGTGGACGAGCCGCTGGTGGAGCTGCCGCTGCCGGACGCGGACGAGGTCTCCGCACGGCTGGAGGGCCTGTCCGGGCTGATCGTGGCGGGCAGCTCGGCTCCGGCGCTGGTCAGCGCGGCCGTCGTACACGGTGAGCTGATGGCGCTGCGCCCGTTCGGCTCGCACAACGGCCTCGTCGCGCGCGCGGCCGAGCGGATCGTCCTGGTCGGCAGCGGTCTCGACCCCAAGTCCGTCTGCCCTGCCGAGGTCGGCCACGCCGAACTGGGCCGAGCGGCCTATCTGGCGGCGCTGGACGGCTATGTCTCCGGCACGGCCGAGGGGATGGCCGCCTGGATCGCGCACTGCGGCAGGGCGATCGAGCTGGGCGCGCGCGAGTCGACGGCGGTGTGCGAGGCGCTCCAGCGCGGCGCGGCGTAGGCCGTCCTCCCTGCCGAAGGGCCTGTCGCGGGGGCTGTGGCAGGGCCTGTCGCGGGGGCTGAAAAGAGTTGCGGCGGTACGAGTCCTCGTACCGCCGCTGGCATGTTCACCGGGTTACCAAGCGTCCTCGATATGTTGCCCATCAGGCCGGGGTCTTTGCCCGTCACCTGGTGCGGCTGGCCCGTAATCGACGGGTCGACGTCGCGTGGGTGCCCGATGTTCATGCGCGGTCCGTGGGGCCAAATGCGTAGTGAAGGTGATCCTCGCGGATGTCCTTGGTCTCGCGGGCCGTTGACTCCTTTGTACTCCAGGTCGGGAGCAAGCGGTAGTCCTGGCCATACTTCTTTACTTTTAGGTTCAAACAGGACGTAAACAGGCCGCGGTCCCGTCGAGCGTCCGGTGCGGGCAACGCCCGCCGCAGGTCAGGCCGTTGTCGCCCGGCGTCGGCTGGCGTACCAGACGAGCCCCGCGGTGGCCGCCGCGGCGCCGATCGCGGCGGCGGCGACGAGCGCCGGGCGCGGCGGTACGGAGAAGGCGGGCAGCCGCTGCTTGAGCCGCACGGGCCGGTGGAAGTCGAGAACCGGCCACCCGCGCGCGATCGCCTCGCGGCGCAGTGCCCGGTCCGGGTTCACGGCGTGCGGACGGCCCACGGTCTGCAGCATCGGCAGGTCGGTCGCCGAGTCGCTGTAGGCGTAACACCTCGAAAGGTCGTACCCCTCCGACTCCGCCAGCTCCCTGATCGCCTCCGCCTTGGTGGGGCCGTACGCGTAGTACTCCACCTCCCCGGTGAAGCAGCCGTCGTCCCCGACGACCATCCGGGTGGCGACGACGCGGTCCGCGCCGAGCAGCTCGCCGATGGGCTCGACGACCTCCGCGCCCGAGGTGGAGACGATCACCACGTCCCGGCCGGCGGTGTGGTGCTCCTCGATCAGCGAGGCGGCCTCGTCGTAGATGATCGGGTCCACGATGTCGTGCAGTGTCTCGGCGACGATCTCCTTGACCTGCTGGACGTTCCAGCCGCGCACCATCTGGGAGAGGTAGTCGCGGGTGCGTTCCATCTGATCGTGGTCCATGCCGCCCACGAGGAAGACGAACTGTGCGTATGCGGTACGCAAGGCGGCCCGGCGGTTGATCAGACCGCCTTGGTAGAACGACTTGCTGAACGTGAGTGTGCTCGACTTCGCAATGACCGTCTTGTCCAGGTCAAAGAAGGCGGCTGTGCGGGGCATCGAGTGGTTTTCCACGACCCAGAGCATAGGCGCAGCCCATTCGGCGTAAGGTGGGGCGTGTGGGTTTGCCTGAGAAGGCTCTCGGGTACACCATGGAAGTCACGGATCGTTCGCGACCGTGCTAACCCGGTCCGGCTCCTCCCCCCCCGAGTCGGCCGTGGGGACGACCCCCGCTCTCCCCCCCGGCGGGGGTCGTCGCATGTCCGGGTGGGTTTTCTTCTTCTTCGCGCGGCGCTGAGCCGCTTCGGGGCGGCTGCGGCCGCCCCTTCGTCACGCCCACGGTTCGTCACCCTGAGTAGTCGTCGGACTCCTCTGCGGGAGTCGTCCAGGAGGCGGTGCAGGGGTCACCGGTATGGGTGACGGCGATATTCACAGCCACCTGGCCGTCCACAGTAATTGACCAAGATCCACACCATTTCCGGGATCGCTGCACCGTGATTCCAGCGCGCTCCGAACGCGACGAGTTCGTGACCACTTCTCGTTTGTCGGGGGCGTTTGGCCGGTTTCTGTCGGCCGCTCAAATGGAGGCCGGTCTCCCGGTTCTTCACACGGATGGGAAACGCGGGGCCGAAGAGGCCGCGCGGGACACGCAGCGAAGGGGGAAGTCGCGCCATGGCCGACGTCATCACTCACGAACCATCGCCCGCGGCCGGGGGTCGGCAGGGCAGACCGCTCATCGTCACCGAGGACGCCGGGCTTCTGGACGATCTGCTGCGGCTGTGCGCCGCCGCGGGCGCCACGCCCGAGGTCCATCCCGCCGTGCCCGCCCGCCGGGGTGGCTGGGAGGCCGCACCGCTCGTGCTGGTCGGTGACGACGCCGCCCGCCGGGTGCGCGGGGCCGCCCGCAGGCGTGGAGTCGTGCTGGTGGGGCGTGACCAGGACGACTCCGGGGTCTGGCGGCGGGCCGTGGAGATCGGCGCCGACCACGTCCTGATGCTCCCCGACGGCGAACAGTGGCTCGTCGACCGTATCGCCGATGTCGCTGAAGGCGTCGGCCGGCCCGCGCTCACCGTCGGCGTGATCGGCGGCCGCGGTGGCGCCGGAGCCTCCACGCTCGCCTGCGCTCTCGCCGTCACCTCCGCGCGCGACGGGGTACGGACCCTGCTCGTGGACGCCGACCCGCTCGGCGGCGGACTCGACGTGCTGCTCGGCGGCGAGACCACCGCCGGGCTGCGCTGGCCCGCGTTCGCCGGATCACACGGACGGGTCGGCAGCGGGGCCCTGGAGGAGTCGCTGCCCGAGCTGCACTCCCTGCGGGTGCTCAGCTGGGACCGCGGCGACCGCGTCGCCGTCCCGCCGCAGGCCGTGCGCGCGGTGCTCGCGGCCGCCCGGCGCCGGGGCGGCACGGTCGTCGTCGACCTGCCCCGCCGCTTCGACGAGAGCGTCGCCGAAGCCCTGTCCCAGCTCGACGTCGGCATCCTCGTCGTCCCCGCCGAACTGCGTGCCGTCGCCGCGGCGGGCCGTGTGGCCGCCGCGTTCGGCATGGTCCTGCGCGATCTGCGGGTCGCGGTCCGAGGCCCCTATGCACCAGGCCTCGACGAACGGGAGGTCGCGCGACTTCTCGGGCTGCCGCTCATCGGGGAGGTCCCGGTCGAGTCCGCTCTGCTGCGGCCGCACGGCCGGAAATCCCCGCCGGGCGCGGGCGGGCGCGGACCGCTGGCCCGCTTCTGCAAGGAGTTCTGGGAGCGGGCGCTGATCGAGGCGGGTGCGGCATGAACGCGATGTCCGGACTCGGACCGCCCGCCGCGAGGCGGGGCGCGGCCTACGGCGGTGCCGGGGAGCGGGCCGTGCCGCCGGGGAGCGCGGGGCGGCCCGGTGGGAGCGGCGACGGAACGGGTGCCGCGGTGCGGCCGGGCGTACGGCGGCCGGGTGTGGGTGGCGGGCTGACGCCCGAACTGGCTGCGGTACGGCCGGGAGCAGGTGGCGGGCTGACGCCCGAACTGCTGGAGGGAGTGCGGCGGCGGCTGGCCGAGAGCGGGGCGGAGCCGACGCCCGCCCGGGTCGCCCAGGCTCTGCGGGAGCAGGGACGGGTGCTCGGCGATGCCGAAGTGCTGGGAGCGGCCGAGCAGTTGCGGTCGGAGCTGATCGGGAGCGGGCCGCTGGAGCCGCTGCTCGCCGATCCCTCGGTGACCGACGTACTGGTGTCGGCTCCCGACCGGGTCTGGGTCGACCGCGGCGGTGGCCTGGAACTGACCCGGGTCGCCTTCGCCGACGCCGCGGCGGTACGCCGGCTCGCGCAGCGGCTGGCCGCGGTGGCCGGGCGACGTCTCGACGATGCCCGGCCCTGGGCCGACGCCCGGCTGCCCGACGGCACCCGGCTGCACGCGGTACTGCCCCCGGTCGCCGTCGGCTGCACCTGTCTGGCCCTGCGTGTGGTGCGGCCGCGGGCGTTCACGCTCGACGAGCTCATGGCGGCGGGCACGGTGCCGCCGGGCGGGGACCGCGTACTGCGAGCCCTGCTGCGGGAGCGGCTGTCCTTCCTGATCAGCGGAGGCACCGGCAGCGGCAAGACGACCCTGCTCAGCGCCTTGCTCGGGCTCGTCGGGCCGGGCGAGCGGATCGTGCTGGCCGAGGACTCGGCGGAGCTGCGGCCCGACCATCCGCACGTCGTACGCCTGGAGACCAGACCCGCCAACCAGGAGGGCGCCGGCCTGGTCACCCTCGAGGACCTGGTCCGCCAGGCCCTGCGGATGCGGCCGGACCGGCTGGTCGTGGGCGAGGTGCGCGGCCCCGAAGTGGTGCACCTGCTCGCGGCGTTGAACACCGGCCACGACGGCGGCGGCACGGTGCACGCGAACACGGCGGCCGATGTCCCCGCCCGCCTGGAGGCCCTTGGTACGGCTGCCGGGCTCGATCGTGCCGCACTGCACAGCCAGTTGGCCGCCGCCCTGTCGGTGGTGCTGCATCTGGCGCGCGACCGGGCCGGGAGGCGGCGGATCGCCGAGGTCCATGTGCTGGAGCGGGACGCGGCCGGGCTGGTGCGCACGGTGCCCGCGCTGCGGTGGGGCGCTAGGGCGTTCGTGCGCGAGCGGGGGTGGGAGCGGCTGCGGGAGCTGCTCCGGGACGACTGCGGCGCGGTGGAGGCCGGTGGGCCGCCGCCGGTAGACGGAAGGGGTGAGGGCGCGTGAGCGTGATGAGCGAGATGGGGATCGCGGTGGCCCTGGTGGGTGCGGCCGTGGCCGCCTGGCTGGCCGCTGAGCGGCAGTCCGGCTCCCGGCGCGCGCGGTTGCTGCTGGCGGGCGGCGGAGCGGTGGGCACGGGGCCGCCGCCCAGGTGGCCGTGGCCGGCCGGCTGCCTGCGGCGCGTGCGGGAGCGGGTGCGGCCCGAGTGGTGGTCGTTCGCCGTGGGCCTGGTGCTGGCCGCGCTGGGTGCCTCGGTGCTCCCGGCCGTCGTGGGAGCTGCCGGGCTGCCGGTGCTGCGGCGGGTGCGGCTGGCCAGGGAGGCCGGGCTGGCGCGGGAACGGCGGAGGGACGCGGTCATCGCGCTGTGCGGGGTGCTCGCCGGGGAGGTGCGGGCCGGTCGGCAGCCCGGTGAGGCGCTGCTGCGGGCCGCGCAGGAGTCCGGCGGCCTCGGTGAGGCGCAGCCCGCGGTGCTGGCGGCGGCCCGGTTCGGTGGGGACGTGCCCGGGGCGCTCGCGACGGCGGCCCGGCGCCCAGGGGCGGGAGGGCTGCTGGGACTGGCCGCGTGCTGGCGGGTGGCCGTGGACCAGGGAGCGGGTCTGGCCGCCGGACTCGACCGGCTCGAAGGGGCGCTGCGGGCGCAGCGCGAACAGCGGGCCGATCTACGGGCCCAGTTGGCGGGCGCCCGCTCCACCGCGGTGATGCTCGCCGGGCTTCCGGCCCTCGGCCTGCTGCTCGGCACCGCCCTCGGCGCGGACCCGCTGCGGGTGCTGCTGCACACCGGGGCCGGGCTGGGCTGTCTGCTGGCCGGCGTGCTGCTGGAGGGCGTCGGCCTGTGGTGGGCGCTGCGGATCGTCCGGGGAGCGGAGGCGGCATGAGTCAGGAGGTTGTCCACAGGCTGTGGTTGGTTCTGGTGACGGGCGCCGCCGTGGTCTGGGTGGCCCACCGGCTGGCAGTGCTGCGGCGCGAGCGCCTGGTCCGGCGACGGCTGGCCGCGCTGCTCGCCGTGGAGGCGGCGGGCCGCGGCTCGCCCCCACGCGTCCTCCCCACACTGCGGACCTGGTCGGAACCGGTCGGCGTGGTGTGCGCCGGGTGGGTGCTGGTCGGCGGGTTCACCGGGGTCCTGGCCGGTCTGGCCGGGGCGGGAGCCCTGTGCCGATGGCGGCGCGGCCGTGCGGCCGCGGAGGGCACCGCGCGGGCGCTCGATGCCGTGCGAGCGGCCCAGGGTGCCCGTCAACTCCCCCTCGCAGCGGATCTGCTGGCCGCCTGCATCGCCGCCGGAGCGGGCCCGGTGGCGGCCGCTCAGGCGGTCGGGGAGGCGCTGGGCGGTCCCGTCGGAGAAGCGCTCGCGCGAGGGGCCGCCGAGGTGCGACTTGGCGGTGAACCGGCCGGGGCCTGGCGCGGACTCGCCGCGGTGCCGGGCGCGCAGGGCCTGGCGCGGCTGCTGGAGCGCGCCGACGTCTCCGGGCTTCCGGCGGCCGGGCCCGTCTCCCGGCTCGCGGCGGACGCCCGCGCCGACTGGACCCGCACCGCGACGGCCCGCGCGAGACGCGCGGCCGTCCTGGTCACGGCACCCGTGGGGCTGTGCTTCCTGCCCGCGTTCATCGCGGTGGGCGTGCTGCCCGTCGTGATCGGGCTGGCCGGCGAGGTGCTGGGAGGGGGCCGGTGACGGTGGGTGGCGGAGGTCGGCCGGTGACTGCGGCGCGGCACGGGGGTGGTGGATCGGGGCGGTAGCGGAGGGGCGGCGACGGGTCGGCGGGTGCGGCGGCGGAGGTGGTGGACGGAGCCAGCGAGTTGGAGTCAGGGAGTCGGAGCCGGCGAATCGGAGCCGGTGGCAGTCGAAGAGAACCGAACGGAACGAGAAATAACGGAGGTTGAGATGTACGGAGTGGTACGGGCGCGGCTGGGCGCCCTGGTGTGCGGGATGCGCGGCTGGTGCCGGTCGCGGCGACGGGACGCGGGGATGGTGACCTCGGAGTACGCCCTCGGCATCGTCGCGGCGGCCGCGTTCGCGGTGGTGCTCTACAAGGTCGTCACCAGCGGGCAGGTCAGCGCCGAACTTCAGGCGATCGTGAAGCGGGCCCTCGATGCGGGGAAATGAGCGGGGGCGGGGCGACCGTGGCTTCGTGACGGCCGAGTCGGCGGTGGTGCTGCCGGTGCTGGTGATGTTCGCGATGGCGCTCGTGTGGGGCCTGCTCGCCGTGGCCGCGCAGATCCAGTGCATGGACGCGGCCAGGACCGGTGCCCGTGCGGCGGCGCGGCAGGACCCCGAGGACGCCGTCGTGAAGGTGACCCGCGAGGTGGCGCCCCCCGGTGCCCGGGTGACCGTCACCCGGGAGGGTGACCTCGTCCGGGTGACCGTGGTGGCCGAGCCGGCCGCGCTGACCGGCCTGCCCTTCGAGGTGCGGGAGGAAGCCGTGGCCGCGGCGGAGGAGACGGTGGGGGTGGGGTCGTGAGAGGGGCTGCGGGCAGGGGGCACCGGGTTGCCGCCGGCTTGTCGGCACCCGGACGGCCGTACGGCTCCGACCGGGGTTCGGCCACCGTGTGGAGCGTCGGCGCGATCGCCGTGCTGTGTGTCGTGTTCGGTGTCGTGCTCGCCCTGGGTCAGGCCGTGGTGGTGCGCCACCATGCCGCGCGCGGTGCCGACATGGCGGCGCTGGCCGCGGCGGACCGCTGGCCGGAGGGCGGTGCGGCGGCCTGCGAGCACGCCGCACGGGTGGCGGGAGCGCAGGGCGTGCGGCTGGTGCGGTGCGTGCTGAGCGGGGAGATCTCGGATGTGACGGCGGCCTCCGCAAGGGGGCCGTTCACGGCGGAGGCGAGAGCACGGGCGGGCCCCGCGGGGACGGACCCCCAGGGGCCGGGCACGGGGCTGAGCCCTCCGGGGCTCGACGCGGAGGCCGACCGCCTGGGGGCCGGCGCGGGGACGGACGGCCCAGGGGTCCGTGAGGGGATGGGCCGACGCGGAATCATAACGGCGCCGGCCCCGCATGGAATTGAAACGGGCGCGGCCCCTCGCGGAATCAGTGCGGGGACGGACCCGGTCGGAATCAGTACAGGCGCGGCCCCTCGCGGAGCCAGTACGGCGGCGGCCCCTCGCGGAATCAGTACAGGGGCGGACCCTCGCGGTATCACTGCGTGGGCGGACCCTCCGCAGGCGCCCCGCGAAGCAGCTCCGTGAGCAGCCGCACGGCCCCCCGCTTGTGCAACGGGTCGTTGCCGTTCCCGCACTTGGGGGACTGGATGCAGGACGGGCACCCGCTGTCGCACTCGCAGGAGGCGATGGCCTCGCGGGTGGCCGTGAGCCAGGCGCGGGCGGTGTGGAAGGCGCGTTCGGCGAAGCCCGCGCCGCCCGGATGGCCGTCGTAGACGAAGACCGTGGGCAGGAGCGTGTCGGGGTGGAGCGGGACCGACACGCCGCCGATGTCCCAGCGGTCGCAGGTCGCGAAGAGGGGCAGCATGCCGATCGACGCGTGCTCGGCGGCGTGCAGGGCGCCGCCGAGGATCTCCGGGTCGATCCGGGCGGCGTCCAGCTGGTCCTCGGTGACGGTCCACCACACCGCGCGGGTGCGCAGGGTGCGGGGCGGGAGGTCGAGCTTGGTCTCGCCGAGCACCTCACCGGTGATGAGGCGGCGGCGCAGGAAGGAGACGACCTGGTTGGTGACTTCGACGGAGCCGTAGCACAGACGGCCGTCGCCCCAGGGGATCTCGGTGTCGGTCTCGAGGACGGAGATGGAGGTGGTGTCGCGGGCGACGGTCGAGTAGGGCGGAACGGCCTCCTCGACCAGGGCGACGGAGTCGTCCAGGTCGAGGGAGCGGACGAGGTAGGTGCGGCCCTGGTGGAGGTGGACGGCGCCTTCGTGGACGGTCGTGTGGGCGGAGCCGGCGTCGACCGTGCCGAGCAGACGCCCGGTGCCGGACTCGACGATCTGCACGGGGCTGCCGCCCCCGCCGCGGATGTCGGTGAGGTCGGCTGCCCGCTCCCGGCGGGTCCAGTGCCAGGCCTTGGTGCGGCGGCGCAGCAGTTTCGCGGTCTCCAGCTGCGGCAGCAGATCCGCGCAGGTGGGCCCGAACAGCTCCAGGTCCTCCTCCGTGAGCGGGACCTCCGCGGCGGCGGCGCACAGGTGCGGGGCGAGGACGTAGGGGTTGTCCGGGTCGAGGACGGTCGATTCCACCGGACGGTCGAACAGGGCCTCCGGATGGTGGACCAGATAGGTGTCCAGCGGGTCGTCGCGGGCGACGAGGACGGCGAGGGCGCCCTGGCCGGAGCGGCCCGCGCGGCCGGCCTGCTGCCACAGGGACGCGCGGGTGCCGGGGTAGCCGGCGATGAGGACGGCGTCCAGACCGGAGACGTCGATGCCGAGTTCGAGGGCGGTGGTGGCCGCGAGGCCGAGGAGTTCACCGGAGTGGAGGGCCTTTTCGAGGGCGCGGCGTTCCTCGGGCAGATAGCCGCCGCGGTAGGCGGCCACGCGCCGGGTGAGGGAGCGGTCGATCTCGGCCAGTCTCTCCTGGGTGATGACCGAGATCAGCTCGGCGCCGCGCCGGGAGCGGACGAAGGCGACGCTGCGGACGCCCTGGAGCGTGAGGTCGGTGAGCAGGTCGGCGGTCTCGGCGGTGGCCGTGCGGCGGACCGGCGCGCCCTTCTCGCCCTGCATCTCGGTGAGCGGGGGCTCCCAGAGGGCGAACACCAGTTCCCCTCTGGGGGAGGCGTCGTCGGCGACCTCGACCACCGGCAGCCCGGTGAGCCGGCGGGCGGCCACCGACGGGTCGGCGGCGGTGGCCGAGGCCAGCAGGAACACGGGGGAGGAGCCGTAGCGGGCGCACAGACGGCGCAGTCGGCGCAGTACCTGGGCGACGTGCGAGCCGAAGACGCCGCGGTAGGTGTGGCACTCGTCGACGACGACGTACTTCAGGGCCTTCAGGAAGGAGGACCAGCGCGGGTGGGACGGGAGTATCCCGCGGTGCAGCATGTCGGGGTTGGTGAGGACGTAGTTGCCGTACTGGCGGATCCACTCGCGTTCCTCGAAGGGCGTGTCGCCGTCGTACACGGCCGCGCGCACCGCGTTGCCCAGTGGCTGGGCCAGGGCGCGCACGGAGCGGCACTGGTCGGCGGCCAGGGCCTTGGTGGGGGCGAGGTACAGGGCGGTGGCGCCACGGCCGTTCGGAGCCCTGGAACCCTCCAGAAGAGTGGAGAGCACGGGTACCAGATAGGCCAGCGACTTGCCGGAGGCGGTGCCGGTGGCGACGACGACGGACTCGCCGTCCAGGGCGTGCTCGGCGGCTCGTACCTGGTGCTCCCACGGGTGCTCGACGCCCGCGGCCTGCACGGCGGCCACGACCTGCGCGGAGATCCGGTCGGGCCAGACGGCATGGCGGCCCTCGCGCGGGGGCAAGTGCTCCGTATGAGTGATGCGCGAGGCCCGGCTCGGGCCCGAGGCGAGACGGTCCAGGACCGTGCCCGGGGCCGGGCGGAGCGCGGAGTCCGTCGGGTGTCGATCGGATCGGTGATTCTTGGCCATCGGCACCGAGTGTGTCACCGGCGTGACGGACAATGGGCTCAAGGCGTCGTGCACGCCTGCCGGTAAGTGATTGAATGCCATCGCGGCTGGCGAACCTCCCGGGGGCTCCGCCGAGGTGCCCAAGGGTGACCGCTCGATAGCAAGGTGCTGGAGGATCCGTGGACCTGTCCCTGTCGACCGAGACCGTCGGCGATCGCACGATCGTCAAGGTCGGTGGCGAAATCGACGTATATACCGCGCCCAAGCTGCGTGAGCAGCTGGTCGAGCTGGTGAACGACGGGAATTTCCACCTCGTCGTCGACATGGAGGGCGTGGACTTCCTCGACTCCACCGGTCTCGGCGTACTGGTCGGCGGCCTGAAGCGGGTACGTGCCCATGAGGGCTCCCTGCGTCTGGTCTGCAACCAGGAGCGCATTCTCAAGATCTTCCGCATCACCGGTCTGACCAAGGTGTTCCCCATTCACACCTCGGTCGCGGAAGCGGTGGAGGCCACCGACTGATCACCGATGCCGGGCCCCTGCGGCCCGGCTCGGCACGGTTCAACCGGGGGTCCGGGCGCACTGCGGCCGGACCCCGACAGCACGCCCATAGCTTTGAGGGGGATGCATGGCCACCGTCGAACTCCGCTTCAGCGCGCTGCCCGAGCATGTGCGGACCGCCCGGTTGGTGGCGGCCGCGGTGGCACGCAGGGCCGGAGTGGACGAGGCGGTCCTCGACGAGGTCCGGCTCGCCGTCGGCGAGGCGTGCACGCGCGCGGTGGGGCTGCACCAGAGCGCCGGGATCACCACGCCGGTGAAGGTGCTGCTGATCGAGGAGGAGAAGCAGTTCTCCATCGAGGTCGGCGACGAGGCGCCCCGCTCCGCCCCCGGTGACCGGGCGCCCGGCGCGGCCGGTGAGGACGCGGACGCCGAGGAGGACGAGATGGGCCTCGCGGTCATCAGCGGCCTCGTCGACGACGTGGAGGTCACCGCCGGGGAGCACGGCGGGCAGATCCGGATGACCTGGCCCACCACTCCGCCGGTGGCGGTGCCGCTCGCCTGACCCCCCGTTCACCCGAAGGGCCCTGCCGCAGGCAGGGCCTTTCTGCGTGTGCGGCTGTCAGTGCCCCCGCCTACAGTGGTTGCGGCAGGAGTTCCTACCGATCCGTACTGTTCCCGGCGATGCATTTCGTGAATTGCTTCACGATCTGGGTACTCGCTGGATGATCCATTCAATGGATCACCGGTCAATGCCTTCAGGGCATTACTGCTGGATTGCAAATTCCATTTACGGCGCACTGTTTTGATCAGGTTCCGGTACCTAGAATCCGTCCACATCTTGAGCTCAGCCCAAGCGTCAAGGAGGACGAATGGCGGGGCTTTCTACCACTCATCAGCTTGATCACCCCACGACCTTCGCAGCCGCAGTCCTGACCGACGGCAACCGCGTCCTCGTGGTGGTCGTCGCGGTCGTCGCCCTGGCCGCCCTGGTGGTCGCGGGGATGTTGTTGCGCCAGGTGCTCGCGGCGGGCGAGGGCACCGACAGCATGAAGAAGATCGCGGCAGCCGTCCAGGAAGGCGCCAACGCCTACCTGACCCGGCAGCTTCGCACGGTCGGCGTATTCGCCGTCGTCGTGTTCTTCCTGCTCATGCTGCTGCCCGCGGACGACTGGAATCAGCGCGCCGGAAGGTCGGTGTTCTTCTTGATCGGTGCCGCCTTCTCGGCGGCCACCGGCTATATCGGCATGTGGCTCGCCGTGCGCAGCAATGTGCGCGTCGCCGCGGCCGCTCGGGAAGCGACTCCGGCGGAAGGCCAACCGGAAAAGGATCTCACCGAGGTCTCGCACAAGGCGATGAAGATCGCTTTTCGTACGGGCGGCGTCGTCGGCATGTTCACGGTGGGGCTCGGCCTGCTGGGCGCCTCGTGCGTGGTGCTGGTGTACGCGGCCGACGCGCCGAAGGTGCTGGAGGGCTTCGGTCTCGGTGCCGCGCTGATCGCCATGTTCATGCGTGTCGGCGGCGGCATCTTCACCAAGGCCGCCGACGTCGGCGCCGACCTGGTCGGCAAGGTCGAGCAGGGCATTCCGGAGGACGATCCGCGCAATGCCGCGACCATCGCCGACAACGTGGGCGACAACGTCGGCGACTGCGCGGGCATGGCGGCCGACCTCTTCGAGTCGTACGCCGTGACCCTGGTGGCCGCGCTGATCCTGGGCAAGGTGGCCTTCGGCGACTCCGGGCTGGCGTTCCCGCTGCTGGTGCCCGCGATCGGCGTGGTCACGGCCATGATCGGCATCTTCGCGGTGGCCCCGCGCCGGTCCGACCGCAGCGGTATGACGGCGATCAACCGCGGCTTCTTCGTCTCGGCGGTGATCTCCCTCGTCCTCGTCGCGGCGGCGGTCTTCCTCTACCTCCCGGGCTCGTACGCCGAGCTCGACGGGGTGACCGACGCGGCCATCCAGGCCAAGGGCGGCGACCCGCGGATCCTCGCCCTCGTCGCGGTGGGCATCGGCATCCTGCTGGCCGCCGTCATCCAGCAGCTGACCGGCTACTTCACCGAGACCACCCGCCGCCCGGTGAGGGACATCGGCAAGACCTCCCTCACCGGCCCGGCCACGGTCGTCCTCGCCGGTATCTCCATCGGGCTCGAATCGGCCGTCTACACCGCCCTGCTGATCGGACTGAGCGTCTACGGCGCCTTCCTGCTCGGCGGTACGTCGATCATGCTGGCGCTGTTCGCGGTGGCCCTGGCCGGCACCGGCCTGCTCACCACGGTCGGTGTCATCGTCGCCATGGACACCTTCGGGCCGGTCTCCGACAACGCCCAGGGCATCGCCGAGATGTCCGGCGACGTCGAGGGCGCGGGCGCGCAGGTGCTCACCAACCTCGACGCCGTCGGCAACACCACGAAGGCCATCACCAAGGGCATCGCCATCGCCACCGCCGTCCTGGCCGCGGCGGCGCTCTTCGGGTCGTACCGGGACGCGATCATCACCGGCGCCCGGGACGTCGGCGAGAAACTCGGCGGCGAGGGCTCTGCGATGACCCTGTCGATGGACATCTCCCAGCCCAACAACCTCGTCGGCCTGATCGCGGGCGCCGCGGTCGTCTTCCTCTTCTCGGGGCTGGCGATCAACGCCGTTTCGCGGTCGGCGGGTTCGGTGGTCTTCGAGGTGCGCCGGCAGTTCCGGGAACGGCCCGGGATCATGGACTACAGCGAGGAACCGGAGTACGGCAAGGTCGTCGACATCTGCACCAGGGACGCGCTCAGGGAGCTGGCCACGCCCGGTCTGCTCGCCGTGATGGCGCCCATCTTCGTCGGCTTCACGCTCGGCGTCGGCGCGCTCGGCGCGTACCTCGCGGGCGCGATCGGCGCGGGCACGCTGATGGCGGTCTTCCTCGCCAACTCCGGTGGCGCGTGGGACAACGCCAAGAAACTCGTCGAGGACGGGCACCACGGCGGCAAGGGCAGCGAGGCGCACGCGGCGACGGTGATCGGCGACACCGTCGGCGACCCCTTCAAGGACACCGCGGGCCCCGCCATCAACCCCCTGCTGAAGGTGATGAACCTGGTGTCGCTGCTCATCGCGCCGGCGATCATCAAGTTCTCCTACGGCGCCGACAAGAGCGTGGGCGTGCGCATCCTGGTGTCGGTGCTGGCGTTCGCGGTGATCGTGGGCGCGGTGTACGTCTCCAAGCGGCGCGGTATCGCCGTGGGGGACGAGGACGATTCCGGGACCGCGTCCAAGTCGGCCGATCCCGCGGTGGTTTCGTAGTCCGTCGTACGGCGGCCGCTCCAAGGGGCGGGCGGGCGGCGCGTGCTGACGCGCCGTCCGCCCGCCCCGTTCGTGTGCGGTCCTGCCGGACGGTTCTCTCGTGAGCCTTCTCTCCCGTGGTGCAAATGGCGTCAAAACCAGACAGAGCGGACGCTTGTTCTGCGGGTGTAGCCCGTTTGGCGTGTATGTTCCGGGGCCGAGAGCCATGGAAAGGGACCAATCCGGTGAACAAGAAGCTCGCGGCCGCACTGTCCGGCGGTGCGGTACTGGTACTGGCGCTGTCGGGATGCAGCAGTGACGACGGCAACGAGGAACTGGACGCCTGGGCCAAGCAGGTCTGCGACGCCGTGCAGCCCCAGGCGAAGAAGATCGAGGCCGCCAACGAGGCCATCAAGAAGGAGGCCTCGGACAACAGCACGCCGGCCGAGGTCCAGAAGGCCGACTCGCAGGCCTTCCAGGACATGTCCGACGCCTACAAGGCGATCGGCACGGCCGTCGGCAAGGCCGGGCCCCCGAACGTCGAGAACGGCGAGAAGAAGCAGCAGGACGCGGTCAAGGAGCTCAACACCATCTCCGCGTCGTACGCCTCGCTGAAGAAGCAGGTCGACGCGCTGAACACCAAGGACCAGGCGAAGTTCGCCGACGGTCTGAAGGACATCGCCACCGAGCTGGACAAGCTCAGCAAGAGCGGCAGCGACGCCCTGACGACCCTGGAGGAGGGCGAGGTCGGCCAGGCGATGAGCAAGCAGGAGAGCTGCAAGCGCACCTCTGCCCCGGCCTCGGCCCCGGCGACGAACGGCTGATCCTCGCCGCCCGGCCCCTCCTGGGAGGGGCCGGAAGAGCTGAGTGTTCGGCGGAGGGCCGTCACAATGGGGGGCGTGAGTAACGCCACCCCGTCCCCCCTGCCCTCCGCCGACCGCCCCGACGTGGCCACCCGGCTGCGCGAGGCCCTGCTCGCCGCGGACTTCACCGCCGACGGACTGCTCGACCTCCTCGGCGCCCCCGCCTACGCCGCCCTCGCCCGCAGCGAGACCGTGCCGGCCCTGCGGGCGACGCGAGGGGACACGCCCCTGGAAGTGCTGACGCGGCTGTTCCTGCTCCAGGAGCCGGTCCCGCGCGCACGGGCCGCGGACGTGCTCCCCGTCGCCGAGTGCCTGGACGGCGGCTGGCTGGTGCCGGCCGGCGACGAGGTGGCCGCGACCGTCGACGTACGGCCGTACGGCGGGCTCGACGGCGAGGACTGGTTCATCGTGTCCGACCTGGGCTGCGCCGTCGGCGGGGCCGGGGGCATCGCGGGCCGGGGCCGTCAGACGGACACGGCCGTCGTGCTCGGGGTCGGCGGCGCCTCCACGACCTTGGCCGGCATCACCGTCCGCACGCCCGTAGCCTCCGCGCTGGACCTGGGCACCGGCTCCGGCATCCAGGCGCTGCACGCCGCGCAGCACGCCACGCGTGTCACGGCGACCGACCTCAACCCGCGCGCGCTGCACATCACCGCGCTCACGCTGGCGCTGTCCGGCGCCCCTGCCGCGGATCTGCGCGAGGGCTCGCTCTTCGAACCGCTGCCCGACGGCGACACGTACGACCTGATCGTCTCCAACCCGCCCTTCGTCATCTCGCCCGGCGCCCGCCTGACCTACCGCGACGGCGGCATGTCCGGGGACGATCTGTGCCGCTCGCTCGTTCAGGGAGCGGGGGAACGGCTGAACGTGGGCGGGTTCGCGCAGTTCCTCGCCAACTGGCAGCACGTGGAAGGGGAGGACTGGCAGGACAGACTCAGGTCGTGGGTGCCGCGCGGGTGCGATGCCTGGATCGTGCAGCGCGAGGTGCAGGACATCACTCAGTACGCCGAGCTGTGGCTCCGGGACGCCGGTGACCACCGCGGCGACCAGGCCGAGTACCAGTCGCGGTACGACGCATGGCTGGACGAGTTCGAGGCGCGCAAGGTGAAGGCCGTCGGGTTCGGCTGGATCACCCTGCGCCGGACGGACGCCGCCGAGCCCTCTCTCACGGTCGAGGAGTGGCCGCACCCTGTCGAGCAGCCGCTCGGTGACACGGTGCGCGCCCACTTCGAGCGTCTGGACTATCTGCGCGGACGCGACGACGCGGCCCTGCTGGAGGACCGGTTCAGGCTGGCCGCGGAGGTCGTGCAGGAGCAGGTCGGGCTGCCCGGCGCCGAGGACCCGGAACACGTGGTGCTGCGTCAGAACCGCGGTATGCGCCGGGCCACCAAGGTCGACACGGTCGGCGCGGGCTTCGCCGGGGTGTGCGACGGCTCGCTGAGCGCCGGCCGCATCCTGGACGCCATCGCCCAGCTGATCGGCGAGGACCCGGTCCTGCTGCGCGACCGCACACCCGCGCAGATCCGTGTGCTGGTGGAGCAGGGCTTCCTGGAGCCGGGGGCCTGACGCGCGGCTGACCGCGGACTGCGGACCGAGGACCGCTGACCACGGACTGCGGACCGCTGACCCCTGACTGCGAACCGCGCCCGACCACCTCCGCCGCACCGGCGAGATCGCGTCGATCTGCGCGACCCGCCGCGGTGGTGGTCGCGCACCACGGCGGGCCCGGGGCTGCCCACGGCGGCGGGCGGCGTACAGTCCCGCCGCGTCCGCCATGGCCCGCGTCCGCCATGGCCGGGTGCGCCGGAAGACGTCCGCACCGTCCCGTCGGCCGCCCGTTCACCTGGGGTTCGCCTCCACGCAGCCCGCGCGTGTCAACCTCACGTCGGCTCGGTACGCGGGACGTGAGACAAGGGACGGGCGGCCATGGAGAGCGGACCGGCGATCTTCGCGGGAGGGGTGTTCGCCCTGTTCGGAGGCGCCCTGCTGGTGTGGACAGCGGTCCGCGTGCGGCACCGGGAACCCGTCGCGGACGGAGTGCGGCAGTTCCTGTCGGCCGGTGCCTCCGGCGTCGTCGCCGTGACCGCACTCGCCGTCGGCGTGTGGTGCTTCACTCAGATCTGAGCCGCGGGCGGGTTCCCGGGCCGCCGCGCCGAGGCCGCGGGCGCACCGCGCCGGCGCTCCTGCCACGGATGATCGCAGATTCGGCCGTGTCGGACGTAGACGCAGGTCCGGGCGCGACAGGCCGCGGGCGGGGGCGTCGCCGAGGCCTCCGGAACATGGCCGGGAAGTGTCGGGCGGGCGGCCCGGAAGCGCGGGCTCCGCAGTAATAGGGAGGGCACACTCCGGATAGACCGGAACGAACCGCTGGACACTCCGGGCGGCAGGAAGGGCGGTAGTCGGGTTACCGTTCGAGTGGCCGTTGCGGGCTTTTCCCGTTTGACACGTGGGCGGGATGTACCGTCACACTCCGCAGCGTCACCACCCGACCCCGGGAAGCAAGGCCTGGGGAGGCCCCAGCGTCGACCGGAGAGAAGAGCGAAGTTGTCCCCGACCAGCGAGACCGCGAATGGCGGCCGCCGACTCGTGATCGTCGAGTCGCCTGCCAAGGCGAAGACGATCAAGAGCTACCTCGGCCCCGGCTACATCGTCGAGGCGAGCGTCGGGCACATCCGCGACCTTCCGAACGGCGCCGCGGAGGTGCCGGAGAAGTACACCGGCGAAGTCCGCCGCCTCGGTGTGGACGTCGAACACGACTTCGAGCCGATCTATGTGGTCAACGCCGACAAGCGGGCCCAGGTCAAGAAGCTCAAGGACCTGCTGAAGGAATCCGACGAGCTCTACCTCGCCACCGATGAGGACCGCGAGGGCGAGGCCATCGCCTGGCACCTCCAGGAGGTGCTCAAGCCCAAGGTCCCGGTCAAGCGGATGGTCTTCCACGAGATCACCAAGTCCGCGATCCAGGCCGCCGTGGCCAACCCGCGCCAGCTCAACCAGAAGCTCGTCGACGCCCAGGAGACCCGCCGCATCCTCGACCGCCTCTACGGCTACGAGGTCTCGCCGGTCCTGTGGAAGAAGGTCATGCCGAAGCTGTCGGCGGGCCGCGTGCAGTCCGTCGCGACACGCCTGGTGGTCGAGCGGGAACGCGAGCGCATCGCGTTTCGTTCTGCTGAGTACTGGGACCTGACGGGCACCTTCGCCACCGGCCGTGCGGGGGACTCCTCGGACCCGTCGTCGCTGGTCGCGCGCCTGCAGACCGTCGACGGCAGGCGGGTCGCGCAGGGCCGCGACTTCGACTCCCTGGGACAGATCAAGAGCGCGAACACCCTCCACCTCGACGAGGCGAACGCCCACGCGCTCGCCGCCGCCCTGGAGAACACCCGGTTCTCCGTGCGGTCCGTCGAGTCCAAGCCGTACCGCCGCTCGCCGTACGCCCCGTTCCGTACGACGACGATGCAGCAGGAGGCGTCGAGGAAGCTCGGCTTCGGCGCCAAGGCGACCATGCAGGTCGCCCAGAAGCTGTACGAGAACGGCTTCATCACCTACATGCGTACGGACTCCACGACGCTGTCGGACACCGCGGTCTCCGCCGCCCGTGCCCAGGTCACGCAGCTGTACGGCGCCGACTACCTGCCGGCGCAGCCGCGCACGTACGCCGGGAAGGTCAAGAACGCGCAGGAGGCGCACGAGGCGATCCGCCCGTCGGGTGATCGTTTCCGCACGCCCGCCGAGACCGGCCTGACCGGCGACCAGTTCAAGCTCTACGAGCTGATCTGGAAGCGGACCGTCGCCTCCCAGATGAAGGACGCGACCGGCAACAGCGTGACCGTGAAGATCGGCGGCACCGCCGCCGACGGCCGGGACGTCGAGTTCAGCGCGTCCGGCAAGACGATCACCTTCCACGGCTTCCTGAAGGCCTACGTCGAGGGCGCCGACGACCCGAACGCCGAGCTGGACGACCGCGAGCGCAGGCTGCCGCAGGTCACGGAGGGCGACGCCCTCTCGGCCGAGGAGATCACCGTCGACGGCCACGCCACCAAGCCGCCGGCCCGCTACACCGAGGCCAGCCTGGTCAAGGAGCTCGAGGAACGCGAGATCGGCCGACCGTCGACGTACGCGTCGATCATCGGCACGATCCTCGACCGCGGCTACGTCTTCAAGAAGGGCACGGCCCTGGTGCCGTCCTTCCTCTCCTTCGCCGTGGTCAACCTCCTGGAGAAGCACTTCGGGCGGCTCGTCGACTACGACTTCACCGCGAAGATGGAGGACGACCTCGACCGCATCGCCCGCGGCGAGGCCCAGTCCGTGCCGTGGCTGAAGCGCTTCTACTTCGGCGAGGGCACCCACGACGGCAGCGCGGCCGACGCCGGCAACGGCGACGGGGACCACCTCGGCGGCCTCAAGGAACTGGTGACCGACCTGGGCGCGATCGACGCCCGCGAGGTGTCGTCGTTCCCCGTCGGCAACGACATCGTGCTGCGCGTCGGGCGCTACGGCCCGTACATCGAGCGCGGTGAGAAGGACGCCGAGGGCCACCAGCGCGCCGACATCCCCGAGGACCTGGCGCCCGACGAGCTGTCCGTCGAGATGGCCGAGGAACTCCTCGCCAAGCCGAGCGGCGACTACGAACTGGGCACCGACCCGGTCAGCGGCCACACGATCGTCGCCAAGGACGGCCGCTACGGCCCGTACGTCACCGAGGTGCTCCCCGAGGGCACCCCCAAGACCGGCAAGAACGCCGTGAAGCCGCGGACGGCCTCGCTGTTCAAGTCGATGGCGCTGGACACGGTCACCCTGGACGACGCCCTCCGGCTGATGTCGCTGCCGCGTGTCGTCGGCGCGGACGCCGAGGGCCAGGAGATCACCGCCCAGAACGGCCGCTACGGCCCGTACCTGAAGAAGGGCACGGACTCGCGGTCGCTGCAGACCGAGGACCAGCTGTTCACGATCACGCTGGAAGAGGCGCTGGCGATCTACGCCCAGCCCAAGCAGCGCGGTCGCGCGGCCGCCAAGCCGCCGCTGAAGGAACTGGGCACCGACCCGGTCAGCGAGAAGCCGGTCGTGGTCAAGGACGGCCGCTTCGGCCCGTACGTCACCGACGGGGAGACCAACGCGACCCTGCGCTCCGGCGACAGCGTCGAGGACATCACCCCGGAGCGCGGCTACGAGCTGCTCGCCGAGAAGCGCGCGAAGGGTCCCGCCAAGAAGACGGCGAAGAAGGCCCCGGCGAAGAAGACGACGACGGCCAAGAAGACCGCCGCCAAGAAGACGACCACGGCGAAGAAGACCGCGGCCGCGAAGAAGACGACGACGGCCAAGAAGACGGCCGCCAAGAAGACGGCCGCCAAGAAGACCGCGGCATCCTCCGCGTCCGTCGAGGACTGATTCCGCCGGACTTCCGATCAGGGCGTTCCACGAGCCCTGAGCGTTCGCCCGGCGAACGTCCCGGTGCCTGTGAGGCGCCGGGACGTTCGCGTGTTCGGGTGGCGCCGCTGAGTGTCGGCCGGTCCCGATAGGCTGAACGCATGACGCGAGCCGAGCAGCCGACGGCCCCCCGACCCGCCCCCGACGACGCCCTGGTCGCGGACTCCCGCGAGCGCGCGGTCCGTGCCCTGTTGCGCACCCCGCAGCTGAAGCGGCTGTGGAGCGCACAGCTGGTGGGGGGTGTCGGCGACACCCTCGCCCTGCTGGTGCTGGTGCTCCTCGCGCTCCAGGCGGCGATCACCGAGGGCTCCTTCGGCGGCGGCTACCGCGGAGCGGCGTTCGCGGTGGCGACCGTCTTCGGGGCACGTGTCCTCGCGACGCTGCTGTTCGGCGCGGTCCTGCTCGGACCGCTGACCTCCCTCACCGCCCAGGAGGGCCCGCTCGACCGCCGCTGGACCATGGTCGGCGCCGACGGTGTGCGGGTGGCCCTGCTGATCGTCGCGCCGCTGTGGATCGACTGGACACCGGAGAACGCTCTGGCGGCCCTGCTGGTCACCGTGTTCGTGTCCGGCGTCGCCGAGCGCTTCTGGACGGTGAGCCGGGAGAGCGCGGCGCCCGCCCTGCTGCCCGCCCCGCCGCTGGAGGGCGCGACCGTACGGCCGCTGCCCGACCACATGGACGCCCTGCGTCGGCTCGCGCTGCGCACGAGCTTCGTGGCGATCCCGCTGGCCGCCGCCGCGCTCGTCGCCGCGGCCCTGCTGAACAACCTGCTGGGCTCGGGCATCGAGTGGTTCGCCCAGCACCAGGCGGCACTCGGCTCCTACGTCGCGGCCGGTCTGTTCGCCGCGTCCCTGTCCGTGGTGACCTTCCTGGAGCTGCCCGGCACACGCACCCCGCGCGCCCGGTCGCCGCTGGAGGGGCTGCGCCGCCCGCGCACCGGCACGGGCGCCGACAAGGGTCGCACCGGCGCCATCTCCCTGCTCGTCCTCACCTGCGCCGCCGTGGCGGGCGCGGTGGCGGCCGCCGTCGCCGTCGCCGTACTGCACGCCAAGGACCTGGGCGGCGGCCCGGTGCTCTACGGGCTGCTCGTGCTGGCGCTCACCGGCGGTGTCGTCGTCGGCATCCGTACGGCGCCCAGGGCGCTGGTGTCGCTCTCGCGGCGCCGCCTGCTGGCGCTGGTCACCGCCTTCACCGGCCTGGCGCTGCTGGCCGCGGGCCTCGTCCCGGACGTCACCACCGTGCTGCTGATCCTCGCCCTGGCGGGCATCGGCGCGGGCGCGGCCGCGAACATCGGGCACGCGCTGCTCGACCAGGAGGTCGAGGACTTCCGCCGCGCCCGCACCACCGAGCACCTGCACGCCGTGGTCCGCGTCCTCGTGGCGCTCGGCGTGCTGATCGCCCCCGTGATCGCGGGGCTGATCGGCCCGCACCGCCTGGAGAACGGCCGGTTCGTCTTCGCCCACGGTGGCGCCGCCTTCACCCTGATGCTCGTCGGCGCGCTGCTGCTCCCGGTGGCCGCGCTGGTGCTGGCCAAGCTCGACGACCGCTCCGGCGTACCGCTGCGGCACGACCTGCGCGACGCGTTGCTCGGCGGCGACGACCCCGTGCAGGTGCCCGCGGGGACGGGCTTCTTCATCGCCCTGGAGGGCGGCGACGGGGCCGGGAAGTCCACCCAGGCCGAGGCGCTCGCCGAGTGGATCCGGGGCAAGGGCCACGAGGTCGTCCTCACCCGTGAGCCGGGCGCCACTCCGGTCGGCAAGCGGCTGCGCTCGATCCTGCTCGACGTGTCGTCCGCCGGCCTGTCGCACCGCGCGGAGGCGCTGCTGTACGCGGCGGACCGCGCCGAGCACGTCGACACCGTCGTACGGCCCGCCCTGGAGCGCGGCGCGGTGGTGATCAGCGACCGGTACATCGACTCCTCGGTGGCCTACCAGGGCGCGGGCCGCGATCTCTCCCCGGTCGAGGTCGCCCGGATCAACCGCTGGGCGACCCATGGACTCGTCCCGCACCTCACCGTGCTCCTGGACGTGTCGCCGGAGGCCGCCCGTGAGCGGTTCACCGAGGCGCCGGACCGGCTGGAGTCGGAGCCGCTGGAGTTCCACACGCGCGTGCGCTCCGGATTCCTGACGCTGGCCGCCGCCGACCCCGGCCGCTACCTGGTGGTCGACGCCGGGCAGGAGCCCGAGTCCGTCACCACCGTGATCCGGCACCGTCTGGACACCGTGCTGCCGCTGTCCGAGGCCGAGATCGAGGCACGCGAAGAGGCGCGCCGCAAGGCCGAGGAGGAGGCCCGGCGCAAGGCGGAGGAGGAGGCCGCGCGCAAGGCAGAGGAGGAGCGCCTGGAGCGCGAGCGCCAGGAGCAGCTCGCCAAGCTGCGCGCCGAGGAGGAGGAGCGCAAGCGGCGCGAGCTGGAGGAGGCGCAGCGCCGCGAGGCGGAGCGCCAGGCGGAGGAGGCCCGCAGGCGCGCCGAGGAGGCCGCCAAGCGCGCCGAGGAGGAACGTCAGCGGCTGCTCGCCGAGGAGAAGGCCCGCGCCGAGGCCGAGGCCCGACGCCGGGCCGAGGAGGAGGAGCGCCGACGCCGGGCCGAGGAGGAGGCCCGGCTGCGCGCCGAGGCCGAGGAACGGCGGCTGGAGAAGCAGCGCAAGGCCGAGGAGGCCCTGCTGCGGGCCGAGCAGGCGCGCCGCGCCGCCGAGCAGGCTGCGGCCGCCGCGGCGGCGGGCCCCAAGCCGCCGACGCCGCCCGCGCCGCCCACGGGCACGCCGGAGGCGGCTACCGTGCCGACGCCCGTGGTCTCCCCGCAGGAGGCCCGCGAGGCGTCCCGCGGCGCGGCGGACACGTCCGCCCGGCCGGTACGCGCGGCCGAGGAGACGGCTGTCCTGCGTCCGGTCCGGGACGCCGAGGAGACGGCTGTGCTGCGCCCGGTGCGGGACGCCGACGGTGACGGCCGGGCGGCCGCCGCCGACCAGGAGACCCGCACAGACGGCAGGGCATCGGGGCGGTCCGGAGCGTCGGACGCCTCCGACGGCTCCCGCGCCTCCCGTGCTTCCGGCCGCGCCTCCGACGCGGAGGTGACCGCGGAGCTTCCGCAGCCGCCCGTACCGCCGTCGGCGGCCGATGAGACCGCCGTGCTGCCGCAGATGCCCTCGGGCGCGGCGGACGAGACGGCGGTCCTGCCGCCCGTGACGCCGGGTGCGGCGGACGAGACCGCCGTGCTGCCGCAGGTGCCGGGCGCGGATCCGGCGGACCGTGTGCCGCCGGGCTTCTTCCGCGACGAGCGGCCGGAGGCCGGGCCGGCCGGCGCCCAGGACCGCACGCGCGAGCTGCCCCAGGTCGACGAGAAGGGCGCCCCGCGCCGCCGTCCGCGCTCCGACTGGGCGGAGGAGACGCCGCTGGACGACCTGCCCAGCCTGGCCGACGAACTGCTCGGCCCGCGCGAGGACGAGAACCGGGACGACGGCCCCGGCCGGGGCCGGCGTGGCCGGGGACGTCGCGGCTGACGGGTGAACGGCGTGGCGGGCGGCCGTCCCCGCGCCGAGACGAGACGGGGCGGCCCGGTGGCCGTGCGGTCCGCGTTGTCAGTGGGCGCCCGCACGGTTGTCAGTGGGTGCCCGCACAATGGATGCGGCAACACCGAGCGTGACGGAAGGCGGGCTGACCCATGACCGTGTGGGACGACCTGGTCGGGCAGGAGAAGGTGAGCGAGCAGCTCGCCGCCGCTGCCCGGGACGCCGACGCGTTGGTCACCGCGGCCACGACCGGCACTCCGCCGCCGGAGGCGTCGAAGATGACGCACGCGTGGCTGTTCACCGGACCGCCGGGAGCGGGCCGTACGCAGACCGCGCGTGCGTTCGCCGCCGCCCTTCAGTGCGTGAGCCCCGACCGCGCCCTCGGCGGGGCCCCGGGCTGCGGGTTCTGCGACGGCTGCCACACCGCCCTGATCGGTACGCACGCGGACGTCAGCACGGTCGCCGCCGTCGGCACGCAGATCCTCGCCGACGACATGCGCGACACCGTCCGCAAGTCGTTCACGTCGCCGGCGAACGGCCGCTGGCAGGTCATCCTCGTCGAGGACGCCGAGCGGCTGAACGAGAAGTCGGCGAACGCCGTGCTGAAGGCCGTCGAGGAGCCCGCCCCGCGCACGGTGTGGCTGCTGTGCGCGCCCTCCCTGGAGGACGTGCTGCCCACCATCCGCTCCCGCTGCCGCCACCTGAACCTGCGTACGCCCTCGGTGGACGCGGTGGCCGACATGCTCGTGCGGCGCGACGGCATCGAGCCCGCGGTCGCAGCCGCGGCGGCCCGGGCCACCCAGGGGCACGTCGACCGGGCCCGCCGCCTGGCCACGGACCCGGCCGCGCGGGAGCGCCGCGCCGCGGTGCTCAAGCTGCCGCTGCGGGTAGAGGACGTCGGCGGCGCGCTCAGGGGAGCCCAGGAACTGGTCGACGCCGCCGCCGAGGACGCCAAGCAGCTCGCCGAGGAGCTCGACGCCAAGGAGACCGAGGAGCTGAAGGCGGCTCTGGGCGCGGCCCAGGGCGGGCGCATGCCGCGCGGCACGGCCGGTGTGATCAAGGACCTGGAGGACAAGCAGAAGCGCCGCAGGACCCGCACCCAGCGCGACAGCCTCGACCTGGCCCTGACCGACCTCACCGGCTTCTACCGGGACGTCCTGGCCCTCCAGCTGGGCTCGAGGGTGGCCCTCGCCAACATCGACGCCGAGGACGCCCTGGATCGCATGGCCCGCTCCGGCACCCCGGAGTCGACCCTGCGCCGCATCGAGGCGATCGGCGCGTGCCGTGACGCGCTGGACCGCAACGTGGCGCCGTTGCTGGCGGTGGAGGCGATGACCATGGCTCTCAGATCCGGCTGACCCCGGGCGACGGCTCTCAGGCCGGGGCGGCCCCCGGCCTGGTCCCCGGGGCGGTCCCCACGGATTGACGCCGTACCCCGTCCGGGGCACAGCGCTCACGCAGGGCTTCCGCACGGTCGCGCAGAGTTACCCTCGCGGAATGGACACAAGGCGCATCCCCCGCAGACCCCGTACGGCCGCCGCCCTCTTCGCCGCCGCCGCGCTGCTCGTCTCCGCCTGTTCCTCGGGCAGCGCGTCGGGTTCGTCGGCCTCGGCGGCGCACGCGGGGCTGGCGGCGCTGCCCCGGGCGACGCCGACCGCGCTGGCCCCGTACTACGCGCAGCGGCTGGTCTGGCGGAGCTGCGGAGTGCCCGGCTTCGAGTGCGCCACTCTGAAGGCGCCGCTGGACTACGCCGACCCCGGCCGGGGCGACGTACGGCTCGCGGTCGCCCGCAGGAAGGCGACCGGGCCGGGCGAGCGGCTCGGCTCGCTGCTGGTGAACCCGGGCGGGCCGGGCGGCTCGGCGATCGGCTACCTCCAGGCGTACGCGGGGATCGGCTATCCGCAGGAGGTGCGCGCCCGCTACGACATGGTGGCCGTCGACCCGCGCGGCGTCGCCCGCAGCGAGCCCGTCGAGTGCCTGGACGGCCCCGACATGGACGCGTACACGAAGACGGACACCACGCCGGACGACGCCGGGGAGGTGGACGACCTGGTCGGCGAGTTCAAGAAGTTCGCCGAGGGCTGCGGGGCGGACACGCCGAAGCTGCTGCGGCACGTCTCCACCGTCGAGGCGGCCCGCGACATGGACATCCTGCGGGAGGTGCTGGGCGACGAGAAGCTGACGTACGTGGGGGCGTCGTACGGGACGTTCCTCGGGGCGACCTACGCCGGGTTGTTCCCGGAGCGGGCCGGGCGGCTGGTGCTGGACGGTGCGATGGACCCCTCGCTGCCCGCGCGCAGGCTGAACCTGGAGCAGACGGCGGGCTTCGAGACGGCGTTCCGGGCGTTCGCGAGGGACTGCGTCCGGCAGCCGGACTGCCCGCTCGGCGGTCCGCGCACCACGCCCGAGCAGGCCGGACGCACCCTCACGGCGTTCTTCGGGAAGCTGGACGCGCGGCCGATCCCGACCGGCGACATCGACGGCCGCAGGCTCAGCGAGTCCCTGGGCACCATGGGTGTGCTGGCGGGGATGTACGACGAGGCGTCCTGGACGCAGGTGCGCGAGGCGCTGACCTCGGCGATGCGGGAGAACGACGGCGCGGGGCTGCTGATGCTCTCGGACGCCTACTACGAGCGGGAGGCGGGCGGCGAGTACTCGAACCTGATGTTCGCCAACGCCGCCGTGAACTGCCTCGACCTGCCGCCCGCCTTCGACAGCCCCGACCAAGTGCGCGAGTCGCTGCCCGCCTTCGAGAAGGCGTCGCCGGTCTTCGGCAGGAGTCTCGCGTGGGCCTCGCTGAACTGTGCGTACTGGCCGGTCGCGCCGACCGGTGAGCCGCACCGCATCGAGGCGGAGGGCGCGGCGCCCATCGTCGTGGTCGGCACCACCCGCGACCCGGCGACCCCCTACCGCTGGGCGCGGGCGCTGGCCGGTCAGCTCTCCTCCGGCCGACTGCTCACCTATGTGGGCGACGGCCATACGGCGTATGGCCGCGGCAGCGACTGCATCGACTCGACGATCAACGCCTTCCTTCTGCGCGGCACCCCGCCGGCCGACGGAAAGCGCTGCTCGTAGCCCTGCGACCGGCTCCGGAGGCCGTCCTCCGGGGCTGGTGCGGAGCACCCTCGGAAACTGTGTAGACTTACCGACGTTGCCGATCGCACCATGGTGTCGGCAGCGCGCCGCCTTAGCTCAGATGGCCAGAGCAACGCACTCGTAATGCGTAGGTCTCGGGTTCGAATCCCGAAGGCGGCTCCACCGAAACCACAGGTCAAGCCTTTGACCTGTGGTTTTCTTTTTTGTTCGATCTTGTGGCGACGCCACCGGTGAGCTCCCGCCCTGCGGCGTCCCCACGGACGGGATCCCCGTCCGTGGGGACGTACCGGCGTGCGGGTCGCCGGGGTCAGTCGCGGCGGATCAGTTCCGGGTCGATGCGGCGGCCGGCCAGGGGGAGGGTGCCGACGATCGCGATGGCGAGGACGCCGAGGGCGGCCGCCAGCAGCGGTGGTACGCCCGCGCCGTCCCAGAAGATCGCGCCGCCACCGGTGACCAGATAGGCGGACTCCGCGAGCTTTCCGCAGACCAGGGCCAGCACGAGGCCGACGGTGAGCGGCAGGACCACCTGGAGGCACTGCACGGCCCGCAGGGTGCGCGGCCGCGCGCCGATGAGGGCGAGGGCGGTCACCTGGGCGCGGCGTTCGACGGCCCGGTCCGTGACGGAGACGAGGAAGGCGGCGACGCCGATGACCAGACCCATCATCATGCCCAGGAACAGCAACGTCTCGATGACGGTGATCTGCTGCAGCGCCTCGACGTTGACGCCCTCCAGATCGACCTCCGCGGTGGGCGCGATGGCGCCGATCCGGTCGAGGACGGTGCGTACGGTCGACGGGTCGGAGCCGGAGGAGAGGATCAGGTAGGCACCCACGGGAACGGCACCGGTGGGGAGTGCCGAGGGCGGGAGCAGGATGTCGCCGCCGAGACCCGTCGCGGTGCTGGACAGGTACACCACCGTCTCCTTCGGCCCAGGAACACGGAAGGTGCCGCGCTTGCCGTCCTTGCGCACGACGTAACTGGACGGACTCGCGGAGACCGGGGCCCCGTCCACGTTCAGCAGGCGCAACGCCCTGCCGTCGACACAGCCCTTGGCCTCCCGCACCATCTCGGCCACCTGCGCGCAGGTGGCGATCACGGCGCTGGAGATGTCGCTGCCGAGGTCGACGTTGTCCATGACGACGGCGCTCGCCTCGACGTCCGGGATATCGCGCAGTCGCCGTTGCTGCTCCTGGGTGAGCGGGTCCAGCGAGAGGCTGTACTGCTGTGCGGGCGACGTGTTGCGGGACACCTGGCTCAACTCGACCAGGACGCCCTGGGCGAGGGACGCGGAGAACACCAGCAGGACCAGACCGGTGACCACACGCATCGCGCTGCCGGGCTCGACCTCGTTGCGGCGCATGGCCAGGTTGAGAGCGAGGTTGCCGGACCGGGCGAGGCGCCTGGCCAGGGCGTACGACAGCAGCGGCAGCGTCAGGACGAGGCCGAGGCCGGTCAGCAGCGCCCCCGCCACCACCAGGACGGCGTGTATCCCCTGGCTCTGGGCGGGGTGGGCGGTGAGCCCGATGGCGCTGTAGCCGATGACGAGGCCCAGGCCGGAGACGAGCACGAGGATCGTCCACACGCGCGGTGCCCGGGGTGCCGCGGAACGGCGTGTGCTCAGCGGGTTGCGGGCCGCGGCGCGGGCGCTCATGCGACCCACGAACCAGGCCAGCGCCGGGCAGCCGAGCAGGCAGATGGCGACCGTCTCTCCGGAGAGGGCGCCGTCACCCGGATACCACTTGAGCCCGGGCAGCCCGGTGGCGGACATGACCCGGTTGAGCAGCGCGAACTCGCCCAGCCCGAGCAGTGCGCCGAGCAGCGAGGCGACCACCGTCTCGGCGGCGTTGACCCGCTGGGTGCCCTTCGCGCTCAGGCCGAGCAGACGCAGGGCCGCGAGCCGGCGGTTGCGACTGGCGGCCGACAGTTTGGCGCACACCGACAGGAAGACGCCGAGCGGCAGAAGGACGAGAGTGGCCAGGGTGAAGCGGAGGATCTCCAGGGTCGAGGGCTCGACCGCCGTGGTGGGCGCGTAGGGCGCTCCGAAGCCCTTCAACGCCCGGGCCTCGGCCCCGATGCGGTCGCGTGTGGTGCCGATGTAGGCGTACAGCTCGTTGGGGTCGGTCAGACCGGCCGGTCCGATCAGACCCTTCTCCCGGCCCGGCAGCAGTCCCTTGAGGCCGGGCTCGCGCCGGAGCTGGTCGCGCAGTGCGGGGGAGACGTAGACCTCGCCCGGCTCGGGCATCCTGCTCAGGCCCGGGGGCGGCTTCGGTGTGTCCGTGGTGCCGGTGGCGAGGAAGACCCGGCCGAACATCTTCGAGCCGTGTGCGTCGGACCGTTCGAGGACGAGCGTGGGCCGACCGGACCGTTCGCCCTGGAAGACCGTGGGCTCGCGGGCGGCGGCCCGGCCGTCGTGGGCGTCGAGGATCGCCGGGATGGTGAGGACGAGGGCGAGACAGCACACACCGAGCGACCCGCCCAGGGTCATCAGCAGGAAGCGGACGCGGGTGCCCCGGCCGGAGCCGAACAGCAGCCGCAGTCCGAGCAGGAACTCCCTCATCCCGCCGCTCCCACGGGGGCGAGGGTCCCGTCGGCCATCGTGTAGCGGCTGTCGGCCTGCGCGGCCACCGTCCGGTCGTGGGTGACCAGGAGCACGGCGGTGCCCTGCGAGCGGGCCAGGTCCAGGAACTCCTTCAGGACGGCGCCGGCGTTGGCGCTGTCGAGGGCGCCGGTCGGTTCGTCGGCGAAGACCACGGCCGGCTTGTGCACCAGGGCCCGGGCGACGGCCACGCGCTGGCTCTGCCCGCCGGACACCTGGGACGGCCGTCGTTCGCGCAGCTCGCCGATGCCGAGCCGGTCGAGGACCTCGGCGGCGGCCCTGAGCGCGGGGCGCTTGCGCTGACCGGCGAGGCGCAGCGGCAGGGCGGTGTTCTCCTCGACGGTGAGCTCGGGCAGCAACTCGCCGTACTGGAAGACGAATCCGAACCGCTCCCGGCGCAGGGCGCTGATCTCCTCGTCGTCCAGGTCGGCGTAGGCCCGCCCCTCGAAACTGATCCTGCCGCGGGACGGAGGCAGCACTCCCGCCAGGCAGTAGAGCAGCGAGGACTTGCCGGAACCGCTCGCCCCGGTGATCGCCGCGACCTCGCCCCGCGCGAGCGCGAGATGGGCGTCGCGCACGGCCGGGGTGGAGCCGTAGGAGAACTCCACTCCGCTCGCGGAGAGGATGTGTGACGTGTCTGACGTACTGGTACTGATCGTGTCCCCCGGGGAGCCGGAGGGCCCCGGTTGGTCAGACCGGGGCCCAGAGGTGTGTCCTGACCGACGGATGCGATCCGTCGGTCTGGCTCAGCGCTTGTAGTGCTTGGTCTCCGAGCAGTTGTCGGGGCGCAGCGGGCCTCGGTCACGGCAGGCCCGTATCCAGGCGTCATCGGTGTGCAGCGCGGCACCGTCCCAGACCAGCTTGTCCAGCGGGACGGTCTTCTTCTGCTTGCCGTTGAAGCGGTTCCAGTCGTAGCCCTCGACCTTGACCCGCATGTAGACGTTGTGCCCGTCGTCGGGGCCGGCGTCCTTGAGCTTGCCCTTCCAGTGGAAGGCGCCGTGGTTCGTGTGCGAGGGCTCGAACTTGTACTGCCCCTGGTAGAACTCCACCCCTCCGCTCGTCAGCTTGGGAATGCCCTTCCAGGCGGCGCGCGCCTGGATCTCGCTGCTTCCCCCGCTCGCGCCTGCGAACGCTGTCCCCATGCCTGTCAGGAAGAGCCCGGTCGCGAGCACACCGACAGCCAGCTTTCGATTCGCTTTCTTCGCTCCGTTTTCGATGCCAACCTCCTGGGCATCGAGCCGTGGGACTGTAACACGCACGACTGACAGGCGAGTTGGGATTTCCGCCGCGGAGAGACCCTGGCGATGGTTTGCGAACAGCACGCGCGGGCTTTGCAGCTTCCGCTCGTGCTGGGTGGGGGACCGTCGCCGGGCCGACGGAGTGGAAGCGGGTTCGAGGCCGTGACAGGCCGGGGCTGACGTCCGCGTCGGCGAGGGGAGCGGCGGGTGGCGACCAGGGCGACCGGCGGCTGGGTGGGGGGCGTGGGATGAACGAGGATCCCGGTCGCTCACCTCTGCCGACCGGGACCCCCGCGGCCCCCGGATCCGGCCGCGGCGGCGACACTCCCCCGAGCTCGCGTCATCACGCGCGCACCGTCGGGCCAGATCCGATGAAGTGATCACATCAGGTCGCACCAACGGATCGCTAACATGTGGCCAACGGTTCCCGGCGTCGCCGTCGGCCCTCCGGTGCGAAGCCGGCGGGCGGAGGCGGGCGGGCGGCCGGGCCGCGACGCAGCAGACGGCGGAACCATGCCTGGGCATCCTGGCAAACCGCGGTAACGGTAGTGGATCACGACGGATTCCGTCGCTTCTTCGCCGGATTTCGTCGACCGCCCGGCGCCGCCGTCCGGGGCGGCCGGGGACAGAGGGCGGGAGACCGCCGTGGAGCAGTGGGAAACCGGCCGGGTACGGCCGTTCCCGCAGGGTGCGCGACCGCTCGGCCGCGCGGAAAGGCAGTGGGGCGGGATGGGGGCACCTCCCTGCGCGAGCGGAGCCGGGAGCCCGGGGGAGCGGCGCCGGCCACGGCAGGAGCTGCGGTTCGGGCTGCTCGGACCGCCAGCCCTCTACGACCGAGACCGTGACAGCGGCGGTGACCGTGAGCCCAGCCCTGAGCGTGAGTCCGGCCATGGCCGCGAGTCCGGCCGCGTCGGCGACTCCGGCCACTTCGGCGACCGTGCGTACGGCGTTCCCTCCGTGCGCACGGTACGCAGCGGCAAGGTGCGTTCCCTGCTGGCCGCCCTGCTGATGGAGGCCGGCCGTGTGGTGCCGGTCGACTCGCTGAAGGACGCGCTGTGGGGCAACGAGCCCCCCGCGTCCGCGCACGCCTCGCTGCACAACCACGTCACCCGGCTGCGCCGCCTCCTCGACGACCCCGAGCGCCTGCGTGCCGTACCGCCCGGCTATCTGCTGCGCGTCGAGCGGGGCGAACTGGACGTCGACGTCTTCGACGCGCACGTCGCCGCGGCCCGTGCCGCGCACGCCGGCGGGGACTGGCGGCGGACCCTGCGCGAGTGCGCCGCCGCTCTGGCGCTCTGGCGCGGTACGCCGCTCGGCGGACTCTCGTCCGAGCTCGGCGGACATGCCTTCGTGCAGCGCCTGGCCGAGGCGCGCCTGCTGCTGCTCGAATGGCGCTACGACGCCGAGCTGGCCGTTCCCGGCGGCCGGCCGGGCTCCCTCGTACCGGACCTCGCGGCCCTCGCCGCCGAGCATCCGCTGCGCGAGACCTTCCACCGGCAGCTGATGCTCGCCCTGAACGCCACCGGACGCCAGGCCGAGGCCCTCGCCGTCCACCGCGACCTGCGGGCCCGTCTCGTCGAGGACCTCGGCGTCGAACCGGGCCCCGCGATGCGTGAGGCGCATCTGGAGGTGCTGCGCGGCCAGGACGGGGAGCCCTCCGGCGCCTCCGCCGCGACGAAGCCGCCCGCGGCCCACGGCCAGGGCGCCGGCCAGGCCCAGGACACCGCCCAGGAGCCCGAGGCGCGGACCGCCGACTCCTCCGGGCGAACCGCCCAGGCCGCATCCCCGCGCCGCACCGCCTCCCTCCGCCCCGCCCAACTCCCTCCGCCCCCGGCCCACTTCACCGGCCGCACCGGTGTCCGCGACGACCTCCTCCGCACCCTGGCCCGCCCCACGGCCGTGGCCGTCGTCAGCGGGATGGCCGGGGTCGGCAAGAGCGCGCTCGCCCTGCACGTGGCGCACGGGCTGCGGGAACGCTTCCCCGACGGGCAGCTGTACGTGAACCTGCACGGCGCCACCCCGGGCATGACCCCGCTCACCCCCGGCCAGGCCCTCGCCGCCCTGCTGCGCGACCTCGGCACCGAACCTCGCCGCATCCCCGAACACCCCGACGCGGCGGCCGCGTTGCTGCGCTCCCTGCTCGCCCCGGCCCGCACCCTGATGGTCCTGGACGACGCCGCGAACGCCGCGCAGGTACGGCCGCTGCTGCCGGCCGGCCCCGGCTGCGCGGTGATCGTCACCAGCCGCTCACCCCTGACCGCGCTCGACGGAGCCGTCCGCTTCCCGCTCTCGCCGCTCAGCGACGAGGACAGCGCCGCCCTGCTGCGCGCGGTCTCCGGACGTGACGGACTGGACCCCGGTCATCCGCTGATCGGCCTCGCGGGCAGGCTCCCGCTCGCCCTGCGCGTCGTGGCCGCCCGGCTGGCCGCCCGCAGGGCGCTCACCCCGGAGGTGCTGGCCGGTCAACTGGCCGCCACGGAAGGGCGGCTGCACCACCTGGAGTACGACGACCTGAGCGTGCGCCGCTCCCTCGCCGTCGCGCACGAGGCGCTCGCCGCCTCCGACCGCGAGGCCGACCGGGACGCGGCCGCCGCCCTCGGCCGGATCGGCGCACTCGACCTGCCCGCGTACGGCGTCCCGCTGCTCGCCCGGCTTCTCGGCACCGGCGAACGGCGCGCCGAGGCCGCCCTCGACCGGCTCGTCGACGTGGCCCTGCTGGAGGAGACGGCGTACGGCCGCTACACCCCGCACGACCTCGTCCGCGACTTCGCCCGCGAACTCGCCCACTGCGCGCAGGACGGCGAGCCGGCCGCCACCGGGCCGGGCCGCGACACCGCCGCGGGGCGGGACGACAAGACCGCCGAGGCCGCCCTGCGCTGGTACGCGGCCGTCGCCGAACGCATCCTCACCGCGATCCTCGAACCCGGCCTCGACCTGGACGACCGCCGCCGTCCGACCGTCGCGCAGCCGCCCGGACACGCTGCGGACGTCACCGCCGTACCGCCGTTCGGCAGCCCGGAGGAGGCGTTCGCCTGGGCCGACGGGGAACTGGCGAACATCGTGGCGCTGGCGGAGCGCCGCGCCGGGGCCGGGCGGGCCACCGACGCCCGGCTCTCCACGCTGCTGCGTCTGCTGTTCCCCTGTCTGCACCGCAGCGGCCGGGTCGCCGAGATGGAGGTGCTCGGGCGGGCCGCCCTCACCGTGGCGCGGCGGCTCGGGGACGCGGCGGCCGAGGCGTACGCGCTGGGGGACCTCGCGGGGCTGCACTTCCTCACCGGCCGCCAGACGGAGGCGCTCGCCCTCAACGACCGGTCGCTGGAGATCTGGCGGCGGCTGGACGAGGTCACCCGCATCCGCCGCTGCCTCAACAACCGCGGCCTGCTGCTCGAAGGGCTGGGCCGGCACGCCGAGTCGGGGGACGCGCTGCGCCAGAGCCTCGCGTACTCGCGGCAGTTGAACGACCCGCAGGGCGAGGCCGTCACCTACAGCCACCTCGGCAACCTCTACGAGCACACCGACCCGCGCGCCGCCATCGAGCAGCACCGCCGATCCCTCGCGATCGGGGTCGAGATCGGCGCGGTGATCGTGCAGCACTCGGCGCACTGCAACATCGGGTACGCCCATCTCACCCTCGGCGAACCGGACGCGGCCGTACCGCACTTCGAGGAGAGCCTGCGCATCCTGGGCGGCCATGGCGACTGGCACGGCGAGTCCCAGACGCGGCTGGGCCTGGTGCGTGCCCTGCGTCTGCTCGGGCGCGCCTGCCGGGCCGGGCGGGAGTGCGCCGAGCTGATCGGGCGGGCCGACGCCCGCGCCGACGGCTACACCCGCGCCCTCGCCCGCCATCAGCGAGGACACCTGCTGCGCGAGCGCGGCCGTACGGAGGAGGCCCACGCGGAGTGGCGCGCCGCGCTCACCGCGCTGGACGGCACCGACGAGAAGGCGGTCGTGGCGGAGCTGCGGGAACTGCTGGGCGCGGCGGGCTGACCGGGGGCGGGCCGGCGGGGGCCCGCCGCGCGCGGCAGCGGGTCGTCCGCGCGGCCGTGGGGTCGTCCGCCCGGCCGTGGGGCCTCCGCCTGGCACCTCACTTGGCGTCCGCGTAGCACTCCACCACCGCCGTGGTGAACGGAAACCTGACCGGTGTCTCCCCGAAGGTCAGCCGTCCCGCCAGCTCCGCCGCCGCCCTGATGGCCCGGACGACGGTGTCGGCCTCCTCGGCCGGGCAGTGCACGATCACCTCGTCGTGCTGGAAGAAGACCAGCTCGGCGGAGAGGTCCGCGCAGGCGCGGCGCAGGGCGGCGAGCAGCAGCAGGGCCCAGTCGGCGGCGCTGCCCTGGACGACGAAGTTGCGGGCGAAACGGCCGCGGGCACGGGCGTTGGTGGAGGCGTAGCCCGGTACCCACTCCTGGCCCGGGGTCTCCTCGGACCCCTCGTCCTGGGGGAGCCCGGCCTCCTCGGCGGAGTCGGCCGCGCCCACCGCGGGCGGGCAGGTCCGACCGAGCCAGGTCCGCACCAGCCGGCCCTCCTCGCCCGCGCGGGCGGCGTCGTCGACGTAGGCGACCGCCCTGGGGAAGCGGCGGCGCAGCGCGGCGAGGTTCTTCAGGCCGTCCCCGGAGGTCTGGCCGTACACCGCGCCCAGGACGGCGAGTTTGGCCTGTGCGCGGTCGCCGGAGAAGGCCCGGTCGGACACCGACTGGTAGAGGTCGCTCTCGCGGCCCGCCACCTCCATCAGCCCGGGGTCGCGGGAGATCGCGGCGAGCACACGGGGTTCCATCTGGTCGGCGTCGGCGACGACCAGCCGCCAGCCGGGGTCGGCGACGGCGGCCCGCCGGATGACCCGGGGGATCTGAAGGGCGCCCCCGCCATTGGTCACCCAGCGCCCGGTGACGGTGCCCCCGGCGACGAACTCCGGGCGGAACCGGCCCTCGCGCACCCAGTCCTGGAGCCAGGACCAGCCGTGGGCGACCCAGATGCGGTACAGCTTCTTGTACTCCAGCAGCGGCTTCACCGCCGGGTGGTCCACGCTCTCGATCTCCCAGCGGCGGGTCGAGGTCACCTTGACCCCGGCCCGGCCGAAGGCCTTGATCACATCGGCGGGCAGATCGGGCCGCACCCGGTGGCCGAAGGCGGCGGAGACCTCGTCGGCCAGCTCGGCCAGTCGGCGCGGCTCGCCCCCGCCCGCGTACCGCTCGCCGAGCAGTTCGTGCAGGACGCTGCGGTGCACCTCCGCGCTCCACGGCAGTCCCGCCGCGTTCATCTCGGCGGCCACCAGCAGGCCCGCCGACTCGGCGGCGGTGAGCAGCCGCATCCGGTCCGGGTGCGCGGTCGCGTCGTGCCGGCGCTGCTGCTCGGCGTACACGTCGATCAGGTCCCGCAGGGGTACGTGCGTTCCCTGCGGCTCGAACAGCGGGGACTGCGCGCCCGGTTCGGCGGCGCGCTGGCGCGGGTCGGCCGGCACGGGGCCGCCGCGCAGCCGGGCGAGGGCCGCGGCCGCCGAGCGCGGCTCGCCGTACCGGCCCTCGTGGCCGAGGAGCAGTATCTCGGCGTCCTCGATGTCGTAGCACCGCTCCACTCGCACCCCCGCGGCGAGCAGACGCGGATAGACCTCGGCGGTGGAGCGCCACACCCACCGCACGACCCCGGGCCGTCCGCGCACGGCCCCGGCGAGGTCGGGCTCCCAGGTCACCGGCCCCGCGGGCAGCCCGTCGGGACCGAGGGCGGCGACCTCCACGCCACCGTCCTCGGCCGGAGCGAGTGCCCAGCGGTCGGCCATGCCCCGAGTGTGACACCGGGGTCTGACAACGGCCCTGACCAGCTGATTCACCGTGTGGGCCGGGTCTGGTCGGCGCAGCTTGTACGCGCGGTCTGCGCCTGCGCGGAGCGCATCCGGCCGGTTCAGTCCGTGTCCGGCCCGCGGTCCGTGTCCGGCCCGTTCAGTCCGTGTCCGCTTCCGAGGCCTCGGGCTGCTGGGCGGCGACCAGCAGTGCCAGCGCCTCCGACAGCCACTGCTCCACGGCCGCCTTGGTGATGCCCAGCCCGTTCAGCAGGCCCTCACCGTTCTCGAACTCCAGCAGGGCCAGCAGGATGTGCTCGGTGCCGATGTAGTTGTGTCCCAGGCGCAGGGCCTCGCGGAAGGTGAGCTCCAGGACCTTCTTGGCGTCGGGCCCGTAGGGAACCAGCTCGGGCGCGTCCTCGACGGCCGGCGGCAGCGCGGCCTGCGCCGCCTGGCGGACGGTGTCGAGCAGGACGCCCTGGGAGGTGACCGCCTTCGCGGCGAGGCCCTCCGGCTCGGCGAGCAGGCCGAGGACCAGATGCTCGGGCCGCCCCTCGGCGTTGCGCGCGGCGACGGCCTCGTTGTGCGCGGCGGCGATGGTGTTCCGCGCGCGCGGGGTGTAGCGGCTGAAGCCCTGACTGGGGTCGAGGTCGGCCGACTCCTTCGGCACGAACCGCTTCTGGGCGGCCTGCCGGGTGACGCCCATGCTCTTGCCGATGTCGGTCCAGGAGGCGCCCGAGCGCCTTGCCTGGTCGACGAAGTGGCCGATCAGGTGGTCTGCCACGTCGCCCAGGTGCTCTCCGGCGAGCACGGCGTCCTGGAGCTGCTCGAGCGGTTCCGCGTGGACCTTCTTGATGGCCGCGATGAGGTCGTCGAGGCGTACGGAGGTGGTGATGGCGGAGTTCTTCGTCATGTGTCAACCGTAGGTTGCGCCTCAGGGCACTGTCAACCGGTGGTTGACACTTGCCCGGGTCTCGTCCGGGCCGCCTCCGCGCAGGGTCCCCGAACCGCCGGGTGAGACCATCGACCGGTGAGCACCTCCACCACCGTCGAACGTGCCTTCGAGGTCGCGCTGTACGGCGACACGCCCGGACACGCCCTCGACACCGCCGCCTCCCTGCTCGCCGCCGACCCCGCGGCGGACCCCGAACTGGAGCGGCGAGGCCGGGAGTTCGTGGAGACGGCCTGGCGCCGCGGCTGGCAGCCCGCCGACGTCGTACGACTGGTGCGGCGGGACCTGGACGACGTCCACGTACGGCTGCTGGCGGCCCTGGTCCGGGCGCAGGTGCCGGACGACGGCCCGCGTGGGCCGCGCTGGAACGCCCAGCTCGCCGAACTGCCCGCGGACCCGCCGCGGCGGACGGACCGCTTCACGCACGCCACGTCCGTGCTGGAGCTGTACCGCCTGCTGCTGCGGCTGCCGTCGCTGGAGCCCCTGGACCGCCCCGGGGCCGGCCGGGCGGGCGGCGCGCCGCGCGGCGAGTCCAAGATGCTCACCCGGATCCGCGCGCTGCTCGCCAAGGCCGAGGCGACGGGCTACCCGGAGGAGGCGGAGGCGCTCAGCGCCAAGGCGCAGGAGCTGATGGCGCGGCACAGTGTGGACGAGGCGCTGATCGCCGCGCGGGCGCCGGCCCCGGACGCGCCCGGGGCCTGCCGGATCGGCGTCGAACCGCCGTACGAGCAGGCCAAGGCGGTCCTGCTGGACGCCGTCGCCACCGCCAACCACTGCCGGGCCGTGTGGAACGAGCCCCTCGCCTTCTCCACGGTCGTCGGCTTCGAGGCCGACCTGGAGGCCGTCGAACTCCTCTACGCCTCACTGCTGGTGCAGGCCACCACGGCCATGACCCGGGCGGAGGCCGCCCAGCGGGCCGGCGGCCGCAAGCGGACCAAGACCTTCCGGCAGTCGTTCCTGGCCGCGTACGCGCATCGCGTCGGCACCCGGCTCGAGGCCGCCGCGGAGACCCAGGTGACCGACGACCTGCTGCCGGTCCTCGCCTCCCGCCAGGTCGCGGTTACCACCGCGACCGACCGTCTCTTCCCGGAGACGACCACGAGCCGGCTGCGCGGGGTCAGCGACGAGGCGGGCTGGACGGAGGGCTCCCGGGCCGCCGACCACGCGGAGGTCCGCTCCCGCCACCGCCTCGGTTAGCCCCGGCCCGGCGTGCGATGCCACCGCCTCGGTCAGTCGCCCGTCTGCTGGAACGGGGTGACCGACGCCTCCGGAGCGTCCGCCGTCCCGGCCACCGGGCCGTACGACCACGGGAAGTCCTGGCTCTCGGAGGCTCCCGGCAGGGTGAACCGCAGGGTCTGCACGTCCAGGGAGCCGGTGCCCGCCTCCCCCCTGACGTAGGTCAGGGTGACGGAGGTGGACGCGCCCTCCGCGAGGGTCAGGGTGGTGGCGTTCGCGGCCGGGTCCGGCGCGACGGCCGCGGCGGTGTCGGCCGTGCGCAGTTCGATCCCGGGGAAGCCCTTCAGGGTGCACTCGGGGCCGTTGTTGGTGACCGTGACGGGCAGGTTCCCGGTGTCCCCGGCGGCGGGCGCGGCGTTGGCGGGCCCGGCCTCCACCTTCACGTTCCCGACCGCGCAGGCGCCGCCGGCCCGCGGCTTGGGGTCGGAGTCGTCCGAGCCCCCGCCGCCACAGGCGGTCAGCGCGAGACTCGCGGCAAGGGCGGCGACGGTGATGCGAACGGCACGCATGGGCTGGTCCTCGGTGGCTCGGGTGGATGCCCAAGGATCATGCCGCACCCGGCCGCCCACCGCGCGCCGACCCCGCGGCCCGACCGTCCACCGGCCTCGGCCTACGCGACCGCCCGCGGCCCGCCGACTCCGGCGCCCGCGACCATCCACCGCTCGCCGGCCCCGACGTCCGCGACTGCCCGCCGCCCGCGACCCTCATTACTCGCCGGCCCCGACGCCCGCGACCGACCGCCGTTCACCGGCTGCCAGGCATGTGACCATCCACCGCTCGCCGGCCCCGACGTCCGCGACTGCCCGCCGCCCGCGACCCCCACCACTCACCGGCCCCGACGCCCGCGACCGACCGCCGTTCACCGGCTGCCGGGCACGCGACCATCCACCGCTCGCCGGCCCCGACGTCCGCGACCACCCCCCGCACCGCCCCGGCCGTACGGGAGGCCCCGGAGCCGCCCCGCCCTCGCCGAGGACCCCGTCGAAAGGTCCCGTACATTGACAAAAAGACCTGGTTCCGGGCGCTGAAGGAGACCTCGCGTTCGGGCCTGGCGGTGGAGCGCAGGCACCTGGAGCCGCTGATCGCGTTGCGCGCGGCCGCAGGGCTCGGGATCACCATCGGGCTGTGTCTGTGGACGCTGGGCCCGGAGGCGGCGGCGAGTTCGGCGTTCCGCGCTTTCCAGGCGGCCCGCGCACCGAACGGTCCGCGGAATCCGGCGCCCCGCCGAGCGCCGGCCGGTTCGGCGCGCGCCCACAGCCCGCCCGGGCAGCCGGCGCGGACCGGTCAGCCCAGCCCGCCCGTCGGGAACCCGGAGGGCAGCTTCCCGCCCTCGGCGCGCTGGTACGTCTCCTGCCCGAGCCGCCCTTCCCAGGTGACCTTCAGGGTCGTGCCGTCGACGGAGTCCACGGTGCCCAGGGCCCGGTCGTCGCCGCCGGTGGTGCAGGTCAGCCGGATCGACCCGGCGCTCGCGCTGCCGCTGCACACCATGCCCTTGGAGCCGAACAGCGCGGCCTGCTCCCCCGTGACGACCAGGCCGACGGCGCTGCCCTCGGAGGTGGTGAGCCAGGTGCCCTCCAGCGTGTCGCCGGCCGCCGGCGTGGCGCCGCCGTCCGGGGTCGCGCTCGCGGAGGGCGACGTGGCGCCGGGCGTCGGTTCGCCGTTCCCCTGGCCGTCGTCGGTGCAGCCGCTCAGGACGAGCACGCCCGTCAGCCCCGCGGCCACCGCCGCGCCCCGCAGCCGCCTGCGCGCCAAGCGCGCGTACGTCGCCGAATGCACTGCGAGCCCCCAGGGTGTGACGGATCTGTACTGCCGGACGAAACGCTCGGACGCTACCAGCCCGTAACCCCGCCGGAGCCTGTGAGATCCGGCACCCCCGCGGGGACGAGTCGCCCGCCCCGTACGGGAAACCCGGCACCCGATGCGGAAATCCGTGAACCGGGAAACGCGAACGCAGGAAGAAGCGCTATACGGAAGGCCGGGATCCGGACAATCAGGAGGCCGGGATTCCCCTCCCGCCCGGCCCGGGGGTGGAACAGGATCGCCCTTCGGAGCGTCCATACCTGGTGTACGGAGGAACTGATCCGGACGATCGGCGGGGCGGCGCCCGGCGCGGTAAAACCGCACGACACGGCGTACGGCAGGGAAGATCATGAACAGGGGCAGGCGGTCGTGTGTCAGGTGATCGCCGCGGTAGTCCTTGGCAGCCCGCCTACCAGGGCGTATGCGCGGCTGTAACCACAGGACCACCCCGCGTGCACGTGCATCTACCCATGCATCTGCACATGAACAACGTTATGATCCGGCACAGTTGACCAATGCATCAATGGCCACACCAGCCAGTGCACCACCGGGGAGCGACCTGTGGACCACGACGTGTACAACGGCATGGCCGCGACGAAGCTGCGGGACGTGGCCTGGCAGAAGAGCCGCCACAGCAACTCGCAGGGTTCTTGCGTGGAATTCGCCCGTCTTCCGGGCGGCCGCGTAGCCGTGCGCAACTCGAATTTTCCCGACGGCCCGGCGCTGGTCTACACGCGCGCCGAGATCGAGGCGATGCTCCTGGGCATCAAGGACGGGGAGTTCGACCATCTGATAGCGGGCTGACCGCGGTGGCACGAGCCAACGGGCGGCGGAACGGCCCGCGTTACCGTGTGACGCGCGTAGAGTCCGGGCGACGGGACGTGCCGCGTTCCGTCACCCGTCCGACGGAAGCCGGAACAGCGCCCAGACGACCTTTCCGCTGAGCGTGCCGGCCAGCGGATGCCATCCCCAGCTGTCGCTGAAGGAGTCCACCAGGAACAGACCCCGTCCCGATTCCGCGGAGAAGTCGTCGGAATCGCGCGCGACGGGACTGTCGTTGCTGGGATCGCGCACCGCGCACATCAGCCGCTCGGTCCACCGCATCAGGTGAAGCCGTACGGACGGCTCCTGCTGCGGCACCCGCACCCCGGCCGCCCCGCCCTCCGGCAGCGCGTGCCGCAGCGCGTTGGTCACCAGTTCCGACACCACGAGGCCGACGTCGTCGAACCGCTCGTCGAGGTCCCACTGCTCAAGGGTTCTGCGGGTGAACTGCCGTGCGTCGCGGACGGCTTCGTAGCGAGCGGGGAGGGCGCAGGAGGCGGCGCTGGACACGGCCGCGGGGTCGAGCGGCGGAAGGCCCTGCCGTAACGGCTTGAGCATGGTCGATCCATTCGTCCCCATGCGAGGCACTCCCGGGAATTCGCGGTCGTTGCGATGCAGCGGTGGCGCGGCACCATGGTTTCGGATGCGTAGAGCAGATGCAAGGGCAGATGCACGTGCACGTGACCGAATTGGTCGCTCCCGTACCGCTTCTTAGCCATTTTTTCTGCCATCTTCGACCCCCCGACCGGTCTGCCGCCGCACTGGTTCTCTGTTGAATCTTTGGCTACTTTCCGTCTCTGTAATCGGGCGAGTACTGCTCGAAGTGTTTTAGTGGCAGACTGCGGGCCCTGAAGACTTGGGGAGGCTGGCGAACGTGAGCGCGGGAGAGCCCGGATCGGTGGTGCGGCGCATGCTGCTCGGCTCGCAACTCAGGCGACTGCGCGAGGCGCGCGGGATCACCCGTGAGGCGGCCGGGTACTCCATCCGTGCCTCCGAGTCGAAGATCAGCCGGATGGAGCTGGGCCGGGTGAGCTTCAAGACGAGAGACGTCGAGGATCTGCTGACGCTGTACGGCGTGACCGACGAGACGGAGCGCAACGCACTGGTCTCCCTCGCCCGGGAGGCCAACGTGGCGGGCTGGTGGCACAGTTACTCCGACGTGCTGCCCAACTGGTTCCCCACCTACGTCGGATTGGAGGGCGCAGCCTCCCTGATCCGTGCGTACGAGGTCCAGTTCGTGCACGGCCTGCTCCAGACCGAGGGCTACGCCCGCGCGGTCGTGCGGCGCGGTATGAAGGGCGCGAGCGAGGCCGACGTCGAGCGGCGGGTGGCGCTGCGCCTGGAGCGGCAGAAGCACCTCGTCGACGAGAACGCCCCGGACTTCCACATCGTCCTGGACGAGGCGTCCCTGCGCCGCCCCTACGGCGACCGCGAGGTGATGCGCGGCCAGCTCCAGCATCTGATCGACATCTCCGAGCGGCCCAACGTCCGCCTCCAGGTGATGCCGTTCGGCTTCGGCGGGCACTCCGGGGAGAGCGGCGCGTTCACCATCCTCAGCTTCCCCGAGTCCGACCTGTCGGACGTCGTCTACCTGGAACAGCTGACCAGCGCGCTGTACCTCGACAAGACCGAGGACGTCACGCAGTACGAGGCCGCCCTGAAGGAGCTCCAGAACGACAGCCCGGGACCCGACGAGAGCCGGGATCTTCTCCGAGGTCTCCTTCAACTGTCTTGAAACACAAGTACGATGACGCTTGATCGGACCGTGAAGCCGTTCGGGGGCCGGTACTTCCCGCCGTGACCGCTCGACCGCTTCGTCTGCTTCTCCGGCAGGGGATTGAGGGAGCGAATGTCGTCCTACTTCACCGACCTGGCACAGCAGTACATCGACGGCGAGTGGCGTCCGGGCTCCGGTTCCTGGGACATCATCGACTTCAACCCGTACGACGGCGAGAAGCTGGCCTCGATCACCATCGCCACCGCCGAGGAGATCGACGAGGCCTACCGCGCCTCCGCGCGGGTGCAGCGTCAGTGGGCCGAGACGGGCGCCTTCGCCCGCCGCGCGGTGCTGGACAAGGCGCTGCGGCTGGTCGAGGAGCGCGAGCCGGAGATCGGTGAGGCGATCGTCGCCGAGCTGGGCGGCACCCGGATGAAGGCCGCCTTCGAGCTGCACCTGGCCAAGGAGTTCCTGCGCGAGGCGATCGGCATGGCCACCCGGCCCGAGGGCCGGATCATCGCCTCGCCGGACGAGAACAAGGAGAACCGCCTCTACCGCGTCCCCGTGGGCGTGGTCGGCGTGATCAGCCCCTTCAACTTCCCCTTCCTGCTGTCGCTGAAGTCGGTCGCCCCGGCGCTCGCGCTCGGCAACGGCGTCGTCCTCAAGCCGCACCAGGACACCCCGGTCGTCGGCGGCACCCTGATCGCCAAGATCTTCGAGGACGCGGGCCTGCCGGCCGGTCTGCTCAACGTCGTCGTCACGGACATCGCCGAGATAGGCGACGCCTTCATCGAGCACCCGGTGCCCAAGGTCATCTCGTTCACCGGCTCCGACAAGGTCGGCCGCCACGTGGCCACCGTCTGCGCCGCGCACTTCAAGCGCACCATCCTCGAACTGGGCGGCAACAGCGCCCTGGTGGTGCTGGACGACGCCGACCTCGACTACGCCGTCGACGCCGCGGTCTTCAGCCGCTACGTCCACCAGGGCCAGGTCTGCATGGCCGCCAACCGGGTGCTGGTGGACCGCTCGGTGGCCGAGGAGTTCACCGAGAAGTTCGTCGCCAAGGTGAAGTCCCTGAAGGCGGGCGACCCGCGTGACCCCGAGACCGTGATCGGCCCGCTGATCAACTCCTCCCAGGCGGAGGCCGTCTCGGGCATCGTCGAGCAGGCCGTCGCCGAAGGCGCCACCGCCCTGGTGCGCGGCGCCACCCGCGACAACCTCGTCGAGCCGACCGTCCTCACCGACGTCCCGGCCGGCTCCCCCCTGCTGCGGCAGGAGGTGTTCGGCCCGGTCGCCTTCCTCGTCCCGTTCGACGGTGAGGAGGAGGCCGTGACCCTCGTCAACGACACGCCGTACGGCCTGAGCGGGGCCGTGCACACGGCGGACGTCGAGCGCGGCGTGCGGTTCGCCCAGCGCATCGACACCGGGATGTTCCACGTCAACGACGGCACGACGCACGACGAGCCGCTCGTCCCCTTCGGCGGCGAGAAGAACTCCGGCGTCGGCCGCCTCAACGGCGAGAGCACCCTCGACGCCTTCACCACCATGAAGTGGATCTCCGTACAGCACGGCCGGAGCCGCTTCCCCTTCTGACCGGCCGCCCCGCGGAGCCGGTTCTCCTTCTGGGCGACGCCCCGCGGAGAACCCGTTTTTCCCGCGCCACTTTCGCCACCCGGGCCCTTGCGGACAGAACCTGACCGCAAGGGCCTGTAGTTTTCCCGGTGTCGGAGAGAACGACGGCGAACACGGCGAAAGGCGACGGGAATGGTCACTCATGTGCGAGCGGAGCAGCCGGGCGACGAGCGGGGAGCGCTGCTCTCCTTCCTCGCCGAGCAGCGCGGCGGCATCCGGCGCTCGGTGCTCGGGCTGACCGACGAGCAGGCGTCCTCGCGGCCGAGCGCGAGCGAACTGAGCCTGGCGGGGCTGGTCAAGCATGTCGCCGAGGTCGAGCAGGGCTGGGTGGCGCGCGCCAAGGGCGAGCAGCCGGCCGTACGGCGGGACGAGACCAACTGGCACGAGAACTTCCGTCTGACCGGCGACGAGACGCTCCAGGGGCAGCTGGACCTGTGGGAGAAGGTCGCCGCCGAGACGGAGGCGTTCGTCCGGTCGGTGCCCAGCATGGACGACACCTTCGCGCTGCCGGACGAGCCCTGGTTCCCGCCGGACGAGCGTGTCTCCATGCGCTGGCTGGTGCTGCACCTGATCCGCGAGACCGCCCGGCACGCCGGTCACGCCGACATCGTCCGCGAGTCCCTGGACGGCAGGACCGCCTTCGAGCTCGTCGCCGAGGAGCAGGGCGGCTCCTGGGGGTGAACGGGGCGCGGAGGCGGGGCTCTACGCTGGCCCCATGTCAGCGATCCGTCTCCTCGTGCTCGGTGCCGTGCGCCAGCACGGGCGGGCCCACGGCTACCAGGTGCGCAACGACCTGGAGTACTGGGGCGCGCACGAGTGGTCCAACGCCAAGCCCGGCTCGATCTATCACGCCCTGAAGCAGATGGCGAAGCAGGGCCTGCTGCACGCGCACGAGATCGCGCCCTCCACGGCCGGCGGCCCGCCCCGCACCGAGTACGAGATCACCGACCTGGGCACGGCCGAGTACCTCGGCCTGGTCCGCGAGGCGCTGACCAACTACGACCAGAAGACGGACATGAAGTCCGCGGCGATCGGCTTCATGGTCGATCTGCCGCGGGCCGAGGCGGTGGCGCTGCTCAAGGAGCGCATCCGCCGCATCGAGGAATGGCGCGGGGCCGTCACCGAGCACTACGTGCCCGAGCAGGGCCCCGGCCAGCTCGGCCACATCGGCGAGATCATGAACCTCTGGATCCACACGGCCGACGCCGAGGCCGAGTGGACCCGGGGCCTCATCGAGCGCGTCGAGGGCGGGGCGTACGTCTTCGCGGGCGAGGGCGACCCGTTCGTCGGCGTCCTCGCCGAGGGCCAGGAGAACCCCTGGGCGACGGGGGAGCGGCACCCGGGCGACGCCCGCTGACACGCATCTGAGCTAATCAAGTTTGACCACCAGCCTCCCGGGTATTACCGTGAGTCTGTAGTCAAGTTTGACTAGCGAGGGGAGCGGGTGGCTCGTGACCGGTACGGCGATCGCCGTGGAAGGCGCACGCAAGACATACGGAGACAAGAACGCCCTGGACGGACTCGACCTGACCGTCCCGAGCGGCACGGTCCAGGGCGTGCTGGGCCCCAACGGCGCCGGGAAGACGACCCTGGTGCGGATCCTGTCCACCCTGCTGCGGCCGGACGCGGGCCGCGTCGAGGTGGCAGGGCATGACGTCCTCACCCGGGCCCGTGAGGTCCGCCTGCGCATCGGCCTGCTCGGTCAGCACGCGGCCCTGGACGAGGAACTGGGCGGCCGCCAGAACCTGGAGATGTTCGGCCGCCTGTACCACCTGGGGGCCCGCCGCGCGGGCGCGCGCGCCGACGAGCTCCTGGAACGCTTCGGCCTGGCCGACACCGGCCGCAAGGCCGTCAGGCAGTACAGCGGCGGCATGCGGCGCCGCCTCGACCTCGCCGCGTCCCTGATCACCGACCCGGAGGTGCTCTTCCTGGACGAGCCCACCACGGGCCTCGACCCGCGCGGCCGCGCCGAGGTGTGGGACGCGGTCCGCTCCCTGGTCGGCGGCGGCACGACGGTCCTGCTCACCACCCAGTACCTGGAGGAGGCCGACCAGCTCGCCGACCGGATCTCGGTGGTCGACTCCGGCCGGATCGTCGCCGAGGGGAGCCCGGACGAGCTCAAGTCCGCGCTCGGCGGCGACCGCGTCGAGGTCGTGCTGCGCGACGCCGGCCAGCTCGGCGCGGCCGTGGCCCTGCTGCCGCTGCCCAGGGACACCGTCTCCGTCGACCCCGACCGGCGGCTGCTCAGCGCCCCGGTCACCGACCGCATGACCGCGCTCGCCGAGGTCGTACAGGCGCTGCGGGAGGCCGGGATCGAGGCCCAGGACATCGCCCTGCGGCGGCCCACCCTGGACGAGGTGTTCCTGCACCTGACGGGCGACGGGCACCGAGTGAAGGAGACCGTGTGACCACCTACGCGCTGACCGACTCCTGGACCATGACCCGCCGCGAGCTGGCCCACTGGGCACGACAGCCGGTGCAGGTCGTGGTCGCCCTGGTCTTCCCCGTGATGCTGATGCTGATGTTCGGCTACCTCATCGGAGGCGGGCGCGGCGTCCAGGGGGAGTACCTCGACTACCTGATCCCCGGCATGCTCGCCCTCACCATGGCCTTCGGCCTGGAGGGCACCATGATCGCCGTCACCCAGGACCTCACCAAGGGCGTCGTCGACCGCTTCCGCTCCATGCCGATGGCCGACGGGGCGGTGCTGGTCGGCCGGTCCGTCGCCGACATGCTCCAGTCGGTGCTGGTGCTCGCCGCCCTCACGGGCGTGGGCCTCGCCCTCGGCTGGCGGACCCACGGCGGCCCGGCCGCCTTCCTCGCCGCGATGGGCCTGCTCCTGCTCTTCCGCTTCGCCATGCTCTGGATCGGCATCCACCTGGCCCTGGTGGCCGGCCGCCCCGAGATGGTCCAGGCGGTCCAGATCCTTGTCTGGCCCGTCGGCTTCCTCTCCAACGCCCTGGCCACCCCGGCCTCCATGCCGGACTGGCTGGGCACGGTCGTCGACTGGAACCCCCTGTCCCACACGGCCACCGCCGTACGCGACCTCTTCGCCGCCGACCCGGTCGACACGGCCGACGTGTGGTCGGCCGTGGCCTGGCCGCTCGGCCTGCTGGCGGTGTTCTTCCCGCTGGCGGTGAGGCGGTTCGGGCGGCTGAGCCGCTAGGCCCTGTCGTAGAACTCCCGCCTGCCCCGCGACGCCGTGCACGCTCCCCCACTTCGTGGGAGGTGCCCCCACTCGCCGCACCGGGCACCAGCCCGAGTACGTCCGGTACGAGGGCTTGCACCCGGCACTCCCCCGGAGGGGGACCCCCAGAGCACGCACCTGACGCCGCGGGGCCGCCCTCCGGGCGACGACGGGAGTCCGACGACAGGACCTAGGGCCCTTCTGACGGATCTCCGCGCGTCGCGACGCCCGGCACCGACCAGCGGCAGAATCCGTCTTGCACCTCACGTCGCGTGAGGCCCGACCGTGGAGGGCGTACCGAGAAAGGAGCGGAAGGTGAGCTACTCCGTGGGACAGGTCGCCGACTTCGCCGGGGTCACGGTGCGCACGCTGCACCACTACGACGCCATCGGCCTGCTCGCCCCGGGCGAGCGCAGTCACGCCGGTCACCGGCGCTACACCGACGGCGACCTCGAGCGGCTTCAGCAGATCCTGTTCTACCGGGAGCTCGGCTTCCCCCTCGACGAGGTCGCCGCCCTGCTCGACGACCCGGACGCGGACCCGCGCGCACATCTGCGCCGGCAGCACGAGCTGCTGACCGCCCGGATCGAGAAGCTGCGCAGGATGGCGGCGGCCGTGGAGCACGCCATGGAGGCACGCACGATGGGGATCAGTCTCACGCCCGAGGAGAGGTTCGAGGTGTTCGGCGACAAGGACCCCGAGCAGTACGCCGAGGAGGCGGAGCAGCGCTGGGGCGGCACCGAGGCCTACGCCGAGTCGCAGCGCCGCACCGCGCGCTACACCAAGGAGGACTGGAAGCGCATGCGGGCCGAGGTGGCCGACTGGGGCGAGCGCTACGACGCCCTGATGGCCGCGGGCGGGCGGCCCGACGGCGAGGCCGCCATGAGCATGGCCGAGGAGCACCGGCAGCACATCTGCACATGGTTCTACGAGTGCCCGTACGACATGCACCGGGGCCTGGGCGAGATGTACGTCTCGGACGAGCGCTTCAAGGCGTTCTACGACACCATGCGCCCGGGCCTGGCCGAGCATCTGCGGGACGCGATCGCGGCGAACGCCTCCCGGCACACCTCGTGACGCCGCCGCCCGGGAGTGAGCCGTTCACTCCCGGGCGGTCCGGCCTCACCACGGTCGGGTCACTCCCGGGCCACGACCACCGCGGTCCCGTACGCGCACACCTCCGTGCCCACGTCCGCCGCCTCCGTCACGTCGAAGCGGAAGGCCAGCACGGCGTTGGCGCCACGCGCGCGTGCCTGCTCCACCAGCCGTTCCATGGCCTGGTTGCGGGTCTCCACCAGCGTCTTGGTGAGCCCTCTGAGCTCACCGCCGACGAGTGACTTCAGACCCGCGCCGATCTGGCTGCCGAGATGGCGGGAGCGGACCGTCAGCCCGAAGACCTCGCCGACGACCTGCTCGACCCGGAATCCGGGGATGTCGTTCGTCGTCACGACCAGTACGTCCGGCTGGGGCCCCTGGCCGCCGCCGTAGTCATCGATGCCCATGTCTCACAGCTTTGTCCCCGTGGACCCACAGTGCATCCTGGAGTCACCCGGTGGAACCCGGGGCGGCCGCCGGGCGTTGATAGCTTTGGCCCGGCCGCACTGGACGCCGCCGTACCTCTCACCCCTCAGGAGCCCGGAACCGTGACGACGCTCGCACTCGGACCGAGCTGGCTCGACCCGAACCACCTGCTCGACACCTTCGGCATCTGGGGCCTGCTCCTGATCGTCTTCGCCGAGTCCGGGCTGCTCATCGGCTTCTTCCTGCCGGGCGACTCCCTGCTGTTCACGGCGGGCCTGCTGATCGCCTCCGGTCAGCTGGACTTCCCGCTGTGGGCCGCGATCCTGCTGATCTGCCTCGCCGCGATCCTCGGCGACCAGGCGGGCTACATGTTCGGCAAGAAGGTCGGCCCGGCCCTGTTCAACCGCCCGGACTCCCGCCTGTTCAAGCAGGAGAACGTCACCAAGGCCCACGAGTTCTTCGAGAAGTACGGCCCGAAGTCCCTGGTCCTGGCCCGCTTCGTGCCCATCGTGCGCACGTTCACGCCGATCATCGCGGGCGTCAGCGGCATGCGGTACCGCTCGTTCCTGATCTTCAACGTCCTGGGCGGCATCCTCTGGGGCGCCGGGGTCACGCTGCTCGGCTCCTGGCTGGGCAACATCGACTTCGTCAAGAAGAACATCGAGGCGATCCTCATCCTGATCGTCCTCCTCTCGGTCGTCCCGATCATCATCGAGTTCCTCAGGGCCCGCTCCCAGGCCAAGAAGAACCCGGCCCCCCAGCAGCAGACGGCGGCCCCCCAGCAGCCGTACCAGCCCCACCCGCCGATGGACGACGCCACGACCCAGCTCCGCCGCGTCGAGCCGGACGACCAGAACGACCCGTACGGCAGCCAGTACGGCCCGGACCAGGGCTACGACCAGCAGCACTACGCCCAGCCGGCCCCCGACCCGTACTACAACGGCCACCAGCAGTACGACCAGGGCTACGACCAGAACCACAACCAGCCGTACACCCCCCAGCACCACCAGAACCAACAGCAGTACCCGTACCCCTACAACCAGGGCTGACAAGAACGCCCCCAAAGGGGCGCGAGGAACTGCGCAGGCTTTCTAGCAAGGGGCGCGGGGAACTGCGCAGGTTTTTCAGGGGCGCGGGGGGCTGCGCGACAAGCCACAACGACCCCGCACCCGAACGACCTCGCAAGAGGGGACCCGGTGCCTCAGAACCCCCGCGTCCGCTTCGCCGCCCTCCGCTCACCGCCGGAGGCAACCGGTCCGCGCAGGAACAACCGCGACACCTCCGACCCCAGATTCACCCCGATCGCGATAGCCATCGCCAGCGCCGCAGCCTTGGTCAACGACCCCAGCCCGCTGTCCACCTCGTTCTGCGCGATGGACAGCAGCCCGAAATACGTCGCCGACCCCGGCAGCAGCGGCCCGATCGCCGCGGTCGTGTACGGCAGCGCCGAGGCGTACCGGTACCGCGACAGCAGCTGCCCGAACAGACCGACCACCCCCGCCGCCACCGCCGTGGAGGCGACCGGCGACAGACCGCCCGCGTAGTGCATGGCGCCGTACACCGACCACGCCACGCCCCCGTTGAGGGTGACGGCGAGCACGGTGGACCGTTCCTGCTGGAGCAGCACCGCGAAGGTCAGGGACAGCAGCATCGAGGCGACGATCTGCACGACGGGCCGCTCGGCCAGCACCAGCGCCTCGTCCGCCTTGAGCTCGGCACCGAACTGGACGCCGAAGTACAGCACCACCAGCACGCCCACGACGATGCCCACGAACAGGTACATCACCTCCAGCAGACGCGCGGCCGCGGTGATGTAGAAGCCGGTCAGACCGTCCTGCACACCCGCCACCAGCGCCCGCCCGGGCAGCAGCGCGAACAGCCCACCGGTGATCACGGCGGAGGCCTTCACGTCGACATGGGTGAGGGTCAGCGCGACCCCTATCGCCGCGGGCGGCATCGCGGCGACCGTGAACTGGTAGAACTCCGGCAGCCCGCGCCCCGCGCACAGCCACGCCAGCCGGTCGCCGAGCATCGCGCCCAGCGCGGCCGCGACGAACACGATCACATCACCGCCGACCAGCAGCGAGGCCGCGCCCGCCAGCAGCCCGCTCGCCGAGGTCAGCACCCAGGTCGGATACGGGTGCCGGTTGCGGCGGATCTCCGCGAGCCGCCGGTAGGCCTCCTCCAGCGAGACATGGGTCGCCGGGTCGCTGAGGTCGTCGACGAGCTGGAACACCGCCGCGAGCCGCGTGTAGTCGGTGCCACGGCGCCGTACGGTACGGGACGCCGTCACGGGGTCGTCCACCAGCGACGGCTGGTACGAGATCGACAGCAGCGTGAAGGTGACGTTCGGCTCGCAGCGGTCGAGACCGTAGGAACGGCACACCGCGAACATCGCCGTCTCCACGTCCTCGGCGCTCTCCCCGCCCGCCAGCAGCAGCTCACCGAGACGCAGCGTCAGGTCCAGCACGCGCGGGACGGCCGGACCGCCCTCCTCGGCGCGCTGCACCGGCTCCGGCGCCGGCCGCTCGGCCACCGGCATCCGCAGCATCGTGCGCATCCGGTCCTGCCAGGGCCCACCCTTGGTCAGACTCACCAGCGGTATCCCGGTGGCGGGCGTGAACGCCGCCGGAGCGCCCTTGGAGCTGTACGTGCTCGGCGCGGTGAACGCCGACCCCTCCGGCTCGGGACCGGGCGGCGAGGGGACCTCCAGCCCCTTCGGGACGGCGAACTCGGACGTCGTCGACGACTCCGTGTCCACCCCGTCCGCCGGACCGACCCCGGGAGGCGGTGTGAACGCGCTCCTCGCCTCGTCCGACTGCGGTTTGCGGTCCTCCGCTTCCGTCACTTAAAGCAGCGCTCCCTGTACGACACCGAACCAAGGTCAGTATGCGTACAGATAACCGGACGGGCCGCACGCATGCGTGCGGCCCGTCGTATCGGCTCTGCGGCAGGGGGCTCAGTGGCCGCCCTGCTCCTCGGCCCGCTTGTAGGACCGCTCGATCTCCTGCTCGGCCTCGACCCGGCCGACCCAGTTGGCGCCCTCGACGGACTTGCCGGGCTCCAGGTCCTTGTAGACCTCGAAGAAGTGCTGGATCTCCAGCCGGTCGAACTCCGACACGTGGTGGATGTCGCGCAGGTGCTCCACACGCGGGTCGGTCGCCGGCACGCACAGCAGCTTGTCGTCGCCGCCGGCCTCGTCCGTCATCCGGAACATGCCGATCGCGCGGCACTTGATGAGACAGCCCGGGAAGGTCGGCTCGTCCAGGATGACCAGCGCGTCGAGCGGGTCGCCGTCCTCGCCGAGAGTGTTCTCGACGAACCCGTAGTCGGTCGGGTAGGCGGTCGACGTGAAGAGTCGGCGGTCCAGGCGGATACGACCGGTCTCGTGGTCCACCTCGTACTTGTTCCGCGAACCCTTCGGGATCTCGATCGTGACGTCGAACTCCACCGGTGGCTCCTCCATGATCAGCGCACAGTTCTGGTGATTAAGTGTCCCTCACGCAGGTGTGTGATCGCGAAAGGGGCTGGTGGTCGTGCCAGAGCTCAGGCCGTGGCGGGTTGCGAGGCCCCGGTTGGTGCGGGCCGCGAACGCCGTACGACCCCGCCTCGCCCGGATCGCCGCAGCCGCGACACCGCGGTCGACGCGATGGGCACGGCCCACGAAACCGCAGGTCAAGCGGGTGAAAACCTGGCATTTCACCACGGGTGCCGGGGTGGCCGGACTGGCGCTGGCCGCCGGTGCGGTCACCGCAGCGGGTCCCTGGGACTCCACCGGTCAGCGTACGGCCGAGCGCGAGCGGGCGGTCGCCCGGCAGCACACAGGTGGCGCATCTCACGATCGCGGATCCATCAGGACGCCCGCCGCGCCGCGCCCCGCCCCCAGCGCCCCCACCGTGCTCACCGGCCTCGGCGGCTCCGCACCCGTCGCGAGGTCCGCGCCCGGCGCCCGCCCCCTCGCCGACGTCCTGGGCCCCCTGCTCCGGGACCCGGCGCTCGGCGACCGCCGAGCCGCCGCCGTCGTCGACCTCGCCACCGGCAGATCCGTGTACGGCAAGGCGGCCGGCGAGGCCCTGACCCCGGCCTCCACCACCAAGATTGCCACCGCCGTCGCCGCCCTGTCCGCGCTCGGCCCCGACCACCGCCTCACCACCCGAGCCGCCTTCGAGCCCGACACCGGCGAACTCGTCCTCGTCGGCGGCGGCGACCCCACCCTCACCGCCCGCGGCCACACCGGCGGCTGGGCCGACCTGCGCACCCTCGCCGACCGCACCGCCAGGAAACTCGCCGAACGCGGCGTACGCGAGGTCACCCTCTCCTACGACACCACGCTCTACACCGGCCCCGAACGTCACCCGATCGGGGAGAACGACAACATCGCGCCCGTCACCGCCCTGATGGCCGACGAGGCCCGCGTCGACGACTCCACCAGCGGCACCGCCACCCGCAGCAGGGAACCCGCCGCCGACGCCACCCGCGCCTTCGCCGACCTCCTCAAGGCCCACGGCATCCGCACCAGCGCCCCCGGACCCTCCAAGGCGACCACGCGCGCGCAGACCCTCGCCACCGTCTCCTCGCCGCCCCTGGCCACCCTCGTCGAGCGCATGCTGACCCACAGCGACAACGACATCGCCGAGGCTCTCGTCCGCCACACCGCCCTCGCCACCGGCCGCCGCGCCGACTTCGACGGTGCCGGACAGGCCGTGCACGCCCAGCTGAAGAAGCTCGGCCTGCCCGTCGCGGGCGCCGTCTTCAAGGACGGCAGCGGACTCAGCCGCGAGGACCGGCTCAGCACTCGCCTGCTCACCGCACTGCTCGCCGAGGCCGCCGACCCCGCCCGCCCCGAACTTCGCCCCGCCCTCACCGGCCTGCCCGTCGCCGGATTCACCGGCACCCTGAGCACCCGCTACGCCGACGGCGCCGCCGGCCTCGTCCGCGCCAAGACCGGCACCCTCACCGGCGTCAACGCCCTCGCCGGCACCGTCGTCGACCGCGACGGCCGCCTCCTGGCCTTCGCCTTCCTCGCCTCCGGCACGCTCGACAAGGACGCGGCCCAGATCGCCCTGGACCGGGTCGCCACCGCACTCGCCGACTGCGGCTGCCGCTGAGCCGGCCCCGGCGACGCCACGCCCGTCCGCAGCGCGCGACGCGACGGACGGGCCCGGCACCCGGCGCCCGGAACATCACCCACAAGCCCCGCCGCGAGCGCCCTGCCCCCGAGGGGGCCGCTCACGTACGGTTGACGCATGACGAGCATCGGTGGTGCCGCATCCGCTGGGATGATCGACTGGAACCTCGCCGTGGCGACCGCGACCCGCCTCCTGCGGCCCGGCCCCGAGATCAGCCGTGACGAGGCCCGCGCCGTCGTCGCCGAACTGCGCCGGCACGCCAAGGCCTCCGAGCAGCACGTGCGCGCGTTCACCCGCCTCGGCGGCGAGGACCTCGCCGACACACCCGTACTCGTCGTCGACCGGCCCGGCTGGGTCAAGGCCAACGTCGCCGGGTTCCGCGCCATCCTCAAGCCCCTGCTCGACAAGATGCAGGACCGCCGCTCCGGCACCCCCGGCGGCGCCGTCCTCGGGGCCGTCGGCGGCAAGGTCACCGGCGTCGAACTCGGCATGCTGCTGTCCTTCCTCGCCTCCCGCGTCCTCGGCCAGTACGAGACCTTCGCCCCCGGCACCCGAGACCTCCCCGGGGCCGGCAACGGCGGCGGCAGGCTCCTCCTGGTCGCCCCGAACATCGTCCACGTCGAACGCGAACTCGACGTCGACCCGCACGACTTCCGCCTCTGGGTCTGCCTGCACGAGGAGACCCACCGCACCCAGTTCACCGCCGTGCCCTGGCTGCGCGACCACCTCGAGGGCGAGATCCAGTCGTTCCTCGCCGAGACCGACGTCGACCCCGGCACCGTCCTGGAACGCATCCGCGAGGCCGCCCAGTCGCTCGCCGGAGGCCGCCCCGAGGGCGAGGAGGACGACGGCGGCCGCTCCTTCGTCGAACTCGTGCAGACCCCCGCCCAGCGCGAGATCCTCGCCCGCCTCACCGCCGTCATGTCCCTCCTCGAAGGACACGCCGACTACGTCATGGACGGCGTCGGCCCCGACGTCGTGGCCTCCGTCGCCGAGATCCGCGAGAAGTTCCAGCAGCGCCGCGCCAAGGGTGCCTCCCGCCTCGACCTCGCCCTGCGCAGGCTTCTCGGCCTCGACGCCAAGCTCCGCCAGTACCGCGACGGCGAACGCTTCGTCCGGGCCGTCGTCGACGAGGTCGGCATGGACGGCTTCAACCGCGTCTGGACCTCCCCCAACACCCTCCCCACCAAGACCGAGATCGCCAAACCGGCGGACTGGATCACACGGGTGCACGGCAGGACCGACACATGACACCCCGCGCGATCGGAGCGAGGGTATTCGGCCGACGGCAGTCGAACGCCCCTCCAATCACCCGTCCGAGGGACCGTGAGGCATGGACAGGCGTGCAATGCTCGGGGAACCGCCCATTTCTGTCACCATCGACACACTCTGAGTGACCGAACTCGGGCTCACCCCCGAAAACTTCATGAAGGGAACCGGACATGGGTCCCCATCCTGCGGTCGCGGCGATACGCCTGGCGGTCCGCCGCGTCCTCCACGACATCCTCACCGACCACCACTCCACACCACCCTCGACGAGCCCCCCGCACACCCCGCCGCCGCTCGTCCTCGTCGCCTGCTCCGGCGGCGCCGACTCCATGGCGCTCGCCTCGGCCCTCGCCTTCGAAGCCCCCAGGCTCGGCATCCGGGCCGGCGGCGTCACCGTCGACCACGGCCTCCAGGACGGCTCCGACCTGCGTGCCGGGGAAGTCGTCGTGCGCCTGCGCGAACTGGGCCTCGACCCCGTCGAGTCCGCCGCCGTCACCGTAGGCCGCGACGGAGGACCCGAAGCCGCCGCGCGCGACGCCCGCTACACCGCCCTGGACGCCGCCGCCGCCCGCCACGGCGCCACCGCCGTCCTCCTCGGCCACACCCGCGACGACCAGGCCGAGACCGTCCTGCTCGGCCTCGCCCGCGGCTCCGGCATCCGCTCCCTGTCCGGCATGGCCGCGGTCTCGGGGGCCGACGGCCGCTACCGGCGCCCCTTCCTCCAGCTCGACCGCCAGACCGCCCGCAAGGCCTGCCTGGTGCAGTCGCTGCCCGTGTGGGACGACCCGCACAACACCGACCCCGCGTACACCCGCTCCCGCCTGCGCCACGAAGGCCTGCCCGCCCTGGAGAAGGCCCTCGGCAAAGGCGTCGTGGAGGCCCTCGCCCGAACGGCCCAGCTCTCCCGCGACGACGCCGACGCGCTCGACGCCTGGGCCAGTCAGGCCGAGGCCGCCGTCCGTGACGCCACCGGACGCCTGGAGTGCGCCAAGCTGTACGCCCTGCCGCCCGCCGTACGCCGCCGGATCCTGCGCCGCGCCGCCATCGAGGCGGGCGCTCCGGCCGGTTCGCTCTTCGCCCGGCACATCGAGGAAGTCGACCGGCTGATCACCGGCTGGCGCGGCCAGGGAGCCATCAATCTCCCCGGCAGAGTCGTGGCCCAGCGCCAGGGTGGCAGACTGGTGATTCGGCAAGGCTGAAATCTCCCCCACGAGGGGAGACGACCCGGTCCCTCTTCACGGGAGGGACCGGACGGCCGGTGGGACGACCGAAAGTGATGCGGGTGGACGCGAAAGACATGGGTGCCGACCTCAAGCAGGTGCTCATCACCAAGGAAGAGATCGACGCGAAGCTGGCCGAGCTGGCCGCGAAGATCGACGCTGAGTACGCGGGCAAGGACCTGCTCATCGTCGGAGTCCTCAAGGGCGCCGTCATGGTCATGGCCGACCTCGCCCGAGCGCTGTCCACCCCCGTCACCATGGACTGGATGGCCGTCTCCTCCTACGGCGCGGGCACCCAGTCCTCCGGCGTCGTACGGATCCTCAAGGACCTCGACACCGACATCAAGGGCCGCCACGTCCTGATCGTCGAGGACATCATCGACTCCGGCCTGACCCTGTCGTGGCTGCTCTCCAACCTCGGCTCCCGCGAGCCCGAGACGCTGAGGGTGTGCACCCTGCTGCGCAAGCCCGACGCGGCCAAGGTCGCCATCGACGTCGAATGGGTCGGCTTCGACATCCCCAACGAGTTCGTCGTCGGCTACGGCCTCGACTACGCCGAGAAGTACCGCAACCTCCCGTTCGTCGGTACGCTCGCGCCCCACGTCTACGGCGGCTGACCCGAAGGGCCCAGTGCCGTACGAAGATCGGGAACCCCGGCGGGTGTCGCGCCGTTGGAGCATGCAGACGGGTTCCCCGCCAGTCCGTGCGGCTTCCGGCCGCAAAGCTGGGGTACCGTCAGAAGAACTGTCTTATCAAACTCACTATGGCAGGAGGGACGGGGCGGCACCGCTCCGTATGGATGGACGTGAAGCGATACTTCCGTGGGCCGGTCATGTGGATCGTGCTGGCCGTCCTTGCCGTGGTCGTGTTGATGCAGGTCGTCGGCTCGTCCGGGGGCTACAAGACGGTGGACACCGGCCAGGTGATCCAGGCGATCAACGAGAACAAGGTCGAGTCGGCCAAGCTGACGACAGGTGACGAGCAGACCATCAAGGTCGAGCTCAAGGACGGCGTAAAGGTCGAGGACAGCTCCAAGATCCAGGCGAGCTACATCGGCGACCAGGGCGTGACCATCGCCGGCACGCTCCAGCAGAAGTTCCAGGAGAAGCAGATCCCGGACGGCTACACCGTCTCGCCGTCGAAGCAGAACCCCATCGTGGGCATCCTGCTCTCGCTGCTTCCCTTCGTCCTCATCGTGGTCGTCTTCCTGTTCCTGATGAATCAGATGCAGGGCGGCGGCTCCCGGGTGATGAACTTCGGCAAGTCGAAGGCCAAGCTCATCACCAAGGACACCCCCAAGACCACCTTCGCCGACGTCGCGGGCTCGGACGAGGCCGTCGAGGAACTCCACGAGATCAAGGAGTTCCTCCAGGAACCGGCCAAGTTCCAGGCCGTCGGCGCCAAGATCCCCAAGGGCGTGCTGCTGTACGGCCCGCCCGGCACCGGCAAGACCCTCCTCGCGCGCGCCGTCGCCGGCGAGGCGGGCGTGCCGTTCTACTCGATCTCCGGTTCCGACTTCGTCGAGATGTTCGTCGGCGTCGGCGCCTCCCGAGTGCGTGACCTGTTCGAACAGGCCAAGGCGAACGCCCCGGCCATCGTCTTCGTCGACGAGATCGACGCGGTCGGCCGCCACCGCGGCGCCGGCCTCGGCGGCGGTCACGACGAGCGCGAGCAGACCCTGAACCAGCTGCTCGTCGAGATGGACGGCTTCGACGTGAAGGGCGGCGTCATCCTGATCGCCGCCACGAACCGCCCCGACATCCTCGACCCCGCCCTCCTGCGCCCCGGCCGCTTCGACCGCCAGATCGCGGTCGACCGCCCGGACATGCAGGGCCGCCTGGAGATCCTCAAGGTCCACCAGAAGGGCAAGCCGGTCGCTCCGGACGTCGACCTCTCGGCCGTCGCCCGCCGCACCCCCGGCTTCACGGGTGCCGATCTCTCCAACGTGCTGAACGAGGCCGCGCTGCTCACGGCCCGCTCGGACAAGAAGCTGATCGACAACCACATGCTGGACGAGGCGATCGACCGTGTGGTCGCGGGCCCGCAGAAGCGGACCCGGATCATGTCGGACAAGGAGAAGAAGATCACCGCGTACCACGAGGGCGGTCACGCCCTGGTCGCGGCGGCCTCCCCGAACTCCGACCCGGTCCACAAGATCACCATCCTCAGCCGCGGCCGTGCGCTGGGCTACACGATGGTCCTGCCGGACGAGGACAAGTACTCCACGACCCGCAACGAGATGCTGGACCAGCTGGCCTACATGCTGGGTGGCCGCGCGGCCGAGGAGCTCGTCTTCCACGACCCGACCACGGGCGCGGCGAACGACATCGAGAAGGCCACCGCCACCGCCCGCGCGATGGTCACCCAGTACGGCATGACCGAGCGACTCGGCGCCATCAAGTTCGGCGGCGACAACACCGAGCCGTTCCTCGGCCGTGAGATGGCCCACCAGCGCGACTACTCGGAAGAGGTCGCCGCCCTGGTGGACGAGGAAGTCAAGAAGCTCATCGAGACCGCGCACAACGAGGCCTGGGAGATCCTGGTCGAGAACCGCGACGTCCTCGACAACCTGGTCCTCCAGCTGCTGGAGAAGGAGACGCTGGGCAAGGAGGAGATCGCCGAGATCTTCGCCCCCATCGTCAAGCGTCCCCCGCGGCCGGCCTGGACCGGCTCCTCTCGCCGCACGCCGTCCACCCGCCCGCCGGTGCTCTCCCCCAAGGAGCTCGCACTGACCAACGGTGCCAACGGCGCGACCCCGGCGATCAGCACCGCCAAGTCCACGGCGACGGAGCCCACCCCGGTGGTCGACCCGGTCACCGAGGACCGCCCCGAGAGCTGACCCCTCCGGCCCCGGTGACCCCACCGGGCCCGGAATGGATGCCGCGCCCCCCTGGTTCTAGCCTGGGGGGCGCGGCATTTCCGTATGCCCGCATGTGAGACGCGCGATCCGGACGCGACAGTTATTCAGGAACGAGGCACGAGATGACCGACCCCGTGACGCTGGACGGCGAGGGCCCCATCGGCGAGTTCGACGAGAAGCGCGCCGAGAACGCCGTACGCGAGCTCCTGATCGCGGTCGGCGAGGACCCGGACCGCGAGGGCCTGAAGGAGACACCGGGCCGGGTGGCGCGGGCCTACAAGGAGATATTCGCGGGGCTGTGGCAGAAGCCGGAGGACGTGCTCACCACGACGTTCGACCTGGGACACGACGAGATGGTCCTGGTGAAGGACATCGAGGTGTACAGCACGTGTGAACATCATCTTGTGCCGTTCAGGGGCGTCGCCCATGTCGGCTACATTCCCGCCACCTCGGGGAAGATCACGGGGCTGTCGAAGCTGGCCCGGCTGGTGGACGTCTACGCCCGCCGGCCGCAGGTGCAGGAACGACTCACCACGCAGATCGCGGACTCCCTCATGGACATCCTGGAGCCGCGCGGTGTGATCGTCGTCGTCGAGTGCGAGCACATGTGCATGTCGATGCGCGGTATCCGCAAGCCCGGCGCCAAGACCCTCACCTCGGCGGTGCGCGGCCAGCTGCGCGACGCGGCGACCCGCAACGAGGCGATGAGCCTGATCATGGCCCGCTGAGCCCCTGGAACCCGCCGAGGGCTCTCAGGCGCGGTGCCCGTCGGGCGGCCCGGGGACGCTCAGGCCGCCGGGGCCGCGCCTGTGCCGGTGTGGTTGTCGTCGTCCTCCGGGAGTCTGCAGACTCGTTCCAGGAAGAGGGCGGACGCTATGACGGCGATTCCGGCGGCGACGGAGAAGGCGGCGTAGACGGCTTGGTCGCGGCGGGCGGGGATGTCGAGGTACTCCAGGAGGAAGACGCCGGTGCCGCCGTACATGCCGGCGACGAGGGCGGCCACCAAGGCGCTGGCCTGGCCGAAGACGACGGCGCGGGCGGCCATCAGGGGGTCGACGCCCTTGGCGCCCGGGCGGCGTTCGCGCTGGGCCTTGAGGCGGGCGCGCAGGGACAGGGCCGTGGCGAGCAGGATCACGGCGATCACGGCCAGCACGATGGGTGCGGCCAGGGGGACGCTGGGGAGGGTTCCGACCGAGTTCCACAGGCGGGCGCCCGCCCAGGACAGGATTCCGGCGACGATGAACACGCCTGCCAGCACCCTGATGCGCAGCTCTCTCACGGTGTCCCTTCAGCTCCCCCGGACGTGGTGGTCGTGTCGACCTTAACGACTACTCGGGCAGCCGGAGTTCCAGGTCCTTGCGCGGCGCGACGCCTTCGCGGGTGATCGCGTCCAGGAGCGCGGCGACGGCTCCGCGGCCGGGCAGTTCGGCGGCGGGGTCGACGTCGTGCCAGGGGGCGAGGACGAAGGCGCGTTCGTGGGCGCGGGGGTGGGGCAGGGTGAGCACGGGGTCTCCGGAGACGACGTCGGCGTAGGCGACGATGTCGACGTCGAGGGTGCGGGCGCCCCAGCGTTCGTCGCGTACGCGGTGGAAGGCCTCCTCGACCGCGTGGGCGCGCTCCAGCAGGGAGGAGGGGGGCAGGGTGGTCTTGAGGATCACGACCGCGTTGAAGTACGAGGGCTGGCTGCCGGGCTCGACGCCCCAGGGCTCGGTCTCGTAGACGGGGGAGACGGCTTTCACGCGGACGCCGGGGGTGTCCTCGAACGCGTCGACGGCGCCCTGGAGGGTCTCCAGGCGGTTGCCGAGGTTGGAGCCGAGGGAGAGCACGGCGCGGCGGGGGTTGTGGAGGGTGGTGTCGGCGGCGTCGACCTTCTCCACGACGGAGGCGGGCACCGGCTGTACGGTCGGGTCGCTGGGACCCTCGGTGAACGAGGTGCTCATGCTCGGCTCCGGATGATGGTGACGGTCACGTCGTCGAAGGGGACCGTGATCGGCGCGTCCGGTTTGTGGACGCAGACCTCGACCTCCCGCACCCCGTCGTGCTTCAGACAGGTCTGGGCGATCTGCTCGGCGAGCGTCTCGATGAGGTTGACCGGTTCACCCTCGACGACGGCGACGACCTCCTCGGCCACGATGCCGTAGTGCACGGTCTTCGCCAGGTCGTCGTCGGCCGCGGCCGGTCGGGTGTCCAGCCCGAGCACGAGGTCCACGATGAAGGTCTGGCCCTCCTCGCGTTCCTTGGGGAAGACACCGTGGTGGCCCCGGGCCCTGAGGCCGCGCAGCGCGACACGATCCACGCGAATCACTCCTGCAATCGTCGGTGAGAGCCGGTCCGTTCCGCGTGCGGGCGGCGGTCCGGCCTCGAACGAATCTACCTGCGGGCACTGACAGCGCCGGGCCACGGGTGGTGGATCCGGGCCGGGACCAGGAGTGTTCAGCGGGTGTTTCCCCTGGGGAACCCGGCGCCTCACGGGTCGGAAGCCGCCCCTACCCCGGCTGCGGTTGGTCCAATCCCTCGTTCGTCCCTGTGGGTGGGCACCGTGTCGCGTCCTGTGAGGACGCCTACCCCGTCATTCGGGTGTGTCCCCGTCATCTTCCCCGTCTTTCTCGGCGAGGACGGGGGAGGCGTGGTGGGACCAGATCTTCCAGCCGTCCGTGGTGCGCCGGAAGACGTTCGTGGCGACCACGAGCTGGCCCACGAGGGGGCCGAGCTCGCCGCCGGCCTCGGGCGCGGGGCCGCCGCTGAGGATGTTCTCCGTGCAGGTCAGCAGGGCGGTGTCGCCGGTGACGGAGACGTGGACGTCGGTCAGGAAGAACTGGATGTACTCGGTGTTCGCCATGATCAGGGCGTATGACCTGAGGACCTCGGCGCGGCCGGTGAGGACGGGCCAGCCGGGGTGGATGCAGGAGACGACGCCGGTGTCGGCCGGGTCGTGGTACTCCTCGTCGACGCCGAGGTCGGAGGGGGTGAGCCAGAGCGAGGACAGTTCCTCGAAGTCGCCGCGCTCCAGTGCCTCGTAGAAGGCGGTGTTGGCGGCTTCGACCTCTTCGACGTCGGTGTGAGGGGCGCTCACCGGGCTCCTTCGTGGGGCTGCGCGCCGGGCGCGCGGTCGGGTGTGTGCGGGGGGCGCTCGAAGCCCGGGACCGGCGCGCCCGTCCGGGCGCGCGCCCCTTCCACGGCGCGGGCGACCCGTACGGCGTCCGCCGAGGCGCGGACCTCGTGCACACGGACGGCCCAGGCGCCGGACCGCGCGGCGAGGGCGGTGACGGCGGCGGTGGCGGCGTCGCGCTCGCGCGCGGGCGGCGGGGCGGCCTCGGGGCCGGCGAGGACGCGGCCGAGGAAGCGCTTGCGGGAGGCGGCCACGAGCAGCGGGTGGCCGAGGGCGTGCAGGCGGTCCAGGTGGGCGAGGAGGGCGAGGTCGTGCTCGGCCTCCTTGGAGAAGCCGAGGCCGGGGTCGACGACGATCCGGTCCGGGGCGATACCGCCGTCCAGGACGGCCTGCACGCGCGCGTGCAGTTCGTCGACGACCTCGCCGACGACATCGGCGTAGGCGCCCTGGACGTTGGTGCCCTGGAGGAAGCCGCGCCAGTGCATGACGACGAAGGGGGCGCCGGCCTCGGCGACGGCGGGGATCATGCCGGGGTCGGCGAGGCCGCCGCTGACGTCGTTGACCACGGCCGCTCCGGCGGCGAGGGCCCGGGCGGCGACGGAGGCGCGCATCGTGTCGACGGAGACGACGACGCCTTCGGAGGAGAGCCCGCGGACCACGGGGACGACGCGCCGCAGTTCCTCGTCCTCGTCCACGCGGGTGGCGCCGGGGCGGGTGGACTCGCCGCCGACGTCGATCAGGTCGGCGCCCTGGGCGGCGAGTTCGAGGCCGTGCTTGATGGCGGCGGTGGTGTCGAACCAGCGGCCGCCGTCGGAGAAGGAGTCGGGGGTCACGTTGACGACTCCCATGACCGCGCAGCGGTCCCAGTCCGGAAGGCCCGCGACGATCCCGCGTCCGCTCTGCTTGCTCATATGGTCAGCGTAGGCCCCGTGCGGGCCGTGAACGGTGTGCGGCCCGGGTACGTGGCCGGGGGCCGAGAGGGCGGCGTCCGGGGGGCCGACGGGCTTCCCGGCCCCCGGGCGGGTCCGCCGAGGGGACGGGGCGGTGGTGTCAGACGGTCGCCGTCGGCGGGGTGGCCGGTCTGCCGAGCGCGAGGGCGAAGCCGCGCTCGGTGTCGGTGCCGCGCCGGTCCTCGGCGGCGCGGGGGACGCCGTCCGGCCCGGTGTCGCCGAGGTCACGGACACGACGTACCCGGGTTGCGCAGCCGGTCCGTCCGATGCGCCCGGCCGTCCGGCGTACGTCGCGCGTCGGGCGGCCGGCGGGGGAGAAATCCGCGGTGTCCACCACCGCCTCGTCGCCGGGTTCGAGGACGGCCAGGCCCGTCTCCCGGGTCCACACCCGGCGGCCGGTCTCGGAGCAGCCCGTGACGGCGGGGGACCAGGAGTGGGCGCGGGCCTCGTCCATGAAGCGTTCGATGGCGCCGGGCCAGGCCTCGGCGTGGCCGACGGGGTCGCCGTCGGCGAGCATGACGCCGGAGACGACGCGGTAGGTGACGGCGGCCTTGCCGCTGGGGGAGAAGACGACGGCCGTGTCACGGCACAGGACGCGGTGGCCGAGCGCGTCACGGCCGCCGTGCCGCTCCAGCAGGGCGCGCAGCCGGGTCTCGTCCTCACGGGTGAGACGGGTGCCGGGGTGGCCGGGGCGCAGGGCGAGGTGGAGCGTGGTGAGGGCGGTGAGCAGGCCGAGGGCGCCGAGGGAGAGGGCGACCGTCCAGGAGACGGTGCCGCGGTAGCCGACCGGGCCGTCGACGCCGAGCAGCCCGTACAGGACGTGGGCGAGCCGGTCGGCCAGGCTGGGGTCGCCGACCGTGGCGCCCGGGTGGGCGCTGACCACGACCAGGCCGAGGGCGAGCGAGAAGGCGCCCATGAGCACGAAGTGGGCGAGCGCCCGGGGGCGCTCGCGCGGGTCGGGCGGGGCGGCGAACCGGTCGCGGTGGCGCAGCAGCGGCCAGAGCAGTCCCAGCGGGACGAGCAGGCCGAGGACGGAGCCGCGGTGGGCGAACTGGGCGAGGGCGCCGATCGGCAGCAGGGCGACGGTGGCGCGCCAGGCCGGGCGCCGGCCGCGTTCGAGGCCGTGGGTGAGCAGGAGCAGCAGGACGCCCGCGCTGAGCGAGAGGGCGGCCGCGAACGGGCCGACGGCGCCCGGCAGTACGTCGGGGAGGGTGTGGATTCGGCTGTGTCGGAAGCGGGGGAAAACGCCCGCCGCGATGTCCAGCAGGCCCACCAAGGCGCCCGCGCGGGCGGCGAGGACGGGGACGGACTCGGGGCGGGGGCCGCCGGGCAGGTGCCGTGTGCGGACGGGCGGGGCCGTGTCGGTGCCCGGCATGTCCTGTTCTTCCCTGGCAGTCATCGCTTCCCGTGGTTCCGCGAGAGGGCTCGGTACCGGTGCCGATCCGGGCATCCGCCGACATTGCGCCCTCTAGGACGACGAGTTCGACACGAAGGTTCACTCGCTGTAGGCGCCGGGTGGAACGGGTCCGTGCGGGGCCGGCGGTGCCCGTGGGGCGGCGTGAATCCCTGATGCGCTGTGAAGGCCCGGGCATGGCCGAGTTTTTGTGACCCAAGGCACCATGACGTGCCTACGCGCGGTAAGTTTCTGGCCATGCCACGTGGACGTCACCGCCATTCCCCGCCTCTGCACAGGCTGCTGCCTCCGTCGGCGATCGCAGGCGTGTCCGCTGTCTGCGCTCTCGGCCCCTGGGTGTTCACGGAAGCGGTACTGCTGCGCGGTCTCGCGGCGGTCGCCGCGGTCACCGCGGTCACCAGTGCCGTCGTCATGCGCCGTTGGGACACGCAGGCGGGCAAACAGGTCGCCGACCTCACGCGCGCGCGTGCGAGCGACGACTGGCGCCACGAGGAACGGGTCGCCGAACTGGAGTCCGACCTGGACGAGTCGCGCGAGCTGCGCGGCAAGCTGGAGCAGCGGCTGCGGGCGAAGCGGGCGGAGCTGGCGAAGCTGCGCAACGAGCACGCGTCGCTGCTGCGCCGGTACGCCACCGCGGAGACCGAGCGGGCCACGGCCCTGGAGGGCCGCCGTCTGCTGGAGATAGAGGCGACCACCCCGGCGCGTGCCGCGCTGCCGCCCGCGCCGGTGCCGCGCCAGGCCGAGCCCGGGCGGGGCGAGGCCGCGGAGGAGCGTGCAGAGGCCGCCGAGGAGCGGACCGAAGCCGTCGAGGCGGAGCACGCGCGCGAGGACGGGGCGAAGACCCCCGCGGTGTTCTCCCCCGAGGGCTCCCGGCTGTTCCTGCGGGCGAACGCGGCCCTGGACCGCCTGACCGAGGACTCCGCGGAGGAGTCCGCGGGCAAGGCCGGCGTCACCACCGCCGAGAGGCCGGAGGCCCCCGGGAACCCCGAAGGACCCGACGGTCCCGGCGGGCCCGGTGAGCGCGCCGCCGACGAGGCATCGGAGGACGAGGCGCAGGGGAAGTCCGAGGCGGCCGACGAGCACGAGCGCGCGGCCGCCGCCCCCGAGACCACCGAGCAGCCGGAGCCCGCTGCGACGGAGGAGCACTCGGCCGCTTCCACGGAGGAGCACTCCACCGAGGAAGCCCCCGAGGCCCCCGACGCCGACGCTCCCGCCGCCCGCTCGGCCGAGATGCTCCCCGCCCCCCGGCCGGCCGCCGCGCTGCCCGTGCGGCAGGCCCGAGGGCACTTCACCGTCCCGACCGCCGTGGCCGTCGTCCCGGGGGCTCCCGTCCGACGCCAGTCGGCGCAGGGCGGATTCGACTTCTTCGGCACGCAGAAGTCCGAGTCCGCGGCACTGGAGGCCGTGCAGAACGAGGACCTCGCCGACGTCGTCGGCCAGGAGGCCCTGGACCTGCACAAGGCCGAGGCCGAGGCGCGGTTCAGGCCCGCCGACGAGAGCACCCGGGCCGTCGGCCAGGTGATCGACCTGACGGCGCACGACGAGACCGAGCAGATCGACGTCCAGCGACTGCGCAGCGCGGTCTCCTGACGCCGCCTCACGACGCGCGAGGGGCGCCCCGCTCGGCGGGGCGCCCCTCGCGCGTTCCAGGCGCCCTTCCCGCCCCGGCGCCGCAGCGCCTTCGCGTTCCTGCCCGGGACGCCGGCGTCCCGGCCTACGACGCCATCCAGCGGTCGGGCCGCGCGACCCGGCGGCCGGTCCGGGACCGCTCGGCCTGGGCGTGCAGCAGCAGTTCGGCCTCCCGTGCGTCCCGCAGCCGCGCCGGGACGCTCTTGTCGGCCCCGGTGTCCACGTGTACGTCGGCGAGCCGCCACAGGCGCTGCCAGGGCCCCTGGGTGAGCCGTACGCTCTGCACCTTCGCGTGCGGGACGAGGGCGAGGCTGCGGCGCAGCAGCCCGTGCCGGGCGGCGAACACCGTGTCGGTGACCAGGAGTCCGTGTCCGCGCCACCACAGCGGCACGCACCGGCCCGCGCGGCGCGGCGGCCGCGACAGCGCCGCGTACGGCGGCACGGTCACTCCGGGCAGTACGCGGGCGACGAGCGGCTCGGCGATCTCGCGCGGGGCGACCGGCAGCAGCACGGAGTTGGAGGACCCGGCCACGTCCAGCTCCACGCGCACCCAGCCGCGGCGGCGCCACAGCAGCGGCTCGACGATCCGCACGGCCTGCACGCGGCCCGGCGGCACCGTCTCGTGGCTGCGGTCCAGCAGCCCGCGGTCGATGCGCAGCCCGTCCGGGGACTCGGCGAGCGTCCAGTCGTAGTCGGCGACGAACCGTCCCACGCTGCTCGCGCCCGCCGCGCCGAGCAGCGGCAGCGCGGTCGCCAGGACCGTCCACACGTTGTGGGTGGCCAGCCACAGCAGCGGCGGCACGACGAGCGCGGCGGTGAGCGCGCCCCAGGTCGCGCCGGTCAGCAGCAGCGAGACCGCGAGCACGCCCGGGGGCGTGCGCAGCAGTTCGCGCGCCGGTGCCTCGCCGACCTCGGGCGCGGTCTCGGGCGCGAACCCGGCGGCGCGCGCCAGCAGTTCCGCGCGCAGGGCACGCGCGTCGCGCTCCCCGAGAAAGGCGAGTTCGTCCTTCTTGTCGGCGCCCACGACGTCGAGCCTGAGTTTCGCCACGCCCGCGATCCGGGCGAGCAGCGGCCGGGTCACGTCGACGGCCTGGATGCGTTCCAGCCGGATGTGCGCGGTGCGCCGGAAGACCAGTCCCGTCCGGATGCGCAGCTCGCTGTCGGTGACCGCGAAATGCGTGTACCACCAGGTCAGGAAGCCGTAGAGGGAAGCCGCGGGGATGACCACGGCGAGCGCGATCAGCAGTGTGGTGGTGGTCAGCCGCTCCAGCTGGCGCTGCGCCTGCCCCGGGTCGTGCACGGCCCAGCCGACGATCACGGCGATCGGCGCCCAGGCCCGCCGCAGCGGTGTGACGGGGTGCAGCCGCCGCTCGCCGAGGGCCGCCCCGGGGGCGGCGACGGCGGCCTCGGGGCGGGTGTCGCGTCCGGTTCCGCGCTCCCTCGGCCGCGCGCCCTCTTCGGCGCCCGGCGCGGTCACAGCCCGGCCGATCGGGCCTCGCCCAGCTCGGTGAGCCGGTCCCGCAGCCGTTCCGCCTCGGCCGGGTCGAGGCCGGGGATGGTGGCGTCGGTCGCGGCGGCCGCGGTGTGCAGCTGGACGCTGGCCAGCCCGAAGTGCCGTTCGACGGGCCCGGAGGTCACCTCGACCAGTTGCATACGGCCGTACGGGACCACCGTGACCTTGCGCCACATGACGCCCCGGCTGATCAGCAGGTCGTCGGCGCGCTCGGCGTAGCGCCAGGACCGCCAGTTGCGGCCGGTCAGCAGCCAGCCCCAGACCAGGAGTGCCAGCGGGAGCAGGGCGAACGCCGCCCAGGGCGCTCCGGCGGCCAGGCCCAGCAGCAGGCCCAGGCCCAGGGCCAGGATTCCCAGCCACACCACCAGCAGCAGCCGCCGCATCCGCAGCAGTCCCGGCGGCAGCGCGGTCCACACCGGCTCGGCCTCGCGCGGCTGTGTGTCTTCCCGGCTCCCCGTCTCCATACGGCCAGCCTACGTAGGAGAGACTGTGTCCATGACTCCTCAGACGGAGACCATGGTCGGAATCGGCGGCGCCGCGGAGAGCACCGACATGGTGCTCAACATCGGCCCCCAGCACCCGTCGACGCATGGTGTGCTGCGGCTCAAGCTCGTCCTGGACGGTGAGCGCATCACGAGCGCCGAGCCGGTGATCGGATATATGCACCGGGGCGCGGAGAAGCTGTTCGAGGCGCGCGACTACCGCCAGATCATCATGCTCGCCAACCGCCACGACTGGCTGTCGGCGTTCTCCAACGAGCTGGGCGTCGTCCTCGCGGTGGAGCGGATGCTCGGCATGGAGGTGCCCGAGCGCGCGGTGTGGACCCGCACCCTGCTGGCGGAGCTGAACCGGGTGCTCAACCACCTGATGTTCCTCGGCTCCTACCCGCTGGAGCTGGGCGGCATCACGCCGGTCTTCTACGCGTTCCGGGAGCGCGAGGTCCTCCAGAACGTCATGGAGGAGGTCTCCGGCGGGCGGATGCACTACATGTTCAACCGCGTCGGCGGCCTGAAGGAGGACCTGCCCGCGGGCTGGGCCACCCGCGCGCGCGGCGCGGTCGCCGCAGTGCGCTCGCGCATGGACGTCTTCGACGACCTGGTCCTCGGCAACGAGATCTTCCGGGGGCGCACGCGGGGCGTCGGCGAGCTCACCCCGCAGGCCGTGCACGCCTACGGCGTCAGCGGTCCGATCGCGCGTGCCTCCGGCGTCGACCTCGACCTGCGCCGGGACGAACCGTACCTGGCGTACGGCGAGCTCCAGGACACCCTGAAGGTGGTCACCCGCGAGGAGGGCGACTGCCTCGCCCGCTTCGAGTGCCTGCTGGCGCAGACCCACAACGCCCTCGACCTGGCGGACGTCTGCCTGGACCGGCTCGCCCAGCTGGCCCCCGGCCCGATCAACCAGCGGCTGCCGAAGGTGTTGAAGGCGCCCGAGGGGCACACCTACGCCTGGACCGAGAACCCGCTCGGCATCAACGGCTACTACCTCGTCAGCAAGGGCGAGAAGACGCCGTACCGGCTGAAGCTGCGCTCGGCCTCGTACAACAACATCCAGGCGCTGACCGAGCTGCTGCCGGGCACGCTGGTGGCGGACATGGTCGCGATCCTGGGGTCGATGTTCTTCGTGGTCGGGGACATCGACAAGTAGGCCCCACGGGAAGTGGGCCCTACGGGTCGGTGGTGCGGGCCCGGAGGCCGGCGAGGGCCTGGTGGTGAGGGCCGGCCCGGAGGCCGGCGAGGGTGTCCGGCAGCGCGGGTCGGGAGCCGGCGCGGGTGGCCGGCGGCACGGGCCGCGACGCCTGGCAGGGCTCAGGCGGGGAGCGGGTGGTGGCCGGGACGTCAGGCGGTCGCCTCGGCGAGCGGGTCCGGGATGCCGACCGGCTGGACCAGCCAGCCGAAGTCGCCGAAGCCGCCCGGCGCGGTGAGTTCCGCGGCCTCCCCGGCGCTCGCGAGGGCGCGCACGTACTCGGCGGGGCTGGTGGAGGCGAGCGCGAGTGAAGGGCGTGCGCCGGTGACGCCGAGCATGCGCAGAGCAGCACGCTGGGTGGTCACCCGCCCGCCCGGGAGCACACACGCGTCCAGCGCCACGTGCGCCGTGACATCGCAGGACCCGTCCGGCACGGGCGCCGTCTCGCGCCCCTGACGGAAGCCGGTCAGCGTCCCGAACAGGGGGCGCGCGTCCGCGGTGTGCGCGTAGTCCACGGCCACCGCGAGCCCCCGCCGCAGGTGCCCGACCGCCTCCGCCCAGGCCGTGTCGCGGGGCAGCCCGATCTCGGCCCGCCACCCCGCCTCGCCCGGCAGCGCCCACCACCGCTCCAGCCACCGCGCCTCCGCACCCGTGACGGGCTCCCCGAGCCGTTCGGCGCCGTCCCGGCGCACGAGGACCAGCCGGGGCACGCCCGCGGAGTCCACCTCGGCGATCTCGACGGGCACGTTGTCCAGCCACTCGTTCGCGAACAGCAGCCCGGTGACGCCCGCCGGCGGCTCGGCGTGCCACTCGATCCGGGGATCCAGCCCCGGCGGGCGCGCGGCGATCTCGACGGCGTGCACGCGCGCGCGTGCGGCCACCTCGGGGGGCAGCGCGGCGGCCACCCCGGCGGCCAGCTCGCCCCGGCCCGCGGCCATGTCGACGAAGTCCAGCCGGTCCGGGTGCCCCAGCGCCTCGTCCACCCGGCACAGCAGCAGGGCCACGGCCCGCGCGAACAACGCGGAGGCGTGCACGGAGGTCCGGAAGTGCCCGGCGGGCCCCTCAGGGCGGCGGTAGAAGCCCTCCGGCCCGTACAGCGCCTGCCGCGCGGCCGCCCGCCAGCCGAGCCACTCGGTGGTCCACCCGTCACCGGGACCCGCGTCCCGCGTCTTCCGCCGCACCTCGTCGTCCACGACGCAAGGCTAGGACGAACGCCAGGACCGGCGGCCAGGCGTACAGGAGAACGAGGCATCCACCTTGCGGAGTACGCGCGGCGAGCACGGATCGGCCCTCCGGTTGACCCGGGCACACATCCGTCTTCCCTACTCTGGGTTACGTGCAGCGCCTCTATGACTTCCTCCGCAGGCACCCGACCGGGGTCGACACCTTCTGGGCGATCGTCCTGTTCGGGCTGTCCGTCGCGAGCGGAGCGGTCGAGCGGACCGACGGGAGGAACGACCTCTGGCTCGTCGTCCCCGTGACGCTGCTGCTGTGCGTCACGGTCGCGCTGCGCCGCCGTATGCCGGAGAACATGCTGGTCCTGGCCGCGGTCGTCGGTGTCACACAGCTCGCCCTGAACGTGTCGACGATGCTCGCGGACTTCGCCCTGCTGATGATCGTCTACACCGTCGCCGCCACCGGCGCGAGCTGGGCCCGCCGCTTCGGCCTGGCCGCCGGACTGGTCGCGGCGCCGCTGGCGCAGATGCGCTGGCCCGACAGCGAGGCGAGCGCGCTGGGCAACGTGGCGATCGCGGTCTTCCAGACGGTGCCGTTCGCGCTGGCCTGGGTGCTCGGCGACTCGCTGCGCACCCGCCGCGCTTACTTCGCGCAGCTGGAGGAGCGCGCGGCCCGGCTGGAGAAGGAGCGCGAGGCACAGGCCAAGGTCGCCGTCGCCGCAGAGCGCGCCCGGATCGCCCGCGAGCTGCACGACGTCGTCGCGCACAACGTCTCGGTGATGGTCGTCCAGGCCGACGGTGCCGCCTACGTCCTCGACGCCGCGCCCGACCAGGCGAAGAAGGCCCTGGAGACCATCTCCTCCACCGGCCGTCAGGCCCTCGCCGAGATGCGCCGCCTGCTGGGCGTGCTGCGCACCGGCGAGCACCAGGAAGCCGGGGAGTACGTGCCGCAGCCCGACGTCGAGCAGATCGAGGAGCTCGTCGAGCAGTGCCGCGGATCCGGGCTGCCCGTCGACTTCAAGATCGAGGGCACTCCGCGCCCGCTGCCCAGCGGCGTCGAGCTCACGGCGTACCGCATCGTGCAGGAGGCGCTCACCAACACCCGCAAGCACGGCGGCCCGAACGCGGGTGCCAGCGTGCGCCTGGTCTACTTCGACGACGGCCTCGGCCTGCTCGTCGAGGACGACGGCAAGGGCGCCCCGCACGAGCTGTACGAGGACGGCGGAGTCGACGGCCGGGGCCACGGCCTGATCGGCATGCGCGAGCGCGTCGGCATGGTCGGTGGCACCCTGGACGCCGGCCCGCGGCCGGGCGGAGGATTCCGCATCAGCGCCCTGCTGCCGCTCAAACCGGCCCACTGAGACCTGTCGTACGCCCCGCGGCCGACAACCCCGTAGGACCCAGCCGACCCCCGCAAGACGGAAGAGGACCCGATGACGATCCGCGTGATGCTCGTCGACGACCAGGTGCTGCTGCGCACCGGATTCCGGATGGTGCTCGCCGCACAGCCGGACATGGAGGTCGTCGCGGAGGCGGGCGACGGCGTCGAGGCCCTCCAGGTGCTGCGCTCGGCCGACGTCGACGTGGTGCTGATGGACGTCCGGATGCCGAAGCTGGACGGCGTGGAGACCACCCGGCGCATCTGTTCCGAGCCCGAGCCGCCGAAGGTGCTGATCCTGACCACCTTCGACCTCGACGAGTACGCCTTCTCCGGGCTGAAGGCGGGCGCCTCCGGTTTCATGCTGAAGGACGTGCCGCCCGGTGAACTCCTCGCCGCCATCCGCTCCGTGCACAGCGGCGACGCGGTCGTGGCCCCCTCCACCACCCGGCGGCTGCTGGACCGGTTCGCGCCGATGCTGCCCACCGGCGGGCGCGAGCTCCAGCACAAGGAGCTGGAGCGGCTCACCGAGCGCGAGCGCGAGGTCATGATCCTGGTCGCGCAGGGACTGTCCAACGGCGAGATCGCCGCCCGGCTCGTGCTGTCCGAGGCGACCGTGAAGACGCACGTCGGACGCATCCTGACCAAGCTCGGCCTGCGCGACCGCGTACAGGTGGTCGTGCTGGCCTACGAGACCGGGCTGGTGCGGGCCGGCGGACGCGGCTGACGTACGCCCGGCGCCCCGGTACCGTCTGCGCATGCTCCTGTGGATCAACGGCCCCTTCGGGGGCGGCAAGACACAGACCGCACACGAGATACACCGCCGGCTGCCGGGCAGTGTCGTCTGCGACCCCGAGCACGCCGGGTTCGGCCTGCGCCGCATGCTCCCGCCCGGACTGCGCGGGGACTTCCAGGAGCTGACGTCCTGGCGCACCGGCGTCGTCGAGGTCCTCGACCTCGCCCTGACGAAGCACGACGGGGTGGTGATCGCGCCGATGACGGTCACCGACCCCGGCTGCTTCGCCGAGACCGTCGGGCGCCTGCGCGAACTCGGCCACCCCGTGCACCACTTCACGCTGCTCGCCCAGCGCGAGACCGTGCTGAAACGGCTGCGCGAGCGGGGCCTCGGCCGTCTGCCGCGGTACGTCGCCGGGAGGAACGCGGGGCTGCGCCGGGAGAGCTGGGCCGTCTCCCGGCTCGACCACTGCCTGGAGCGGCTGAGCGAGCCGGAGTTCGCCGAGCATCTGTGGACCGACCACACGACCGTGCCCAAGACCGCCGACCGCATCGCCGTCCTGGCCGGGCTGACGCTGCGGCCCAACAAGGAGAGCGCGCTGCGGACGCGGGTGCGTCAGGCCTGGGTGGGGCTGCGGCACATCCGCTTCGACTGAGCCCGGGCCGCTCCCGCCGCGGCTAGCCGTGGCCCGCCTCCGGCAGCCGCGCGGCGAACTCCCGTGCCGCCCGCCGTACGTCGTCCGCCGTCCACCGAAGGCCCTCCGCGCGCACGGTGACCTCGGTGAGGGCCAGCCCAGGCCCGCCCGGCTGCCAGCCGCCGGCGAACAGCATCGTGCCGGTCTCCTCGGCCTGGCGCACGGCGGCCTCCGCGAGCACCTCGGGGGCGTACGGCAGCCAGACCTGGAACTCATGGGTGTGCGGCACCCCGGGGTGCACCCGGGCCCACGGCGCACCCGCCCCGGCGAGGCCCTCGCTCAGCGCGGCCGCGACCACGCGCGCGTGCCGGACGTACTCCGGCAGCCGGGGCAGCTCGCGCTCCAGGCCGATCAGCGCGGACAGGGCCGTCGGGAACTGCTGGAAGGCCAGCCCGCCGTAGCGGTGCCGCCAGGTCTTCGCCTCCTCGACGAGGGAGCGCGGGCCGGCGAGCGCGGCGCCGCCGAAGCCGTCCAGGGACTTGTAGAAGGACACATAGACGCTGTCCGCCAGGCCGGCGATCTCGTCCAGGGGGCGGCCGAAGTGCTCGGTGGACTCCCACAGGCGCGCCCCGTCGAAGTGCACCACCGCCTCGCGCTCGCGCGCCGCGTCGACCAGTTCGCCGAGCTCCTCCCAGGCCGGCAGCAGGAAACCGGCGTCCCTGAGGGGGAGCTCCAGCATCAGCGCCCCGAAGGGCTCCTCGAAGTCACGCACCTCCCCGGCCGTCGGCTGCCGTGACTCGGACGTCAGCCGCACCGGCCGCAGCCCGCTGACCCGGCCGAACGCCTGCCGCTCGTGCACCTCGGGGTGGGCCAGCCCGTGCAGCGCGACCGTGGCGTCGCCGGTGCGGCCCGCCCAGCAGCGCAGGGCCACCTGCTGGGCCATCGTGCCGGTGGGGAAGAACGCGGCCGCCTCGTGGCCCAGCAGAGAGGCGACCCGCTCCTCCAGGGCCTCCACGATCCGGTCGCCGTACATGTCGCCGGGCTCGTCCAGGTCGTACGCCTCGGCGCCGGCCTCCTGGAGCCAGGTCAGCCGCTCGCGGAGCGACTTCCCGAACCCCGCGCGGGACAGCACCCGCCGCGCCTCGCGGTGCGCCGCGCGCCGCCGCTCGCGCAGCGCCTCCGGCCCCGATCGGGTGTCCTGTCCGTCCTCGTGCCGCGCCACGTCGCTCATGGGGCGGATCATGCCGTCGTCCGCGGGGGCACTGCACGGGGATTTCCCCGGTCCCGCCGTCCGTGGGCGAAGAACCCTCCCCGCCCGGACGCCCGCAGCCGTGTGCGGAGCCCCGGCGGGCTCGCGAGGACCGCGTGGGGTAAGCCACAGCCTGTGGACGACCGGGGGCCCCTCGAACCGATCGCGTTAACATGACGAGAAATCGTCCGGTACCCAGAGCGGACTGGAACGGGAAGGCCACCGTCGCGTGAGTACAGTCCAACAACCAGACCCCAGAGACCGCCCCGCACGGCTCACCGTGGGCGTCGTCGGCGCCGGGCGGGTGGGCCCCGCGCTCGCCGCGGCCCTCCGGCTCGCCGGGCACCGGCCCGTCGCCGTCTCCGCGGTCTCCGACGCCTCCCGCCGCCGCGCGGCGGAACTGCTGCCCGACGTCGCCGTCGTGCCGCCCGCCGAGGTGCTCCAGCGGTCCGACCTGGTGCTGCTCACCGTGCCCGACGACACCCTGCCCGGCCTGGTGGAGGGTCTCGCCGAGACCGGCGCCGTACGCCCCGGCCAGCTCCTCGTGCACACCTCCGGCCGCTACGGCGCCGGGGTGCTCGACCCCGCCACGCGCGCGGGCGCCCTGCCGCTCGCCCTGCACCCGGCGATGACCTTCACCGGCACCGCCGTCGACGTGCAGCGCCTGGCCGGCTGCTCCTTCGGCGTCACCGCCCCCGACGAGCTGCGGCTGGCCGCCGAGGCCCTGGTCATCGAGATGGGCGGCGAGCCGGAGTGGATCGCCGAGCAGAACCGCCCGCTCTACCACGCGGCCCTCGCCCTGGGCGCCAACCACCTGGTCACCCTGGTCGCCCAGTCCATGGAACTGCTGCGCACCGCCGGTGTCACCGCCCCCGACCGGATGCTCGGACCGCTCCTCGGCGCCGCCCTCGACAACGCCCTGCGCTCCGGCGACGCCGCCCTGACCGGGCCCGTCGCGCGCGGCGACGCGGGCACGGTCGCCGCCCACGTCACCGAGCTGCGCAAGCACGCCCCGCAGACCGTGGCCGGCTATCTGGCCATGGCCCGCGCCACCGCGGACCGCGCGCTGGCCGGCGGACTGCTCAAGCCGGAACTCGCCGAGGACCTGCTCGGCGTGCTCGCCGACGAGGCCGAGAGCTACGGCGCCGAAGGAGACGCCCCATGACCACCCTGCTGCGCACCGCCGCCGAACTGTCCGCACGCGCGCGTGGCGGCCGCCGCGCCGTCGTGATGACCATGGGCGCCCTGCACGAGGGCCACGCCACGCTCGTCCGCGCCGCCCGCGCGGCCGCCGGGCCGGACGGCGAGGTCGTGGTCACGGTCTTCGTCAACCCGCTCCAGTTCGGCCAGGGCGAGGACCTCGACCGCTACCCGCGCACCCTGGACGCCGACCTGAAGATCTCCGAACAGGCCGGCGCGGACGTCGTCTTCGCCCCCTCCGTCGAGGAGGTCTACCCCGGCGGCGAACCCCAGGTACGGATCAGCGCGGGCCCCATGGGCGAACGCCTGGAAGGCGCCTCCCGGCCCGGCCACTTCGACGGCATGCTCACCGTCGTCGCCAAGCTGCTCCACCTCACCCGGCCCGACCTCGCCTTCTTCGGCCAGAAGGACGCCCAGCAGCTCGCCCTCATCCGGCGCATGGTCCGCGACCTGAACTTCGGCATGGAGATCGTCGGCGTGCCGACCGTGCGCGAGGACGACGGCCTCGCGCTGTCCAGCCGCAACCGCTACCTCTCCGCGTCCGAGCGACGCACCGCGCTCGCCCTGTCCCGCGCGCTGTTCGCCGGCCGCGACCGGCACGCCGCCCAGGAGGCGCTGCGCGCCCGCGCCCTGGAGGTACCCGCACCGCCCGCGCGCGCGGAGGCGCTCAGCGCCCTCGGGGAGTCCCGCGCCGCCGCCGACGCGCACGCCGTCGCCCAGGCCGTGCCCCGCGCCGCGGGCGCCGTCCGCCAGGCCGCCCGCCTGGTCCTGGACGACGCCGCCCGTCTGGTCCCGCCGCTGACCCTCGACTACCTCGCGCTCGTCGACCCCGCCGACTTCACCGAGATCGACGACGACTTCACCGGCGAGGCCGTCCTCGCCGTCGCCGCCCGGGTCGGGACGACCCGGCTGATCGACAATCTCCCCCTCACCTTCGGAGCCGCCTCGTGACCAGCACAGGCATACGACTGCACGCGCCCGCGCCCGGCTGGTCGATCGACGCGGACGTGGTCGTCGTGGGCTCCGGCGTCGCGGGCCTGACCGCCGCCCTGCGCTGCCAGGCCGCGGGACTGACCACCGTCGTGGTCACCAAGGCCCGCCTGGACGACGGCTCCACCCGCTGGGCGCAGGGCGGCATCGCCGCGGCCCTCGGCGAGGGCGACACCCCCGAACAGCACCTGGACGACACCCTCGTCGCCGGCGCCGGACTGTGCGACGAGGACGCCGTGCGCATCCTCGTCACCGAGGGCCCCGACGCCGTGCACCGGCTCATCGCCACCGGCGCCGCGTTCGACACCGACGACGAGGGCGGCATCGAGCTCACCCGCGAGGGCGGCCACCACCGCCGCCGCATCGCCCACGCGGGCGGCGACGCGACCGGCGCCGAGATCTCCCGCGCGCTCGTCGAGGCGGTCAACGGAGCAATGCCGTCAGGCACGCGCGCGCGTGGCCTTCGCACGATCGAGAACGCGCTCGTCCTCGACCTGCTCACCGACGCCGACGGCCGCACCGCCGGAGTCACCCTGCACGTCATGGGCGAGGGCCAGCACGACGGCGTGGGCGCCGTGCACGCCCCCGCGGTCGTCCTCGCGACCGGCGGCATGGGCCAGGTCTTCTCCGCCACCACCAATCCGTCCGTCTCCACCGGCGACGGCGTCGCCCTCGCGCTGCGCGCCGGCGCCGAGGTCTCCGACCTGGAGTTCGTCCAGTTCCACCCGACCGTGCTGTTCCTCGGCGCCGACGCTGAGGGGCAGCAGCCGCTCGTCTCCGAGGCCGTACGCGGCGAGGGCGCCCACCTCGTCGACGCCGACGGCGTGCGCTTCATGGTCGGGCAGCACGAACTGGCCGAACTGGCGCCCCGCGACATCGTCGCCAAGGGCATCATGCGCCGCATGCAGGAGCAGGACGCCGAGCACATGTTCCTCGACGCCCGGCACTTCGGCGCCGAGATGTGGGAGCACCGCTTCCCGACCATCCTCGCCGCCTGCCGCGCCCACGGCATCGACCCCGTCACCACGCCCATCCCCGTCGCCCCGGCCGCCCACTACGCCTCCGGCGGCGTACGCACCGACTCCCGGGGCCGTACCACCGTGCCCGGCCTCTACGCGTGCGGCGAGGTCGCCTGCACCGGCGTGCACGGCGCCAACCGGCTCGCCTCCAACTCCCTGCTGGAGGGCCTGGTCTACGCCGAGCGCATCGCCGGCGACATCACCGCCCGGCACGCGGAGAACCGGCTCCACGCGCGCGTGCCCGAGCCGGTGCCCCACCCCGAGGTCCCGGCGCACCCCCTGCAGGCCGCCGAGGCCCGGTTCGCCATCCAGCGGACCATGACCGCCGGCGCGGGCGTCCTGCGCTCCGCCGGCTCCCTCGACCGGGCCGCCGAGCAGCTCCAGCGGCTGCACGCCGACGCCCGTGACGCCCTCGACGAGAACGGCAAGACCGCCGAGCCCGGCGTCGACACCTGGGAGGCCACCAACCTCCTGTGCGTCGCCCGCGTCCTGGTCGCCGCCGCCCGGCTGCGCGAGGAGACCCGCGGCTGCCACTGGCGCGAGGACCGGGCCGACCGGGACGACACGGCCTGGCGCCGCCATATCGTCGTACGGCTCAATCCCGACCGCACGCTCGCCGTGCACACCACCGACACCGCAGACTTTCCCCCGACCCGGCGGCCCCAGCCCTCTCAGGAGCAGTGACAGAAGTGAGCGACACCGACCTTCCCCTCGTCCAAGAAGGCGGCTGCGGCGACGGCTGCGCCTGCGGCGCCGACGAGGAGTACCCGGAGAGCGGGCTCGACCCCGCCCTCGCACAGCTGCTCGCCGACGCCGGGCTCGACCCGCTCGAGGTCGAGGACGTCGCCAACGTGGCGATCCAGGAGGACCTGGCCGGCGGCGTCGACGTGACCACCGACGCCACCATCCCCGAGGACGCCGTCGCCACCGCCGACTTCGTCGCCCGTGAGGCCGGCGTCGTCGCCGGCCTGCGCGTCGCCGAGGCCGTCGTCTCCGTCGTCGCCACCGACGAGTTCGAGGTCGAACGCCACGTGGAGGACGGCGAGCAGGTGGAGGCCGGGCAGAAGCTGCTGTCCGTCACCACCCGCACCCGCGACCTGCTCACCGCCGAGCGCAGCGCGCTGAACCTGATGTGCCGTCTGTCGGGCATCGCCACCGCCACGCGCGCGTGGGCCGACGCCCTGGAGGGCACCGGCGCCCGGGTCCGCGACACCCGCAAGACCACGCCCGGGCTGCGCTCGCTGGAGAAGTTCGCCGTGCGCTGCGGCGGCGGCGTCAACCACCGCATGTCCCTGTCGGACGCCGCGCTCGTCAAGGACAACCACGTCGTCGCCGCGGGTGGCGTCGCCCAGGCCTTCAAGGCCGTCCGTGAGGCCTTCCCCGAGGTGCCGATCGAGGTCGAGGTCGACACCCTGCACCAGCTGCGCGAGGTCCTCGACGCGGGGGCCGACCTGATCCTGCTCGACAACTTCACCCCCGGTGAGTGCGAGGAGGCCGTCGCCCTCGTCGGCGGCCGCGCCGCGCTGGAGGCCTCGGGGCGGCTGACGCTGGCCAACGCCCGCGCGTACGCGGAGACCGGCGTGGACTTCCTCGCCGTCGGCGCGCTCACGCACTCCTCGCCGATCCTCGACATCGGCCTCGACCTGCGCGCGGCGGAGTAAGGGAGCGGTACCGGCCATGCTGCTGACGATCGACGTGGGCAACACGCACACCGTGCTCGGTCTGTTCGACGGGGAGGACATCGTCGAGCACTGGCGGATCTCGACGGACGCGCGCCGTACCGCCGACGAGATGGCGGTGCTGCTCCAGGGCCTGATGGGCATGCACCCGCTGCTCGGCGACGAGCTCGGCGACGGCATCGACGGCATCGCCATCTGCGCGACCGTGCCGTCGGTGCTGCACGAGCTGCGGGAGGTCACGCGGCGGTACTACGGCGACGTGCCCGCCGTGCTCGTGGAGCCCGGCGTCAAGACGGGCGTGCCGATCCTCACCGACAACCCCAAGGAGGTCGGCGCGGACCGGATCATCAACGCGGTCGCGGCCGTCGAGCTGTACGGGGGGCCGGCGATCGTCGTCGACTTCGGTACGGCCACGACGTTCGACGCGGTGAGCGCGCGCGGGGAGTACGTCGGCGGGGTCATCGCGCCCGGCATCGAGATCTCCGTGGAGGCGCTCGGGGTAAAGGGGGCGCAGCTTCGGAAGATCGAGGTGGCGCGGCCGCGGAGCGTCATCGGCAAGAACACGGTCGAGGCGATGCAGTCGGGGATCGTGTACGGGTTCGCCGGGCAGGTCGACGGGGTCGTCAGCCGGATGGCGCGGGAGCTGGCGTCCGATCCGGACGAGGTGACGGTCATCGCCACGGGTGGGCTGGCGCCGATGGTGCTCGGTGAGTCGCATGTCATCGACGAGCACGAGCCGTGGTTGACGCTGGTGGGGCTGCGGTTGGTGTACGAGCGGAACGTGTCGCGTATGTGACGGGTGGCGTCCCTGTCCCTGTCCCTGTCCCTGTGCCTGTGCCTGTGCCCGTGCCTGTGCCCGCGTCTGCGGTTTGTGGGGGGTGCGGGGCCGGGGCGGGGGGTGTCCGTCCTCGGTCCGCCGATCCGGTCTCCTACGGGGGTTCTGGTGTTCGACGGCGGCCGCTGCGGGCGGACACCCCCCGCCCCGGCCCCTTGCCGCCGTACGCGGCTTCCCGTCGCCCGTCGCCCGTCGCCCGTCGCCCGTTGCCTCGGGCCGCGCGCCGCCGCCGCGGGCATGCGTGTCGCCAGGGGCGGCACGGGTGGGCGCTGGGGGTCTCCTCCGGGGGAGGCACCTCGATGACGCCGAGCTGCGCACCGCCCCGCCCCCAGCCACGACAGCCGGGTGGGTGGCACGGGGCGGGGACACGTGCGAGTTACGTAGAGTTTGTCTGATTAGCGCGTATTGTCGGCGCATGCCCACGCCATACGGATCCCGCGGCGGCATGGCGTTCGGCGCGGAGGAGCTGCGTGTGCTCCGCCGCGCCCTCGCCCTCGCCCTGCACCCCGGCCCCGCCTCGGCCCAGGACGTCCAGGAATGTCATCGCCTCGCGGAGTCGCTAGACGAGGCGATGCGGGAGGGGGCCCGGCTGCGGGCGTTCCTGGTGGCCGACCTCGCCCGCTACCGGGAAGCCCTGCCCGGCACGGCGGCCGGATATCTGACGCTGCTGGAGGAGGTTCTGGGGGCCGGCCACCGCCCCGAACCCGATGACCTCGCCGCTCTGCGCGCACTGAGAGGCAACCCGGTCGCCGCGGCGCTCCTCGCCCGCTGCCAGAGGCTCGCCGAGCAGGACGTACGCGCACGCCTGGCCCGCCGTACCGCCGCCCGCACCGTCGCGAGTCCCGTCCCCGCCGTCCCCGCCTCCCGTACCCGGCTCCTGGCGCTGCCGGGAGGCCTCGCCGGGCCGTTCGACGCCGAGGAGGAACCGGAGGGCCGGCCGGGCGAGCAGCCGGGAGGGCCCCGCCCGGAGAAGCCCGCCGCGCCCGAGCCCGCCCGCCGGCCGATTCCCACGCCCGGCGAGGTCTTCCCGCGGCGCAGGCCGCCCCAGCCGCCCGCCGACCCGCCGCGGCACCTGGCCGCGGGCTGAGAGGACGGCTGCGCCGCGCGCCGCGTGTCCCGGGGGAGCCGTCGGCACCCGGTCACGGTCCCCCACGCGCGCGTGGCTACTCTGGGGGCATGGACTACGTCTCCGCGCTCCTGCCCCCGGCCGTCATGGCCGTGTTCTTCATCGGCGTGATCCGGGTGATCGTCAAGACCCAGGGCGGCTCGCAGAAGGCCAAGGAGGACGCGGCCGTCGACGCCGCCCTCAAGCGCGCGCAGGGTGCCCGCCCGTCCGCGGGCGCCGACGTCTGATCCCCCTCGGGGCGCGCGGCGACCTGGCGTACGACTCCTCGTGGCACCGTTTCGGCGGGTTGAACCGGGAGCCGTACGCCCTTTTTGTCTCGTTACGCAGATCGATGTGCACGTCTGTCATGCCATCCGGTTGATCTCCCACTATGGTGCTGAGCTGTGCCTCGCCCATTGGGAGAACTCGAAGACGCGGTCATGACGCGGGTGTGGAAGTGGAACCGCCCGGTGACCGTTCGGGAAGTCCTGGAAGACCTGCAGCAGGAACGGTCGATCGCCTACACCACGGTGATGACCGTTTTGGACAATCTCCATCAGAAGGGCTGGGTACGCCGCGAGGCGGAAGGCCGTGCCTATCGATATGAGGCGGTCTCCACCCGCGCCGCCTACGCCGCGGCCCTGATGAACGACGCCTGGGCGCAGAGCGACAACGCGGCGGCGGCCCTCGTCGCCTTCTTCGGGATGATGAGCGACGAACAGCGCCAGGCCCTCACGGACGCCGTACGGATCGTCCAGGGCCCGGAATCCGTCGAACCCCCGCAAGCCGCGGAACACGCCCGGCCTGTCGGTCCTTCCGAAGCGGCCGGCGGGGACAACCCCGGCTCGGCGCCGGAGGACGCCGGGCGATAGCGTCCGCTCATGTCAGCAGCCAGTCCCGAAGTCTCCGCTAAAGCCATCACCGTCCGGCGGGCCCGGACCAGCGATGTCCCCGCCGTGCGCCGACTCCTTGACGACTACGCCCGTGACGGCATCCTGCTCGACAAAGCGACCGTGACGCTTTACGAGGACATCCAGGAGTTCTGGGTCGCGGAACGCGACGACAACGCCGAGGTCGTCGGCTGCGGCGCCCTGCACGTCATGTGGGAAGACCTCGCGGAAGTCCGCACCCTGGCGGTCCGGCCCGGCCTGAAGGGGGCGGGCGTCGGCCACCAGGTGCTGGAGAAGTTGCTGGAGACCGCGCGGTGGCTCGGCGTTCGGCGGGTTTTCTGTCTGACCTTCGAAGTGGACTTCTTCAGCAGGCACGGCTTCGTGGAGATCGGCGAGACGCCTGTGGGCACGGATGTGTACGCGGAGCTGCTGCGTTCTTACGACGAGGGCGTAGCGGAGTTCCTCGGTCTCGAACGAGTGAAACCGAACACCTTGGGCAACAGCCGGATGCTTCTGCATCTGTGATCGACGCCGGCCCTATGCCCGGCCTATGCCCCAGGTATGCCTGAGGTATCCCCAGGTATCCCAAGGGGTATGCCGTCGCCTATGCCGGAGGTATTCTGGCCGATCCTCCTTGCCCGGTTCCCCTATGTCCGAATCGCGCACGTTTCCCGGGCGGGGGCGGGCCTGCGGTCCTCTCCGGGGGTTTGTGTTTTTCCAGCAAAAGCGGTTTGCTTTCCGACGTAGTGCAGTACTGCATATAAGAGGGGGCGGCGAAACGGCGGAGCCGCGGACCCTCGGCCCTCACGTTATCGATGAAAGGAAATCCGGTGGCACAGAAGGTTCAGGTCCTTCTTGTCGACGACCTCGACGGTGGCGAGGCCGACGAGACCGTGACGTTCGCGCTGGACGGCAAGACGTACGAGATCGATCTCACGACCGGCAATGCGGACAAGCTGCGCAGCCTTCTCGACCCTTACGTCAAGGGCGGCCGGCGCACCGGGGGCCGTGCTTCGGGCGGGCGCGGAAAGACGCGCGCCGTGGCCGGCGGCGGCAGCCAGGACACCGCGGCGATCCGCGCCTGGGCCAAGGAGAACGGCTACGAGGTCAACGACCGCGGCCGCGTTCCCGCGTCCATCCGTGAGGCGTACGAGAAGGCCAACGGCTGAGGTACTACGGCATGACCGGTGGCTGCGCGCCCTCGCGCCGCAGCCGGATCCGGTGGCACTGCGTGGCCACCGTGTCCACGACCCGCGCGAGATCGGGGGCGTCCGGTGCGCCCCCAAGAGCCGACAGCGTCGGCAGCGAGGCCTCCACCTCGCATCCCGGCACGGGGGGCCGCAGCCAAGCGGCCCCCTGCAGTGAGCCGGACCGGACCGGTGGCCCCGTCGCGGGCGCCGGCGTCCGATGACCGGCCGCGGCCGGACCTCCCGCTCCCCGGCCGCTCGTGAGCGGCTCGTCCGCCGACCCCGGCGTGCTCGGCTCCCGCCCCGGCGGCCATGGGGCCAGAATCGTTCCGCCCGCGCCGACCGGCACCAGGTCCGTCGCCAGCGCCCCCCATTCCAGCCAGGTCAGCACGGCCGGCAGCTCCTCCGCGCTGCCCGCGGCCGTCAGCAGCCACATCCGATCCCCGCACACGGCCACCGGGGAGCCCGCCCGCAGATGCCGCAGGGCCGCGAGGCCCGCCGCCGCGGGGACGTCCAGCACGTCGAAGCGCGGACCGACCGAAAGTCGTACCGGATCACCGGGCACTGTCGCCCATCCCAGTTCGTTCTCGTACCAGCGCCGGACCCGGGCATGCGCCCCGGCTGCCCGGCGACCCCGGCGGGGAAGAGGGACCGTCGGGGAGACGGACGACTGGGCCGGGGAGGCCGGAGGGACCGGGGTCACGGGCGGGTGGGCGCCAACCATGACAAGTGCAACCGGGGAAACGGCGCCGAAGTTACGCTGGGTGTCGCCACGGGTGCCCGGAGTTCCGAAAGGGGGTCGGGTGGGCGTACGGGGAGGCGCAAGGTTGTTCGCCCGTAGCGGAGGGACCGGGGGCGCACGGTATGGAGTGTCAGTCCCACGGGGTAAGACATCCCTAGTGGGAGGGGGCGACGCGCGGGAAAGGCCGTCTCACGTTCGCCATCGGCGTAGTGGCGACTGGGGTAACTGCCTGGCCTGCGGGAACATCGTCTCGCACCATCGGGTTGGAGCAGATGTCGGCGTTCGGGGTCAGGAGGCCATCGAGGGTGTCGGCAGTTGGAATGAGCGGTCCCCGCTTGCGGGACTAAGCTGCGGAAGGACAGGGAGGGGAAGTTCCCCCCACTGCCTGACCGCTCTGAGGAGCGATTAACGATGTTCGAGAGGTTCACCGACCGCGCGCGGCGGGTTGTCGTCCTGGCTCAGGAAGAAGCCCGGATGCTCAACCACAACTACATCGGCACCGAGCACATCCTCCTGGGCCTGATCCACGAGGGTGAGGGTGTCGCCGCCAAGGCCCTTGAGAGCCTCGGGATTTCGCTCGAGGCGGTCCGCCAGCAGGTGGAGGAGATCATCGGGCAGGGCCAGCAGGCCCCGTCCGGGCACATCCCCTTCACCCCCCGTGCCAAGAAGGTCCTGGAGCTGTCGCTCCGCGAGGCCCTTCAGCTGGGCCACAACTACATCGGCACGGAGCACATCCTGCTCGGCCTGATCCGTGAGGGCGAGGGCGTCGCCGCCCAGGTCCTGGTCAAGCTGGGCGCCGATCTCAACCGGGTGCGGCAGCAGGTCATCCAGCTGCTCTCCGGCTACCAGGGCAAGGAGACCGCCACCGCCGGCGGGCCTGCCGAGGGCACCCCCTCGACGTCCCTGGTCCTCGACCAGTTCGGCCGGAACCTCACCCAGGCCGCTCGTGAGTCCAAGCTCGACCCGGTCATCGGGCGCGAGAAGGAGATCGAGCGGGTCATGCAGGTGCTGTCCCGCCGTACCAAGAACAACCCGGTCCTGATCGGTGAGCCCGGCGTCGGCAAGACCGCCGTCGTCGAGGGCCTCGCCCAGGCCATCGTCAAGGGCGAGGTGCCCGAGACCCTCAAGGACAAGCACCTCTACACCCTGGACCTCGGCGCGCTGGTCGCCGGCTCCCGCTACCGCGGTGACTTCGAGGAGCGCCTGAAGAAGGTCCTCAAGGAGATCCGCACCCGCGGCGACATCATCCTGTTCATCGACGAGCTGCACACGCTGGTCGGTGCGGGTGCCGCCGAGGGCGCCATCGACGCCGCCTCGATCCTGAAGCCGATGCTGGCCCGCGGTGAGCTCCAGACCATCGGTGCCACCACGCTGGACGAGTACCGCAAGCACCTGGAGAAGGACGCGGCCCTCGAGCGCCGCTTCCAGCCCATCCAGGTCGCCGAGCCGTCCCTGCCGCACACGATCGAGATCCTCAAGGGTCTGCGTGACCGGTACGAGGCCCACCACCGCGTCTCCATCACCGACGAGGCCCTCGTCCAGGCAGCCACCCTGGCCGACCGGTACATCTCCGACCGCTTCCTGCCGGACAAGGCGATCGACCTGATCGACGAGGCCGGTTCCCGGATGCGCATCCGCCGGATGACCGCGCCGCCGGACCTCCGCGAGTTCGACGAGAAGATCGCCGGTGTCCGCCGGGACAAGGAGTCCGCGATCGACTCGCAGGACTTCGAGAAGGCCGCCTCCCTGCGCGACAAGGAGAAGCAGCTCCTGGCCGCCAAGGCCAAGCGGGAGAAGGAGTGGAAGGCCGGCGACATGGACGTCGTCGCCGAGGTCGACGGCGAGCTGATCGCCGAGGTCCTCGCCACGGCCACCGGCATCCCGGTCTTCAAGCTGACCGAGGAGGAGTCCAGCCGCCTGCTCCGCATGGAGGAGGAGCTGCACAAGCGGGTCATCGGCCAGACGGACGCCGTCAAGGCGCTGTCGAAGGCGATCCGCCGTACGCGCGCCGGTCTGAAGGACCCGAAGCGTCCGGGTGGCTCGTTCATCTTCGCCGGTCCGTCCGGTGTCGGTAAGACCGAGCTGTCCAAGGCGCTCGCCGAGTTCCTCTTCGGCGACGAGGACGCGCTGATCTCCCTCGACATGTCGGAGTTCAGCGAGAAGCACACGGTCTCGCGTCTCTTCGGTTCGCCCCCCGGCTACGTGGGCTACGAAGAGGGCGGCCAGCTGACCGAGAAGGTCCGCCGCAAGCCGTTCTCCGTCGTCCTCTTCGACGAGGTCGAGAAGGCCCACCCGGACATCTTCAACTCGCTGCTGCAGATCCTGGAGGACGGTCGTCTGACCGACTCCCAGGGCCGGGTCGTGGACTTCAAGAACACGGTCATCATCATGACGACCAACCTCGGCACCCGGGACATCTCCAAGGGCTTCAACCTGGGCTTCGCGGCCTCGGGCGACAAGAAGACCAACTACGAGCGCATGAAGAACAAGGTCTCGGACGAGCTCAAGCAGCACTTCCGGCCCGAGTTCCTCAACCGCGTCGACGACGTGGTCGTCTTCCCGCAGCTGACGCAGGACGACATCCTCGCGATCGTCGACCTGATGATCGGCAAGGTGGACGAGCGCCTGAAGGACCGGGACATGGGCATCGAGCTCTCCCAGTCCGCCAAGGAGCTGCTGTCCAGGAAGGGCTACGACCCGGTGCTGGGCGCGCGTCCGCTGCGCCGCACGATCCAGCGCGAGGTCGAGGACACGCTGTCGGAGAAGATCCTCTTCGGCGAGCTGCGTCCCGGCCACATCGTGGTCGTCGACACGGAGGGCGAGGGCGAGAACCAGACCTTCACCTTCCGGGGCGAGGAGAAGTCCGCGCTCCCCGACGTCCCGCCGATCGAGCAGGCCGCGGGTGGGGCGGGTCCCAACCTGAGCAAGGACGCGTAGCCCTCCGGGGTGAGCGTGGTCGAAGGGGCCGGTGCCGTCAGGCGCCGGCCCCTTCGGCGTGTCCGGGGTCAGAAGGGGTGGTGATGGATCTGCGCCGACGGGAAGACCGCGGTCAGGTCGGGGATCTGGCTCGCGTCGGCAAGGGGACGCAGGACGACCTTGCGCACGCTCGGGAGAGGCGGAGCCGAGCGCCTGATGCGAGCCAGGTCACCGGGGTCGCTGCGGAGCGTGAGGGCCTCGAGCGCTGGAAGGGCGGCGATCTCCGCCCAGTCCGCGGCGGAGTGCCTTCCTTCGTCGAGGTCCAGCTGCTTCAGCGTGGGCCATGCTCGCAGCCCTCGCAGCGGGTGAGGCCGCCGAAGGCCCCCGCCCGCGAGGAAGAGGTATTCCAGCGGTGCCTCTGCGGGCAGCAGGTCGGCGACCGGCTTGTCCGCGGGAAGCTGGAGCAGCGCGAGGTGCGTCAGCGAGCTCAATGCGCCGAGGCCGGAGAGATCCACTGCGCCGTCCAGCGTCAGGACGGTCAACGGCAGCCCCGCCAAGGCGGCGAGGTTCGAGGCGCCGGTGCAGTTCTGGAGCCGGAGGCTGGACAGCGAGGGGAAAGCCGTCAGCGCCGAGAGATCGGTGAGGCCGTCGATGTCGTTCAGGCTCAGGTATTCGAGCGGGGCGGGGTCCATGACGTCCAGGACCTCCACACCGAGTCCATGGAAGCTCAGCCGCGACCACGGACGCATCTGCCGTACCGTCGCCGTCTCCGCCCGCGTCTGGCACGTGAGGATCAATTGGTGCCGGTCGAGGTGATCCAGCACCTCCATGGCGTACTGCTCGACGTCGAAGCGAGGCCATGTGCCCACCAACTGCCGCCGCACATCCAGGTCCGGATGGTCCCGGAATCGCCGCAGCACCGCCAAGGCCGCGTCAGGTTCCTCCGCGGCCAGGAGCGAGGCGGTGATCGTCATCCCGAGTGCCTCCTCGCCGGACAGCCCCTCCGGCCCCGGTAGCAGCTCCAGAACCAGGGCACCGGCCTCGGCGAGGGCCCTGGCATGGTTCTTCGTCCCCGGCGGGATCAGAGCCCTCGCCCGGGCCTCCACGTTCCCGCGCACCCCCGGGTCGAGGGCCGGTGCGTGTTCCAGGCATGCCAGGGCGAGGAGGGTCAGCCGAGGGGTGTTCCGCGACAGGAGCTGTCGTAGGAGGGAGGCGCGTTCGCGGGGGCGGGCGTGGGCCACGGCCATGCGGATCACGTCCTCCCACTGCGTGTCGTCGGCGTGGCTCAGCAGGACGTCGAGGTGGCCCTCCTCCACCGCGTACCGCGCGCCCAGGTAGTCCTGGAAGGTGCGGTGGACGAAGTCCAGGACGCCGTCGGCGGGCTGTCGCAGGAGACCGCTGCGGAGCAGGAGCTGGGCGAGGACCGACCGGGCGTCCGAGGCCAGGGCGATCGAGGGGAGGCAGCGCTCGACGATGCCCTCCGCCGTCTCCGCGTCCATCTCCGTGCGGCCGCTCAGCACCAGCGCGTACGCCAGACGTTGCAGCAGCTCGAGCTGGGCCTCCTCGCCCAGGCCGACCCGGTCCACCGAGCCCATGCCGCGCTCCTTGTCGCGGCGGGTCAGCAGCATCCCGAGCGCGGCGTCGTACAGCTCCTTGCGGCCGGTCGGGAGGTAGCCCCGGCGTTCGCGGTGCAGGGCGCAGATCAGGCCGCACATCAGCGGGTTCGTGGCGAGGCGGGCCAGGTCGCGCTTGGTCCGCAGGGAGTCCAGCAGCGGGGTCTCGTACTCCGGGGCGCGGGCGGCCCGGTGCCAGCGGTGGACGAACTTCGCCACCTCCCCGCGCCGCATGGGCGCGAGGAGCAGCTCGCGGAAGCCCTCAGAGGCCAGCCAGTCGGGGCGTACGGCCGTGGGGCGGGAGGTCAGCAGCCAGCGGTTGCCCGGGAACGCCCTGATCAGGTCCAGGAGCCAGTCACGGGCGCGATGGCGGTCGGGGGCGGGGATCTCGTCCAGGCCGTCGACCAGGACGAGCGCACGGCCGACGGACAGTACGCGGTCCGCCCAGCCCTCGGGCGGGGAGAGCGGGCAGCCGACGGCCGTGAGGAAGTCGGCGGGCGCGGGCAGCGCGGCGCGGCGGATCAGGGTCCGCAGCGGCAGCACGTACGGGATCTCGCCGGTGTCCCGCGCCGCCGTCACCGCCAGCCACTGGACCAGCGTCGTCTTGCCGGAGCCGGCGTCGCCGCGCAGCAGGACGCGGTCGTGGTCGCGCAGGGCCTGTTCGGCGGGGATGTGGGCCGGGGCGGCGGGCTCGGGTTCCTCGAAGGGGACGTCCTGGCCCGGGCCGGTCGCCTCGAGGCTGAGGTACGCCACCTCCAGCGGCCAGCGGTCGGGGGAGTCGCGCAGGTCGAGGCCGTAGATGGTGAGGTGGTCGTGGCGGTCGGCGACGTAGGGCAGATAGCGGCGTTCGAAGGCCGTGTCGGAGGCCGCCGGGCGGGGGGTGCGGGCGAGCAGGGCGTCGACCTTTGCGATCAGGTCCGCCTGGCCGCGGGTCTGCTCCACCAGGGTGCGTGCCACAAAGGTGGACCGGCGGGTGAAGAACTCCAGGATGTGCAGGCACGCCCACTCGGTCGCCGAGTCGAGGAAGTGCTCCGCGTCCGCCGACAGCCCGTCGGCGGGGGCCGCGGCCCGCAGCCTCGCGGCCAGTTCGCGCCGGCCGAGGCGCACGGCCTGCACGTCGTCCATGTCCAGGTCGCCGAGCGCGATCAGTCGGCGGCCGAGGGCCTCGGTGACGGCGTGCCGCTCGTCGGCGGGGAAGGGCGGTTCGCCGGGGGAGTCCACGGCCTGGGCGACGAGCTGGGCGGCGAGCCCGCGGACGTCCCGCTCCTGAAGGGCCCGCTTCTCGCCGCGGAAGGAGACCAGTGCGGACAGCCTGACCGGTTTGTCGACCAGGCCCGCGCCGGGGCCGTCGGAGCGGAACAGCTTCTTCAGGAGCGGAGCGATCACCGATGAGGCGAGTCTGCCGCCCAGTACCGCCGGATCCATCCGGCCTCACCCCCGTGATCGCGTCAACAGGGGTGAGGCTACCCGCAGTTGCGGGGCCGGGATCAGGAGAGCTGGCCGTTGTAGTCCGGCAGCTTGTAGGTCTTCTCGGCGTGGCCGCCGGAGAGGTCTGTGGCGCTGTTGCCGATGTTCGCGATGATCGTGTAGCCCCTGTTCTCGATCGAGACGCGCTGGGCGGTCTTGTAGTCGGCGACGTTCTTGAACAGGTCCAGGAAGCCGCGGACGTGCAGACCGCTGACCTCGTAGCCGCGGTACTCCAGGTTCCATTCGGTCGGCCCGTAGATGATGCCGGGGCGGGCCGTGACGAAGAACAGGTCGACGCCGTGCTCCTGGGCGTACCGCGCGACCTCCAGGACCGGGCTGTTGGCCGGCTGCGGGTAGCTGAAGCCGAAGTCGGTCTCCAGGGCCGTGTTGTCGATGTCGAGCACGATCGCCTGCTTCTCGCCCGGCCTGGGCTGGGCGATGCGCTGCTTGATCTCGGGCAGCGCCTGGTTCATCACCGCCCGGCAGTCCTTCTGCCAGGTGGCGTAGTCGACGTCCGCGGCGGCGGTCGCGGCGGCGGCCGTCGTGATCGTGCCGGTGGCGGCCGGTGCGGCCTGGGCCGGTGCGGCCAGGCCCACCAGGGCGGTCGCGGTCACGGCGGTCGCGGCAGCGCGACGCGTCCAGAGGCGTCGTCCGGTCATGTGTGGGGGTCCTCTCACGCGTGTACGGCGTCCCGTACACAACCAACGTGTCGTGAGCATGCTCGACGGATCAGGTGGCGTCGAGGGGACCGGCAGGTTACTGGACGGTAGTAAAAGGCGTAGCCCCCGTCACATCGCAGGTCAGCGGCGCGTAGCGCCCGTCACAGAGCGGCGGAGACCCCGGTGACATGCCGCACAGGCGATTTGTCCGTTACTAGGAGGAATAGTGGTGATCTTGAGGTAGGTGTCCCGTGTCGGACGTCGGGGCTTCATGCCGTTGATCGCGGCTTCTTGGGTGATTCGTCCCAATTCGGGGTTCTGTCAACGATTCGGGGCTTTGGGTGATCGTTACTAGCTTTCGTCGTAGATCACACGTTTGGGGCCTGATGGGCGATCCGGGTACCAAGGGATAGCCATCCGGACGCAGTTGTGCACCGGGTGGTCACTCATGTCCCCCACCCCACGAGGTTCCTCATGTCCCAGCGCGTCACGTCCCGTTTCTTCCGCACGTCCCTTCGCACCCGTGCCGCTGTCCTGGCCGCCGGCCTGGGAGCGTCGGCCGTGCTGGGGGCCGGGGTCGCGGCCGCCGTGGACAACTCCGCGGCCGGTGTGGCCGCGACCGCCGTCCAGGCCCAGGCCGCCGCCCAGGCGCAGGCCGTGGAGAAGGCCGCGGCCGTGCAGGCCAAGGCCGCCGCCGCGAAGAAGGCGGCCGCGGTGAAGGCCGCCGCCGCCAAGCAGGCCGCTGCCAAGAAGGCGGCGGTGCAGAAGGCCGCCGCGAAGAAGGCCGCCGCGAAGAAGGCTCTGGCCTGGGTCTCGCCGGTGAAGCACTACGCCAAGTCCGCGAGCTTCGCGCAGGCCGGCGGCATGTGGCAGTCCACCCACAGCGGCCAGGACTTCGCCGTCCCGAGCGGCACCGTGGTCGTCGCCACGCACGGCGGCACCGTGGTCAAGGCCGGCGGCAACGGCGCCGGTGACGGTCCCGCGTACGGCAACGCCGTCGTGATCAAGCACGCCAACGGCACCTACTCGCAGTACGCGCACCTGTCCCGTGTCGACGTGAAGATCGGCCAGGTCGTGGGTACCGGCCAGCACATCGCCCTGTCCGGCAACACCGGCAACTCCAGCGGTCCGCACCTGCACTTCGAGATCCGCACGACCGCCAACTACGGCACGGCCATCGACCCCGTCGCCTTCCTGCGCGGCCAGGGTCTGAAGGTCTGAGACCTCTGACCGACTGCTCTCAGGGCCCGTCTGGCGGATCTCCGGCAGAAGGGCCCCAGGCGCCCGAGTGCGCCTGGGACATCAGGTCCATGGCGACCTCGAGGACGGCTTCGCGCTTCTCCTCGGGGTCGCCTTCGAGGTCCTGGAGGAAGAACATCCCGGCGTGCAGTGTGAAGATCGCGCTGACCGAACGGATCTGGTCGATCAGCGGGGCCCCGGGGTCGACGATGATGTCGCGCATCCGGCGCATCCGCTCCTTGAAGCTGTCGCCGATCCGCAGGTCACGCACGGTCGCCTGGTTCTCCTGCATGAAACGGAACAGCGGTGCCGCGCCCGCGAGGGTGTCGCTGTAGCGCCGGATGATCTCGTGCTTGGTCTCCAGGGTGTGCGGCTGACGGCTGCCCCACTCGATGAGGTCCTCCATCGGCTGCGTGAGGTCCTCGAAGATGCTGACGAGGATCTCTTCCTTCGTCTTGAAGTGGTAGTACAGCGCGGCCTTGGTGACCTCCAGGCGCTCGGCGATCTCGCGCAGGGAGGTCTTCTCGTATCCCTGCTCGGCGAAGAGTTCGAGGGCCACGTCCTGGATGCGCTGGCGGGTGTTGCCGCGGCGCTGCTGCTTGGTGCCGTCCATCGTGACGCCCATCCTCGTACTCCTCGCGCTGCCGCGGAAATCGGCTCGACTGAACTTACTTGACGCCCGGCTAGTTAGAGGGCTAGCTTCCTCCAGTGTAGGCAACTAGCCGGTCGGCAAGTAAGTACCCGGGCTGGGGGAGACGATGGCGGACACCGCGACACCGAAGAAGAACAAGCCCGACGAGGACGGCTCCGCGCCCCCGGCGAACCCGGAGAGCCCCGGACAGCCGCAGAACGTACGGGTCGTCATCCTCGCGCTGATGATCGCGATGATGCTCGCGATGCTGGACAACATGATCGTCGGCACCGCGATGCCCACGATCGTCGGCGAACTGGGCGGCCTCGAACACCTCTCCTGGGTCGTGACCTCGTACACCCTCGCCACCGCCGCCTCGACCCCGATCTGGGGCAAGCTCGGCGACATGTACGGACGCAAGGGCTCGTTCCTGGCGTCCATCGTGATCTTCCTGGCGGGTTCCGCGCTCAGCGGTATGGCCCAGGACATGGGCCAGCTCATCGGCTTCCGCGCCGTCCAGGGCCTGGGCGCCGGCGGTCTGATGGTCGGCGTGATGGCGATCATCGGCGACCTGGTGCCCCCGCGCGAGCGCGGCAAGTACCAGGGCCTGATCGCCGGTGTCATGGCACTGGCGATGATCGGCGGCCCCCTCGTCGGCGGCACCATCACCGACCACTGGGGCTGGCGCTGGGCCTTCTACATCAACCTCCCCCTCGGCGTGGTCGCGCTGGCCGCCGTGGGTGCCGTGCTGCATCTGCCGAGGAAGGCCGCCAAGGCCCGCATCGACTACGTCGGCGCCGCGCTGCTCACCGTCGGCATCACCTCCATCGTCCTGGTCACCACTTGGGGCGGGACGGAGTACGCCTGGACCTCCGCGCGGATCATGGAGCTGACCGCCATCGGCGTGGCCTCGCTCGTCGGCTTCCTGTTCTGGGAGAAGAGGGCCGCGGAGCCGATCGTGCCGCTGCACATCTTCCGCAGCCACAACTTCAGCCTGATGTCCGTCATCGGCTTCCTCACCGGCTTCGTGATGTTCGGCGCGGTGCTCTTCCTGCCGCTCTACCAGCAGTCGGTGCAGGGCGCCTCCGCGACCAACTCAGGTCTGCTGCTCCTGCCGATGCTCGGCGCGATGCTCGTCGTGTCGATGGTCGCGGGCCGGGTCACCACCAGCACCGGCCGCTACAAGGTCTTCCCCGTCGCGGGCAGCGCCCTGATGGTCACCGGCCTGTACCTGCTGTCGCTGATGGACACCGGCACCTCGCGGCTGACCTCCGGGCTCTACATGGCCGTGCTCGGCGCGGGCATGGGCTTCCTGATGCAGATCACCATGCTGGTCGCCCAGAACAGCGTGGAGCTGAAGGACATGGGCGTCGCCTCGTCCACCACCACCCTGTTCCGCACCCTCGGCTCGTCCTTCGGTGTGGCGATCATGGGCGCGCTCTTCAACCACCGCGTCCAGGACGTCATGGCCGAGCGGGCGGGCGCGCTGGGCTCCCGGATGACCGAGCAGTCCGCGCAGCTCGACGCGGCGAGCCTGGCCAAGCTGCCGGCCGCGGCCCGCGAGGCCTACCAGCACGCCGTCTCCTCCGGCACCCACGGTGCCTTCCTGCTCGGCGCGGCCGTGGCGGTGATCGCGGTGATCGCCTCGGTGTTCGTCAAGGAGGTGCCGCTGAAGGGAGCGGGGCCCCAGAAGACCGAGGGCACCGGGCCGAACGCCCCCGCCGAAGCCGTCTGAAAGCCGCCTGAAAGCCGTCCGGCCAGCGCGTGACCGCAGGCCCCCGGGTGCCCGCCCCGGGGGCCTGCGGCGTTCCCGGCAGGGCTCCGCCGGCCAGGCCCCGCCGCGGGCCGGGAGCGTTGTCAGACCCCCGTGCCACCATCGGTCCACGGAGGAACAGGGCCGTGCGACGACGGAGGGGAGGCCCGCGTGGACAGGCTGCGGCAGCTGCGGCTCGCCAAGGACGCCATGGACCGGGACTGGGCCGATCCCGACCTCGACCTGGACGCGGTCGCGGCACACGCCGGCTACTCCCGCTACCACTTCGTCCGCGCCTTCAAAGGGGCGTACGGCGAGACCCCCGGCCAGTATCTGACCCACCGCCGGATAGAGCGGGCGCAGGACCTTCTGCGCACCGCCAACCTGACCGTCACCGAGATCTGCCACCTGGTCGGCTTCAGCAGCCTCGGCACGTTCTCGACCCGGTTCAAGCTGTGGACCGGGCTGACCCCCAGCGAGTACCGGGCGACACACGTCGGCCGCGGGGCCGCGCTCATACCCGGGTGCTACGCCATGCTCTGGGCGGGCGGCTTCGGCGGCGGACCGGGTGGCGGAACCGGTGGCCGACAGGGCGGCGACGGCCGCGGGCGGTGAAGGCCGCGCCGGTGAAGCAGGGGAGCGCGGTCCCGGGGAGGCTGTGGAGTCCGATTCCGGAGGAGCGAGGGGGAGCGCAATTCCGGAGAAGCGGGCCGGGGGCCGTGCTGCCTACGGTGGCGGCACAAGCCAGTTCAGCAGCACCTCACAGGAGCAAGCCGTGATCAAGGGACTCAAGATCTCGACCGTCTGGGTACTGGACCAGGACCGTGCCAAGGAGTTCTACACCGAGAAGCTGGGGCTGGAGGTCCGTACGGACATGACGATGGGCGAGGGCGGGATGCGCTGGCTCACCGTCGGCTCCCCGGCACAGCCCGACGTCGAGCTCACCCTGATGGTGCCCGGCCCGCCCGCCATGGACCCCGAGTCCGCCGAGATGGTGAAGACGCTGGTGACCAAGGGAGTGCTCGGCGCCGGAGTGCTCACCACCGACGACATCCACGGCGACTGCAAGAAGCTGAAGGACCGTGGCGTGGAGTTCCTCCAGGACCCCCAGGAGCGCCCGTACGGCACGGAGGCCCTGTTCCGCGACGACTCGGGGAACTGGTTCTCCTTCACCCAGCCCCACGAGGGCGAGCTCGACCTGGACAAGGACTGGGCCTGCTGAGCCGGTGACCCCGGGGCCGCCGGTGCCGCAGTGAGGCCGGGGCTACTTCGGCGCCGGGAGCATCGGGTGACTGCCCGTGTTCGTGGGCGCGTGTTCCGGCAGCCACAGCACCGCGACCGCGCCGTCGGCAGGCACATGCTCCGGCGCGCCCGGCGGCCGTACGTTGCGGAAGGTCAGCCGGGCCCCCAGCACACGGGCCTGGCCGGCCGCGATGGTCAGGCCCAGACCGTGCCCGTGCCCGGCGCGGTCCTTGCTGCCGGTGCGGAAGCGGCTCGGGCCCTCGGCGAGCAGGTCCTCGGGGAAGCCGGGGCCGTGGTCGCGGACCCGGATCACCCGGCCCTCGACCGTGACCTCGATGGGCGGGCGGCCGTGCCGGGCGGCGTTGGCCAGCAGATTGAACAGCACCCGCTCCAGGCGGCGCGGGTCGGTGGTGACCTCCGACTCGTGCACCACCAGCACCTCGGCGTCCGGGTCCTTGGCCGCCACGCGCCGGGCCACGAACTCGCCCAGCATGATGTCCTGGAGTTCCGCCCGCTCCGAGGCCCCGTCCAGCCGGGCCACCTCCAGCACGTCCTCCACCAGCGTGCGCATCGCCTTGGCCCGGTCCAGCACCAGCTCGGTCGGACGGCCGGGCGGCAGCAGTTCGGCCGCGGTCAGCAGGCCCGTGACCGGGGTGCGCAGCTCGTGCGCGATGTCGGCGGTGACCCGGCGCTCGGCCTCCAGACGCTGGCGCAGCGCGTCCGCCATCGCGTCCACCGCCCGCGCCAGATCGTCGGTCTCGTCCCGGACGACCCCGCCTATCTCCTCACGGACCCGGACCTCGGTCTCGCCCTTGGCGACCCGGTTCGCGGCCGAGGCCGCCTGGCGCAGCCGGCTCGACAGCTGCGCGCCGATCAGCACGCCGAGCGCGCTGCCGCCCAGGACGGCCGCGATCGAGCCGATGACCAGCGCCTGGTCCAGGTCGTCGAGGATGTCCGCGCTGCGGTCGGGGAAGCCGCTGTGCAGGGACAGCACCCGCCCGTCCGTCACCGGCACGGCCGCCCAGATCTCCGGCGGCCCGTCGTGGCTGTCGCACACATAGGTCGCCCGCCGCCCGCGCTCCACCTTCTCCCGCAGCTCGGCGGGCAGATCGGGGTCGTCGACGACGATGTCGGGGAAGTTGGGCCGGCCGTTCAGCTCGTAGTTGCGCTGGGCGATCCGCACCCGCTCGTCGGCCAGGCCACGGGCGTTGTCCAGCATCGAGACCCGGGCGGCGTTGTGCACGACCAGACTCAGCGCCACGGCGACCAGCGCGCCGACCAGGGCGATGGCCGCGCTGAGCTTCCAGCGCAGTCCGGTGCGCAGACCGTCGCCGAGACGCCTGCCGAGCCGTCTGCCGATCCGGGTCCGGCGCAGGTTCCCGGCGAACCGCCGACCGAGGCGCGTGCGGAGCAGGGGGCCGGTGAGTCTGCCGAGGCAGGGCGAACGGAGATGCGCCCGCGGGTGCGGGCTGCCGGTGACCGGGTGGCGCGGGTGACCTGGGCTGGAGCCGCTGTCGTGGTGGGGGAAGGGGTGGGGGAGCGGAAACCGGGGGCGCGGATCGTCGACGGTTCGGAAGGCCTGGCCGATGTACGGGTAGTCGGCGGTGCGGCGGGTCAGGTCGGTGTACGCGTCCTCGGCGGTGCGGCGGGCAGCGGCGGCGTACGGATCGTCGTCGTTCCGGCGGATGGGGGCGGTGAAACGGTCGTCGTCGCCGCTCCCGGGGGCGAGCCCCGGCGGACGGCCGCCGTCCGCGTCGGGCTGTCGTCGCCGGCGCCCGAGCCCGGTCCATGTGTGCACGCGTCGGGGCAGCGATCCCCCGGTGTCCCCCCGCACGGCCGCGCCCCGCCCTCGCCCGCTCACGCCTTGAGCTTGTAGCCGAAACCGCGCACGGTCTCGATGCGGTCCTGGCCGATCTTCGTCCGCAGCCGCTGCACATGGACGTCGACGACCCGGGTGTCACCGCCCCAGCCGTAGTCCCACACCCGCTCCAGCAGCTTGTCCCGGGACAGGACGGTCCCCGGCGCGGAGGAGAACTCCAGCAGCAGCCGCATCTCGGTCGGGGTGAGCGCGACCGGCCGCCCGGCCCGGCGCACCTCCATACCCTCGGTGTCGATCTCCAGATCGCCGAAGGTCAGCACCCCGCCGACCGCGGCCCCGGCCTCCTCGGCGCGCGCGCCGCCGCTCGCGTGCCCGAAGCGGCGCAGCACCGCACGGATACGGGCGACCAGCACGGCCCCGTCGAACGGCTTGGTGACGTAGTCGTCGGCGCCCGCCTCCAGGCCGAGCACCACGTCGATGGAGTCGGCCCGCGCGGACAGCATGATCACCGGCACGGTCGACTCGTCGCGGATACGGCGGCACAGGCTCACCCCGTCCAGGCCCGGCACCATCACGTCCAGCAGGGCGATGTCCGGGCGGTGCGCGCGGAACGCCTCGAGGCCGGACAGCCCGTCGGGCATGGCGGTGACCGCGAAGCCGTCCCGCTCCAGGGCGAGCTGGGTGGCCTCGCGGATGACGTCGTCGTCCTCCACGAACAGCACGTGGGTCTGGTCTGCCATCCGGATGCTCCGTCAGTCGCTCTCGGGCGCCGGGGCGGGCTGCTCGCCCCCGGCGGTCGTGCCGTAGTCGTTGTGCCAGTGGTGCCCGGCGACGAAACGGTCCGTCGCCCAGCTGTAGGTGATCACGTCCTCGCCGGACGGGTCGGTCACCGGGTCGCCCTCGTCGTAGACCTGCTTGGTCACCAGCAGGTCGCCGCGGTCGATCTCGGCGTAGACGGGGGGTTCCTCGACCCGGAAGACGTTCTCGTAGCGGCCGCCCTCGCGGCGGTACACGTACGAGCCGACACCGACGGTGTCACCGCAGGTCAGCACGTTGATCACGACGTCGTCGGCCGGGCCGCCGGTCAGCTCGCCGTAGGAAACGTCGACCGGGTACTTGTCGCCGGCGCACGGGCGCAGGCCCTGCTTGACCGCGCCCGACACCAGCGGGTCCTCCTGCACCAGCCGTACGGCGTTCACCCGCGAGGGGGCCGCCGCCGGGACCGAGGGGGAGGCCGCCGCCCCCGCCAGGCCGTCGGCGTGGGCCGGGCCTTCGTCGCGGGCGCCGGTGCCGCCGGTGGAACACGCGGAGACCGCGAGGGCGAGGGCGGCGAGACCGGCCGCCGCCGTGCTCACCGCCCGCCAGGAGTCCCGCCCGCGCGGGGGCACCGTGCGCTCCCCGTACCGTCCGGCTTCGTGCCGTCCGGCTTCCGCGGAACCCCGAGGGGGCTGTGCCGGGTACCGGTCCTGTGTGGATTCCGCGCCGCTCAGGCCGCGCAACGCTCCCGCTCCTCACGCTCCAGCGCGCGTGCGTCGAGATCGCGGGACTCCAGCTCCTCGCGGAGCCGCGCGAGGGCCCGGTGCAGCGTGCTCTTGACGGTTCCGGCCGACATGCCGAGAGCGGCGGCCGTCTCCTCCGTGGACATCTGCTCCCAGTGTCGCAGCACGACCACGCTGCGCTGCTTCGGGGCGAGCACCTTCAGCACGTCCATCAGCAGGGCACGGTCGGCGTGCTGCTCGGCGGAGTCGTCCACGCAGGCCTCGGGCAGCTGCTCGGTCGGGACCTCCTCCAGCTTGCGGGCGCGCCACCACTCGGTCCGGGTGTTGATCATCACCCGGCGCAGATAGGCGTCCGCCAGCCGCTTGTCGGCGATGCCCTCCCAGCGGCCGTACGTACGGGCCAGGGCGGTCTGGAGCAGGTCCTGTGCGTCGACGGGGTCCGGTACCAGCCGACGGGCACTGCGCAACAGCGCGTCCTGCCGGGTACGGACGTACTCCTCGAACTCGAGCACCTCGCCCTGCGCCATGATCAACCGCCTCCCGCTTCCCCGTGTCTGGTCTGCCCAAGAAGCTACGGAGGGGTTGTCACGGGGCTGTCCGAAGCAGCCTGCGGACAGCGCGCGGCTGTCCGTCGGTTGTGTAACAGAAGTAGGAACGGGGTAAGGCGGGTCGCCGAGTTGCCGTGCTTTGGGGGAATTCGGGGCGCGGGTCGGGTGCGGTCGTTCGTTACGGCCGCTTGTCACGGGACCGGCTTCTCGGCGGCCCCGTTTCCTACGGGTCCGTTGCGGAGGCCCGGCGGGCCGGCCGGGTTCAGCTCGACGGCAGGCGGTACAGGCCGCCCGGCAGCGGTTCGACCAGGCCGTCGGAGACCAGCCCGTCCAGGGCGCGGGCGCGCTGCACCGGCTCGTGCCAGACGGCGTCGAGCGCGGCCTGCTCGACCGGCGTGCGCGCATCGCGCAGTACGGCGAGCAGCTTGCCGCGGACCTGGCGGTCGGTGCCCGCGTACGTCTGCCCCCGGCGTGGCGGGCCGTCGTGCTCCGGCTTGCCCGCGAGGCGCCAGGCGCACTGCGCCGCGATCGGGCAGCGGTGGCACGTCTCGTTCTTCGCCGTGCACACCAGCGCGCCCAGCTCCATCGAGGCCGCCGCCCAGCGCGCGGCCGTCGCCTCCTCCTCCGGGAGCAGCGCGCGGGCCAGCCTGCGTTCGGCGGCGGTGGTGGCGTTCGGCGGATACCGCACGCCCGTCACCGCGCGCGCGAACACCCGCCGTACGTTGGTGTCCAGCACCGCGTGCCGGCGCCCGTACGCGAACGACGCCACCGCGGCGGCCGTGTACTCGCCGATGCCGGGCAGCGCGAGCAACTGCGCGTGGTCGGACGGTACGTCACCGCCGTGCCGCTCCGTTATGGCGGCCGCGGCGCCGTGCAGCCGCAGCGCGCGGCGCGGATAACCGAGTCGGCCCCAGGCGCGTACCGCCTCGCCGGGGGCCTCGCGGGCGAGGTCCGCCGGGCGCGGCCAGCGGGCCAGCCACTGCTCGTACACCGGCAGGACGCGGTTGACCGGCGTCTGCTGGAGCATGAACTCGCTGACCATCACGCCCCACGCCCCGGCCTCGGGGCGCCGCCAGGGCAGGTCACGGGCGTTCTCGTCGAACCAGTCGATGACCGGTGCGTGCAGATCCGCTCCCCGGGAGGAGGCGGCTGCCGCTGTCTCGGCCGTCTCCGTGGGCGGGGGCGTGCTGTGCGGGGGCTTCGTGGGCGCAGTCATGGCACTTCCGATCCTGCCATGCGGCGGCGGGGGGTCGGGGGGAGCGCCACCCGGGGTGTGTGGCGGGGTGGACCGTGCCGTCCGGCGGCCTTGGCCATAGGTGCAAGGCGCGCGACTGCGAACGCTCGTCGGGGAGTCCGGGATGATGATCCGGAAAAGTTGATGCGATCAACGGCGGGTGGGGCAGGCTGGGGCGCCGATCTCTCGTACAGTTTGCGCCGTGGGATCTCTGCGCAATCCGGTCGGGCCGCTTCCCTCCTCCATCTACTGGCGACGGAGGGTCGTTCTGGTGTCCATGGTCGCCTTGTTGGCGCTGCTGGCCACCTGGGTCGTCGTCTCGGGCGGCGGCGGCAGGAAGGACGCGCAGGGCACCAACGGCAAGAATCCCGCGCCCTCCACCATCACTCCCGGTCCTTCCGGTTCCGGTCCGGCGATCAGTCAGGCCCCGGGCGGGCGCGACGAGTCGGGCGACGGGGGGTCCGACGGGTCAGGCTCCGGATCGGGGGCCGGCTCCGGCGGGGACACGGGGTCCGGCACCGGCGACGACTCCGACGGCGCCAACGGTTCCGGGGCGGGCGGTTCCGACGGGGGCGACGGGTCCGGCGCCGGCGGCTCGGGATCGGCGGGCGGTGCCGTCGACAGCGGCGGTGGTTCCGTCAGCACCCTGCCCGCGAGCTCCTCGCTGCCCAACTGCACTTCCAATGCTGTGACGTTGACCCTGCGCAGCCTGCACAACTCCTACTCGCCGGACCAGACGCCCTCGTTCCAGATCACCGCGAAGAACTCCTCCGGCGGCGACTGCAAGGTCGATCTCGGGCCCAGGGGCGCGGTGTTGACCATCACGCGGACCAACGAGGACGAGCCGTACTGGTCTTCGGCCGACTGTCCGGAGGGCGCCGCCGGCCGGCTGTACCGGGTGCCCGCGGGCAGCAGCATCACCTACACCGTGGAGTGGGACCGCAAGCCGAGCGCCGCCGAGTGCGGTACGCCTCCGGCGGGGGTGGCCGGGGCGGGGACGTACCTCGTCGAGGCGCGGTCCGCGGGGTTCGCCAAGGCGCAGACGTCGTTCCTGCTGAAGGCCGACTAGTTTCGGGGCCACCGGTTTCGGGGTGACCCGTTCCGGGGCGGCGGGTTTCGGGGTGGGGCGGCTTCGGGCGGCCGGTTCCGGGGTGACGCGTTCGGAGCGGTCTGATCCGGGGTGAGGGGTTCGGGGTCGGGTGTCTTCGGGGCGATCCGTTTCGGGGCTGTCGGCTCCGGGGCGACCCGTTGCGGGGTGACCCGTTTCGGTACGACCGGTTTCGAGGTGACGGGTTTCGGGGTGACGGGTTCTGCTATCCGTTTCGGGGCCGGCCGGCCCGTCTCAGACGTAGCGTTCCAGGATCGACGACTCCGCGAGGCGGGACAGGCCCTCGCGCACGCTGCGGGCGCGCGCCTCGCCCACGCCGTCCACCGTCTGGAGGTCGTCCACGCTCGCGGCGAGCAGCTTCTGGAGGCCGCCGAAGTGCTCCACCAGGCGGTCGATGATCGCGCCGGGCAGCCTCGGGACCTTCGCCAGCAGACGGAAACCGCGCGGCGAGACCGCCGAGTCGAGCGTCTCGGGCGAGCCCGTGTAGCCCAACGCCCTTGCGACCGTGGACAGTTCGAGCAGTTCCGCGTGGCTCAGGGCGTCGAGCTCCGCCAGTGCCTCGTCCACCGTGCGGGAGCGCTTGGCCGTCGGCTCGGGCACGTAGTCCCGTACGACCAGCTCGCGCTCCGGCTCCACGCCCGCGATCAGCTCGTCGAGCTGGAGGGCCAGGAGCCTTCCGTCCGTGCCCAGTTCGACGACGTACTCGGCGATCTCGGTGGCGATACGGCGGACCATCTCCAGGCGCTGCGCCACGGCCGAGACGTCCCGGACCGTGACCAGGTCCTCGATCTCCAGCGCCGACAGCGTCCCCGCGACCTCGTCCAGGCGCAGCTTGTAGCGCTCCAGGGTCGCCAGGGCCTGGTTGGCCCGGGACAGGATCGCCGCCGAGTCCTCCAGGACCCGGCGCTGGCCGTCCACGTACAGCGCGATCAGGCGCATCGACTGCGAGACCGACACGACCGGGAAGCCGACCTGCTTCGAGACCCGGTCCGCCGTACGGTGCCGGGTGCCGGTCTCCTCCGTCGGGATCGTGGGGTCCGGCACGAGCTGCACGCCCGCCCGCAGGATCTTCGACAGGTCCGACGACACCACGATGCCGCCGTCCAGCTTGCACAGCTCGCGCAGCCTGGTCGCGCTGAACTCCACGTCCAGCACGAAGCCGCCCGTGCACATGGTCTCGACGGTCTTGTCCGAGCCGAGCACGATCAGGCCGCCGGTGTTGCCGCGGAGCACGCGCTCCAGGCCGTCGCGCAGCGCCGTACCCGGCGCCACGGCGCTCAGGGAAGCGCGCATCAGGCCATCGGAACCGGCACTCCCACCGGACTTTCCGGGAGCTGCCGCCCGGTCGTTGGCTGCCACTGCACTCCTCCGGTCGCGGGTTCTGGGGCGCTCCCGTACGCGCACGCGGTTCGTACGGACGGGCGAGACCAGGGCAAAGTCTACCGGCGCTCCTCCGCCTCCCGGGGGGCCTCTCGGCGACGCGAGCGCGGCAGAACCCTGAGAGCGTCCCCTATGTCCGCGACTTCCAGCACCTTCATACCCGGCGGGATCTTGCCCGGGTCGGCCGGTACCAGGGCGTGCGTGAACCCCAGACGGTGTGCCTCGGCGAGTCTGCGCTGCACGCCCGTGACCCGTCTGACCTCGCCGGCGAGACCGACCTCACCGATCGCCACGAGATTCTTCGGCAGGGGGGTGTCGCTGGCCGCGGAGGCCAGGGCGAGGGCCACCGCCAGGTCCGCGGCGGGCTCGGTGAGTTTCACTCCGCCGACCGTCGCGGAGTAGATGTCCCTTTTGCCCAGTGCGCTGATCCTGCCCCGCTGTTCCAGCACCGCCAGCATCATCGACACCCGGGACGTCTCCAGGCCGGAGGTGGTGCGGCGGGGGGACGGGATCTGGGAGTCGACCGTGAGCGCCTGGACCTCCGCGACCAGGGGGCGTTTGCCCTCCAGGGTGACGGTCAGGCAGGTGCCCGGCACGGGTTCCGCGCGGCGGGTCAGGAACAGGCCGCTGGGGTCGGCGAGGCCCGTGATGCCCTCGTCGTGCAGCTCGAAGCAGCCGACCTCGTCCGTGGCGCCGTAGCGGTTCTTGACGCCGCGCACCAGGCGGAGGCGGGCGTGGCGGTCGCCCTCGAAGTGCAGGACGACGTCCACGAGGTGCTCCAGCAGGCGCGGGCCCGCGATCGCGCCGTCCTTTGTGACGTGGCCCACCAGGAGGGTGGACATGCCACGCTCCTTGGAGGCGCGGATGAGCGCGCCGGCGACCTCGCGGACCTGGGCCATGCCGCCGGGGGCGCCCTCGATCTCGGGGGAGGCGACGGTCTGCACCGAGTCGAGGATGAGCAGCGACGGCTTCACGGCGTCCAAGTGGCCGAGTACGGCGGCGAGGTCGGTCTCCGCGGCGAGGTAGAGGTCGTCGGCGAGCGCGCCGATGCGGTCCGCTCTGAGGCGGACCTGGCTCGCGGACTCCTCGCCGGTGACGTAGAGGGTGCGGTGCTCGTCGCTCGCGGCCTTCGCGGCCACGTCGAGGAGGAGTGTGGACTTGCCCACGCCCGGTTCGCCTGCGAGCAGGACGACCGCGCCGGGGACCAGGCCGCCGCCGAGTACGCGGTCGAGTTCGGGGACGCCGGTGGTGCGGGCGGTGGCCTGGCGGCCGTCCACCTGGGCGATGGGGAGGGCGGAGGTGGTGACGCGGCCGGGGGCGGTCGTGCGGACCGCGGGCGTGCCGTACTCCTCGATCGTGCCCCAGGCCTGGCACTCCGGGCAGCGGCCTAGCCACTTCGCGGTCTGCCAGCCGCATTCGGTGCAGCGGTAGGAGGGTCGGTCCTTGGCGGTCTTCGTACGGGCGGCCATGGGGAAACGGTAGCGGTCGGCACTGACAGGGGGTGCCTGCGGCGGCCTGCTCGTGTCCGGTGGGGGTGGGCGTAGCGTCTTGCGTGGGTGGGTGGTGCGGGGCGTGTGCCTGCGGCGGCCTGCTCGTGTCCGGTGGGGGTGGGCGTAGCGTCTTGCGTGGGTGGGTGGTGCGGGGCCGGGGGGGGGGGGGGGGGGGGCGCGGGCGGCCCCCCCCCCCCGCGGGGGGGGGGGGGGGGGTGGCGGCCGGGGCCCG